>DATJEH010000190.1:0-37411 GCA_035496875.1 Terriglobales bacterium | reverse complement strand
GTCCCTGAGCCGGAGCAGGTTCGAGCTGCCGGCAGCTGAACCGTGGCGGGCCGGGTTGCTGTAACCTGCCTATTATTTACTCGATATCTTGCGCCCCATTGCAGGCGCCTGCACACCGGTTTGCTGGCTGTAGGCCAGTTGCCAGCGTCCGTCGCGCTTGATCCAGATGCGGGTCACGCGCGTCGGCTTTCCTCCCGGCGATTGGTGCAACGAAGTCATCACCACCGTGTCCGGGAAGTCGAACATGCGAGCGGAGACGAGCGGCGGCGGCGCTGAACCGGTCCCCGCCTTCTTCTGCCGGTCGAGAATGTCCATGCGGTTTTCTTTGTCGAGCGGGTGGTCGTTTCCGGAGCTGATCAGCTGGAACTCATCCGCCACATGCGGCGCCCAATTCTGCGATTCGTGGTGGGTTACGGCTGTCTCCAGCGCCTGCCAGGAGGAAATCACGCCCTGTTCCGCCGCGTTCTTGGGCCGGTAGGGAATGGTTTCGCAAGGATTGACGCAGTCCTTGCCGCGCTCCGCCGCGGTGCCGGTGTGGCCTTTTTCGGCCAGGGTAGCGGCGTGGGAGACCAGCAGGCGCCATCCGTCAGCACGCTTCACCCATACGCGCAGAACGTGAGTTTTGCCGCTCACGGCGGTAATCTCGCCAACCTCGCCGAAGCTCACTTCCTTCGTTTCGGCATCGGCGGGATTGCCACTGGAGAACGAAGGCAGCTCGCGCAAGGCTTCAGCCTTGCTCACCGTCTGTCCCTGGGTGTCGGTCCAGGTGAAGTTGGGATCAAGCAGCTTGTTGACGGCCGCTTTGTCGCCTTTGGCCAGTGCCTGCACGAATGCGTGATCCGCGCCCACAACCGCCTGAGTAGCTTCCGCGGCCAACGCCCGTCCGGGAGTGAGAACCCCGACGGTCCACACCAAAACCACCATAGCTGAAACTTTCACCACACGCGCCATTGACCGCCTCCTTGGATAATTGCCAGCCGAGACTAACCGCGAATACGAGGCCCGGGGACGTGCTACCGGCTTTTCTTAAGCATGGATAACGCTTTTTCGTAATAAACCGGGTCGTAGTATTTTTCCGGCGCCGGTGGATGTCCGCCCCACTCTCCCTCCACCTCAGCGCGCAGCTTGAGCACGTTTCGGAAGGCCGCCGGATCGAAGCGGGCATCCGGCTCGTATCCGCCAGGCGCGAGCATGTCGGCGTAGGTTGCTGCGGCAATGTCCGGCGCCAGGTGCGACCCGGAGCTCAGAAGGCTGGTGACCTGCTGTTTGTTGGCCGGATCGAGCAGCCAGCGCTGCGCCTGAATGTAAGCCGCCAGGTAGCGCTCCAACACCCCGGCATGGTCGCGGGCCCACTGGCGGCGGACAAAAGCGCCAAAGCCCTGATAGGGGCCGATGAAGTGCAAGGTAGAGCCCAGGCTGCCGAATCCCTCGTTCTTGGCCACCAGCGAAGCGGGCGGCCCCAGCATGGAGCCGGCATACTGCTTGTCCGCGCGCATGGCCTTCAGCCGCAAGGGTGTGGCGCCCAGTGCCTTCAGCTGGCAGTCGCGTCCCGGCTTGAGCCCGTTGAGCAGGAGAATCTTCTTGAGTTGCAGCGCATAAGCTGTGTTGATGGCGTCCACCAGCAGCGTGCGCCCGCGCAGGTCAGCGAAGCTTTTGATGCCGGGCTGAACAATCAGTTCGTTGTTGGCGCCATCACCTCCCATGACCGTGACCACATCCGCGGCCGAGCTCTCCATCATAAACACGGCATTATCCACCGCGGCATGGCCGATATCGGCTTTGCCGCTGGCCAGCATGGCGCGCAAAATGTTCGAGCTGTCCGCGTGTTCGTTCTGCAGTTCAATGCCGTGTTGAGAGAAGTAGCCATTTTTCTGGGCCACCACGATGGGCAGGGAAGGAAACAACGTGACCACGCGAACCGTGGCCAGCTTGGGCGCCTGTGCCGTCGCACAGGTTACGGCGAGCATGACAACCGTCAAGCAGCACAATATACGCATATTCATGTCCTGAGCAGGTGGGACCTGAGCCAGTTGGCCACCAGTTTGTCGGTAGTGGGATCTCCGCCCATGTGGCCGCCTTCCGGGTAGGTGCGGGCGGACTTGGGCTCGCCATTTTCCAAGAGCAGGTACAAATCGCGAATGGAGATCCAGGGATCTTTTTCGCCGTTTACCACCAGCAGCGGCGCACACGGCTTTTGCAGCCAGTTCTGTGCCTGCAGAGAAAGAGTTGGCGCCTGACGCCGCAATTCGTCCAGATCGCGCACGTGGTGGGCGTAGATCATAGAATCCAGAAGCGACCACAGGTAGAGCCGCTCCTGCTGCAGGTGCTCGAACCAATCCTGCTGGAAGGTGTAGTGCGTGGGGCCGCCCCAATCCACCGCCGCGCGCAGCCGCTTGCTTTCGACGTAGGCCATTTTGGCGCCCCAGTATCCTCCATAGCTGCGGCCCAGGATACCGACGCGCGTTCCATCCACATCCTTACGCGTCAGCAGGTAATCGATTACCGAGCTGTAGAAGCGGTGTGCGTCCGGCATATACCACAGCGGGCATTCGCCATTTCCCGGCATATCCGTGGAGAAGGCCGCCAGGCTGGCGTCCAGCAGGTCGGAGGTATTGCGTTCTTCTTTGTAAACATCAATGCCGCCCGTAGCAATGACTACCGGGGGCCGGAAAACGCCTTTGGGCAGCCGCAGATAGCCGATGATTTCCTTGCCTTCAAACGAAATGGTCACCCGCTCCAATGGGGGATCGAAGTAGCGCGCCGCTTTCAAATAATTCTCGATGCACTTGCGGTAGGCGGCCTGCTTGGCGGGGTGATTGATGACCGGGAACTTGGCAATACCGTAATACATGGACGCCTTGTGGTAGGCATCCCTGGCCTGCTCTTTCTGGGACCCCGCCTCAGCTTGTGCCGCTCGGCGCTCCCACGGTTCGGCCAGGCGCGTCCAGGCGGTCACCCAGGGTTCCGCCGCCAAGTCCGGCAGCGAGCGGAACACCGCTTCCGCCTGTTGTGGATCAGCTCCGCGCTTGATGAACTGGGCCAGTCGGAATTTTGCGCCCGTGGCGTAGCGCGGGTTGGCGAGCAGGTCGCCTCCTTCACTTTGATCCGTGCGGGGAGAAGCTGACCCATTGGAAGCCTTCGTCCACCTGGTCACGGACAAAGCACTGGTGCCCAGCATGGCCCATCCTGCGCCACCTGCCGCGCTGCGAAAGAACTCTCGTCTTGTAGCAGCCTCACGGGCGGGACAATCACTGCCCAGATTGTGGTTGGGGGCGGAATCGCGCTTCATCCTGAATCCACTCTTCCTTGTACGGCTGTCCGCCTGCGCAAGGAGCAGATTGGTTAGACAGCTCTACCACCATACGCCTTGCCGGGTCAAGAAGATTTGTCCCTCTTTTCCGCCTCCCAGCAGGAATAAGCAAACGCTTGGGGCCGGCGACCTCATTCGGCTTGCGCCCTCAATGATTCCAGGTTTTAGGTGGAATCAGCCCGCGGGGAACTACGTCCATTTTTTCGTGCCTTCGGTGAGGGCGATATAGCGGTCAACTGGAAGATCAGTAAAGCGCTCAATAGCTCCGCTGGGCTGGGGCCATTTAATTTCCACCCAGTCAATCTTCGCCCGAGTCCCCAGTCCCAGGACCACACGAGGATCGTGGGACGAGAGATAACTCCCGCCGGCGACTTTCATGGTGCTCCGTTTGAGATCGCCGGCCTGCCAGGAGATGCGCGCCCCGACTGCGTCAGGATTTGACTTCTTGCCGATAAGCCGCAGCCCCAACCAGTGATTCCTGGCCCCCGCCTTATTGCGCAGCAACACGGGGCGGTCATCATTCACCGCGATCAGCACGTCCACGGCTCCATCGTTGTTGAAATCGCCGATGGCCAGACCACGCGAGGAAAGAGGCCGGGTAAAAAATGGTCCGCTCTGCGAGGTGACATTCTGAAAGCTCTTACCCGTATTGTGAAAGAGCAGGCAGGGTTCACGATAGCTGACGCCGGGGTGCAGCGATTCGATCAGATCATCGGGGTTTCCGTTGGCCAGAAACAGGTCCAGATTGCCGTCATTATCGTAGTCAAAAAATTTCAGTCCCCAGCCGCTCATCAGCCGGGTGGCCTGCGCGATCCCGGTTTGCATAGCAACGTCATCGAAGGTGCCGTCGCGGTTGTTCCGGTAAAGGGAGTACATTTCGTGATCAATGTTGGCCACGAACAGGTCCATCCAGCCATCCTGGTCGAAATCCGCGGCGTCAACCCCCATGCCGGACCGGGGACGGCCGTCGGCGCTATACGCAATGCCTGCCTCCTCTCCCGTCTCCTCGAATTTGCCGCCACGGTTCATAAAGAGGAAGTTCCGCACGGTGTCGTTGGCGACGAACAGATCCATGCGGCCGTCGTTGTTCAGGTCGGCGGCCACCGCGCCCCAGGCTTTGCCCAGGGCACCGGCAACCCCGGATTCACGGCTCACGTCCTTAAAAGTGCCGTCGCCGTTGTTGTGAAAAAGCCAGCTTGCCATCGGCTTATATAAATGGGGAATGCAGTAGCCGCGTTTCGCATCTTCCCCGGCGCGGCAATCCTTGCTGCGCTCCTTGGAAAACAGGACAAACTGGCAGACAAACAGATCCAGCCGCCCGTCATTGTCGTAGTCGAACCACAAAGCGCTGGACGACCAGCCCGGTGCGGCGACTCCGGCTTTTTCGGTTACATCCGTAAAGGTTCCATTGCCGTTGTTGTGGTAAAGGATGCTCCGGCCGTACTGGGTTACGTATAAATCGGGGAAGCCGTCGCCGTCGTAGTCGCCGACGGCCACCCCCTGTCCGTAGCCACCGCCTGCAACCCCGGCCTTCTCCGTGACATTCGTGAAGGTGCCGTCGCGATTGTTGTGGTAGAGGGCGTTGCTCAGCGGCGGGTTGGGTTCATAGAAATCGCATTTGCCGCTGTTCACAAAATAAATGTCCATCCAGCCGTCGTTATCGTAGTCCAGGAACGCGCAGCCGGCGCCGGTAGTTTCCGGCAGGTATTTCTGCGGGGACTTTGCCGCCACGTGCTTCCAGGTAATGCCGCTCTGGGCAGGCAAAACCTCTTCGAAGGGATAATCAGGCAAGGGAGTTCCGGCGGCAAAGCGAGACAATCCGGCGGCGGCCATGCTACCCGCAAGTCCAGACAGAAACTCACGGCGGGAAAAACGCAGCCTCACTGGGAGGAGTCCTGTTCCGGCGGGCTTTTTTGAACCATGCGGCGGTGGATGGCGAATTCCTTTGCCGCCTCCTGCTTGTGGCCGGCGCGGCTGTAGGCGGTGGCCAGCATGTAGTGTGCGGCTGGATTTTGCGGCTCCAGTTTGACCGCCGTCTCCAGCGGAGCAATGGCATCCGAGTACTTTTCGCTCGAAAGCAACGATTGGCCCAACCCCAGAAAGGCGTCGCCAAAGCCGGTATCCAGTTTGGCGGCGCGGGAGAAATGCTCAACCGCCTGATCCCACTGCTGGCTTTCACGGGCCAACTCGCCCAGCACATATTCCGCGCCCGCATTGTAGGGGTCAATCTTGAGTTCGGCCTCAAACTCCTTCTTCGCCTCTTCCGCCATGTCGGGACCGGGATTGGGTTTGGAGAGTAGCAAACGGCCCAAATGGAAGTGAATGCCGGGAGCATTCGGATCTTGCTGCAGCACTCGTTGGTACTCTTTGGCTGCCTGGTCCCACTTGCCCTGCATTTCCAGGGATTCGGCGTTCAGTTCGTGAGCCTGATAGGACTGCGGCGCTCGCTCCGCCAGGTCGGCGGCGGCACGCGTCGAAAGGTCCGAATACACGTGGGTGGAAACGTAAAGAACTTCGGGATCGTTAGGGAAATCATGGTTCAGCCACTGCAAGGTGCTGGTGGCCATTACCCGGCGATCCAGAGTCATGGCGCAACGGACTTCGGCGAGACCAGCATTACGTCTGAGTTCCTTATCGGCAACGCGGGGAGCCGCCTTTTCGAGCACGGGTAAAGCCTCGGCACAGCGGCCGCTCCTGGCCAGAGCAACCCCGTGCTGGGCAGAGGTGGAGCCGGTTGCTGTGACCGTTTTCGTGGTCTGAGCCGTCAAACCAGGAACCAGGGAAAGGAAGAAACTGACAGTTAAAGCCTGAGGAATGGACTTGAACATGGGAACAAAAAGGGGCAGGCGTCGGACGACTGCCTGCCCCATGATACAGCCTTAGAAGTAGAACTTCAGGGCGAATTGGATGTTGCGTGGGTCTTGAGAGCTATTGATCAGCCCCATATTGCCTCCCAGCGCGGTAGCCGGAGCATTCAGGTTGACGCGGTTGAAGGCGTTGACGAAGTCGGTGCGGAACTGCAGCCGCTTAGACTCGGTGATGCGAAAGTCCTTCTGCAGGCTCAGGTCCACGTCGAAATAACCCGGTCCCCGAATCGGTCCTTGCGCCGGGCAGGTACCGAATTGGCCGGTGGGCGGCGCCGAGAATGACGTCGGGTCGAACCACTGGAATCCGGTAAAGGCGCCGCTGCTGGGATCAAATGCCGGTTTCCTGCCGAACGTCTGGAAGGGGCCACTGCAGTCCGGGCGCAGCCCGCGAGAACCGGTGCCGGTTGGGTCGCTGCCGAAGTCGTAGAGAGCCAGCGGGAAGCCGGTATGCACGGAGACGATGGGGTTGACGGACCAGCCTCCAGCAATCGCGCTGAGTACTTTAGGCGCATTGCCTCCAAATTTTTTGCCCCGTCCGTACGGTAATTCATAAACCGCATAGGCGGAGAGTAGATGGCTGGCGTCGAAATAGCACGGAGCGTAGTCAGCGTGCGGATCGTAAAGGTTTTGGTAATAGGGATTGGCAGGGGTCGCCTGGGTTGAACCCCAGGTGCCGTAGTAGCCGCTGTTGTCGGTCATGCACTTGGAGTAGGTGTAGGCCACCTGGAACTGCAGACCCTGGCTGTAGCGCTTCTGCAGAACCGCCTGCAGGGCGTTGTAGCGCATGTTGCCCACCGAGGCGGTTCCGGAGATCTGCGAAAGATCGCTTTGCAGGGCCGGGTTGCCCGAGAGGTAGATGCTTGGCAAGGTACAGGGCGGCTTGGCGCAGGCGCTGTTGGGAAGCAGTTGCCTCTGCAGGTAGGGCATGGGGACCATCAGGTGGATTCCGCGCTGGCCTACATAGCCGACCTGGACAGTTGTGCTGTTGTTCAACTCCTGCTGCACCGTGGCATTCCATTGGTAGGTATCAGCCGGTTGCACGTGCGAGTCCCAGACGCGGAACAGGGCGCCGGCAAAGGGATCCCCGGCTGAAGTAGTCGGCGGAACAATGCCGTCCTGAGTGGGCGTGGGCGCCACGTTTCCGTTGAACTGGGTCAAGGTTTCCGCCGGGCTGAACGGCGGGTTGATAGGCAGCCGCAGGTTGGTGCCCGTGCCTTCCAGGTAACTGGAAACGGTGAAGGCGCCGCGGATTACCGTCTTGCCGCCAAAACGAGCCGGTGTCCAGGCAAAACCCAGGCGGGGCTGGAAGTCAGGCAGGCCATAGGTGCCCTGATACAGTCCGGGGTTGCTGTTCTGGCAGGAAAACGGAGTAGTTCCGAGCAAAGAGCAGTCCGGAGCGATGAGCTGGCCGCCGATCAGGGTGGTATTGTCCTGGCGGTTGTTGCGCTCGACCCAGGGGGTGAAGGCCTGATAGCGAAGTCCAATATTGACCGTCAGATTGTCGGTAGCACGCCAATCATCCTGTACATAACCGGCTACCACGCTCTGGCGCTGTCCCCAGCCACCACCCGAAATGCCGTGCCCGTAGGAATTGGGTAGCCCAAGGAAGAAATCGGCTCCGCCGAAACCGGTGCCGTCGGCCGGACTGCTGCCATCGTTGGCGGTGTACTGGCCGCTGAAAAAGATGCCGCCGTATTTGCCGCTGTTGCCGGAGTAGAAGATGTTGATGCGGTTGCGCCGGTAGTCGAATCCTGTGTGGATGATGTGGCGTCCGTGCGTGATGACCAAATTGTCGTCGAACTGAATCACGGCGCTGCGGAAGTTCTGCTCAATGCCGAGGGTCCCAACTGAGTTGATGGTTCCATTACCCGGTTGGCTGGGCGTACCACCGTAGAAATCCAGTTGCATCAGGCCAGGTCCAATGGGATTGCCGTTAGCAATTCCCAGCTGGGTGGCGAGACTACCCACCGAACTCCCGAAGGTGGTCCCATTGTGCAGCTTAATGTAGTTGACCCCAAACCGGAGGTCGTTTAGCAGGTCGCTGCTGAAGGTGTGCGTCCAGTCCGCCATCTCGTTGTTGATGGGCGCTTGGGAAAAGCCCTGTCCGATGATGGCCAGAGAATTGGTCAGCGGGTTGTTCTGGTTGGCATGCGAGTAGCGGCCGAAAATGTGGTCCTTTTCGGTGGCGTTGTAGTCAATCTTGACGTCGAACTGGTTGTTGTCGAAGGCTTGCGTCACCGTGTTGAAGGCATTGTTCTCGACGTTGGCGTTGACCGGCGCCGGATAAAGTGGGGAACTGAACAGTGCCTGCGCAACCGGGTTCAGCATGCTTGTGGGAACCCTGTTGAAGGGGAAGGGGGTACGAGTACCAGGAACGAAATTTGCGGCCGTACACGGGCCAGCAGTGCTGGTGCAGGGATTGTAAAGCTGGTTGGTAACCTGGCCTTTCGAATTGCGGTCCTGGCAGATGCCGGCCCCGTCAAAACCTTTGCTGCAAAGGGCGCCGAAGTCTCCGCCGCGCTCTGCCGTGGTAAACACGTTGAAGAAAGAGGTGGAGGCGGGATGATCGAAACGTTGTCCCTGGTAATCAAAGAAGAAGAACAGCTTATTTTTGACTACCGGGCCCCCGATAGTGCCGCCGTACATGTTCCAGCGCAGAGGTGGGCGTTTAACTCTGGGGTTGGCGAAGTTGTTTTCCCAACTGTTGGCGTTCAGCACATCGTTGCGGAAGTACTCCCAGAGATCGCCGTGAAAGGCGTTGGTGCCAGATTTGATGGTGGCGCTGACAATGCCACCCTGGAAGTTGCCGAACTCGGCGGAGGCATTGCTGGTGATGAGGTTGAATTCCTGAATGGCATCGGGCGCGGGAGTGTAGCCCAGCAGGTTATCTGAAACCTGGTTGTTGTCCATGCCGTCCAGCAGGAAGTTGTCCGACTGCTCGCGATTGCCGTTGATGTAGGGCCGGGCGCCGCTGGCGGTGTTGTCGCCATTATTGAAATTGGTCGGGTCGGGTGAAATCGAGCCCGGCGACAAGAGCGTAAGCTGGACGTAGTTCCTGGTGGCCAGCGGCAGTTTGTCGGCGGAAACCGAGTCAATGACGGTGCTCACCATGGTGTTTTCGGTCTCCAGCAGGGGCGCCTCGCCGGTCACCTCCACGGTCTGATTTACCTGCCCCACTTTCAGCCCGATATCAATACGGGCGGTCTGGTTCAGCACCAAAGTGAACGCCGGATATTCCACGGTCTGGAAACCAGGGGCGCTCGCCTTCAAGGTGTAGCTGCCAACCTTGATACGCGAAATGTTGTAGGCGCCCACATCGTTGGTCTTTGCCGAGTAGACCGTGCCCCGGGCAGTATCAGTGGCAATCACGGTGACGCCGGGAACCGGCGCCCCGCTGGGATCTTTTATCGTGCCCACGATGTTGGCGGTAACTTCCTGGCTCCAAGCCATGGGCAGGGCAGCCAAAAAAGTAATCAAGGCAAGAAGGACAACGCCAAAGCGCATCGGTCGCAGCATTACAAACCTCCTGAAAAATCGTGTGGCCGGGCCAACAGCAGAAATTTCTCCCCACAAATGAATGCGTACGCTATATAGTACTTTTCGGGTCGAGGTCAAGAAAAAAATCGTGGACAGAGGGAGCAGCGGGAAAATTTCCACTCGACAGCAAGAATGGGTAATCATTTTGCTGTCAGGTATGAAAAGCAATAGAACGATGCCTGTGGAAATCTAGATAATGGAATAGCTTCCACCGCTCAAAGCTGCGGCGCTTCGCTTACCAGATTGCCTCCCCGGGCTTCCAGTGGGCAGTTGAATCCAGTCGCCAAGGGTAAGAAATCAGCTCAAGATATCCGGTCTCAAGGGTGAAATTTCCGTAGTATAAAGGCACTAATGCTCTATCGCACTGGCGCGAGCTACAGGTGAAGGCTGCAAAGTTCGAGAGCCGATGAGCCAATCCCCTCATAACGGAACACCTGCTTACAGGAGAATCCAGAGAGCGATTCTGGAGCGCATTGAGGCAGGTCAGCTCAAGCCCGGGGATGCGGTGGGCTCGGAACGTGAACTGGCGCGCCTGCACGGGGTGAGTCTTATGACCGCGCGCCATGCCCTGGTGGGTTTGGAGCAGGATGGCAGAGTGGAACGCCGGCGCGGCGCGGGAACGTTCGTTGCCCCTCCTAAGATTCATTTCAACAAGCTCACCAGCTTCAGCGAACAAATGGCGAGCCGCGGCCTGGCGGGTTACTCGAGAATTCTTTCGGCCTCAATTGTGTGCGACCAGCCCGAGATTTCCGCTCGGCTTGCGTTGCCTTCGGATGGACGATTGTGGAAGATTGAGCGCCTTCGGCTGGGAGCCGATGAACCATTTGCGCTGGAAACGGTCTACATGTCGGCGCAGGATTTTCCGGGACTCGTGCGCTCGCGCCTGGAGCGCGGGTCTCTCTTTTCGCTGCTGGAAGGGGAGTACGGGATGACGCTGGCTCATGCCGACGAGGAAATTGATGCCACCACCGCGGACGCCAAAGCGGCGCACCTCCTGGCCGTTCCTTCAGGAGCGGCGCTGCTCCGCATACGGCAGGTCATCTTTTCCAGCGGCGGCAAAGCGACGTTGTATGTGCTGGGTTTGTACCGCTCTGATCGGCACACTCTGCACATCCGCAGATTTCGCTAGAAGCGCTGCTCCCGGCTGTGCCGAACCGATTACAATCCGGCTATTCAGCTGAGATGGTTTCCCGTGAAAACAAGGGCGCCTTGGGCAAGCCGTATACGGAGGGTGGTGCGGTAAGCAGGAAGAATCTCCTGGCGCGATTTGCCGGCTTGGCGCTGCTGTTGGGGTTGGCAGTGCTAAACCCTTGGCGCCCAGGAATCCAGCCACTCTGGGCACAGGCCAGCCCGGCCCCGGCAGTTAAGTTTTCAAACGTTACCCAGGCGGCGGGGATCAGGTTCACACACTTCAAAGGAAAGAAGATCACCTCCACCATCCTGGAAGAGGCAGGGCCCGGCGTGTGTGTGGCCGATTTCGATCGCGACGGTTACCAGGACATCTACTTCGTCAGTGGACGCGACCGTTACGGGCGCGACATCAACGTGCGCAACGCCTTGTACCACAACAACGGCGATGGAACATTCACTGATGTGACTGATAAGGCGGGAGTTTCCGGCACGGCGTACGGTTTAGGCTGCGTTTGGGGCGACTACGACAATGATGGCTATCCCGACCTGTATGTCACCCAGTACGGCAGCAATGTCCTTTACCACAATAACGGCGACGGCACCTTCACGGATGTGACGGCTAAGGCGGGGGTTGCGGGTACTGACTTTGGCAGCCAGTTCCACACCGGGGCAACGTTCTTTGACTACGACCGGGACGGCTGGCTCGACCTCTACGTAGGCGGTTATGCCGATTTTGGCCCGAAAAGCCAGCAACATTGCAGCATCGGGGATGGCATACCTACCAGTTGCCGGCCAGCGGCTTATCACGGTACCCCGGCGGTGCTGTACCACAACAATCATGACGGCACGTTTACCAACGTGACCAAAGCGGCCAAGATCTACCAGCCCCACGGCTTCAACCTGTCAGTGGGGGCGGCCGATTATGACAACGACGGCTGGCCCGATCTGTTCGTAGCCAACGATGGAATCGAGGCTTACCTCTACCACAACAACCACAATGGCACCTTCACGGAAGTGGGGGCGGCGGCGGGTGTGGCTTACAACGCCAGCGGCGGCACCATGGCCGCCATGTGCATTTCCCTGGGCGACTATGACAACGATGGGAATCTCGATCTCTACATCTCAGATTTTCAGCTGTCCTCCGACCACCTGTGGCATAACGACGGCAAGGGGTTTTTCGACGAGGTGAGCGATCAGGCTGGAATTACGCTGCCCACCCACAACGTGCTCAGCTTCGGTGGAGGATTTTTCGACTACGACAACGACGGCCGGCTCGATCTCTTTATCGCCAATGGACATGTGTACGAGGAGGTGGAGCAGGTTTCGCCGGAGATACGCTATAAGCAGATCAACAGCCTGTTTCACAACGAAGGCAATGGGAAATTCGTGGAAACCACGAAGCAGGCGGGGGACGGGTTCACAACGCCCTACGCAGGGCGGGGCGCGGCCTTTGCCGACTTCGATAACGACGGCAACATGGATATCGTGGTGGCCAACAACGGCGACCCTCCGCTGCTGCTGCGCAATAACGGCGGAACGGGCAACCACTTCGTAAATTTCCGGTTGGTGGGAACCAAGAGCAACCGCGATGCCATGGGGGCGAGGGTAAGAGTCCGCTCGGGTGGCGTGTGGCAGATGCGGGAAATTGCCGGCGGCGGCAGTTATCTTTCGCAGAGCGATCTGCGGGCACATTTTGGCCTGGGCAAAGCGGCGATGATTGATGAAGTTGAGGTATCGTGGCCGAGCGGGCAACGGCAGAGCTTTCAACAGATGGCCGCGGACAAGTTTTACGTGATAGAAGAGGGCCGGCAGCAGCTGACGCTGCAGAAGTTCGCGCGCTCGTCGCCGGCGGAAAAATGAATCATGTTTTCAACCTGTAGTGCAAGGTGAGGAGTGGGTCATGCGGTTTTTGGTTTTTGTGATGTTGGCAACAGCTCTGGCCGCGACCGCGGCGGCAGCTTCCGCTCCGGCGCAGGTATGGCAGGGCACCATTGCTTTGCCCACCTATGAACTCGGTCCCGAGGATCCCTATCCGCCATTTCCACTGATTGATTCGCACAACGTTTACCCCTATACCATGCTGGACGACCTGAGCAACCGGCGCGAGGTGAAACAGTATCGCGCTATTTTCCTGGAAAACGAGTACCTGAAAGCGACCATCTTGCCGGACTTGGACGGGCGCCTTTATTCGCTTTATGACAAGCAGGCGAAGCGCGAGGTTTTCTATCGTAATCACGTGGTGAAGTATGGGCTGGTGGCGCTGCGGGGAGCGTGGATTTCCGGGGGAATCGAGTTCAATTTTCCCAATGGACATACCACGGTGACGGTATCGCCCGTGGATGCACGAAGCTTGACGGCAGCCGACGGCAGCGCGACCGCGGTGGTAGGCGGCATCGACCGGGTTACGGGAATGCACTGGGAAATATGGCTGACGCTGCGGCCCGGACAAGCCCGCCTGGAACAGAAAGTAGTGCTCTTCAACAGCACCGCACTGCCGCAACTGTACTGGTTTTGGGCCAATGCGGCGGTTCCGGCAACCCAGGACATGCAATTCATTTATCCCATGAGGGAAGTGAATCCGCACTCGCACACGCAGATCTGGACCTATCCCGTGTGGAAGGGAGTGGACTACAGCTGGTATCGGAACTTCCCCCAGCCTACTTCCTTATTTGGCCTGCAAATACACCGCAATTTTTTTGGCGCCTATTATCACGATCTCGACTATGGGGTAGTGCACGTTGCCGATTTTCGCCAGGACCCGGGGAAAAAAATATGGAGCTGGGGCACGGCCGGCGATGGATTAATCTGGACTGACCTGCTGACCGACCACGATGGCGCCTACAACGAAATTCAGAGCGGACGATACCAGACACAGTTGAGCCAGGAGTTCCTGCCGGCCGGGCGGGTGGAATCGTGGACCGAGTATTGGTACCCGGTGGAGAAACTGGACGGTGGATTCGTGGAAGCCACGCAGGAACTGGCGCTGAACGTGAACTTTGTGGGCGGAAAAGGCAGCTATGCTGAGGTGGCTCTGGAACCGGTAGTCAACCTGCCCGGCTTGAAGGTGCGCGTCCGCATTGGCGCGAAGCTGCTGCGCGAGTTCTCCATTCCCGAACTTCAGGCGGGGAGGACGGAGAAGTTCACTGTGCCGGTGGAGCAGTTGGAGGCAGCCAGGAAGCAGCTTGCGGTGGAAGTGGCATCCAGCAAGGGCGCCGTCCTGCTGCATTGGTCGGCGGCTGAGCCGGTGGACGGTAACCGGGATTTTGTTTCCACGGCGGGCACGCACGAGCAGGAACAATTGGCCGCGAATGCAACCGCCGATGAGGTGTTCCGTTTTGGAGTACGTGAAGAGCAGGAGGGAAGGCCGCAAGAAGCCGAGCGTTTGTACGAGGAGGCCGCGGAGAAGAACCCCGGATACGTGCCGGCGCTGCTGAAGCTGGCGGAGCGGGATTACCGGGCAGCCGATTTCGCCGCAGCCGAAAAGCGCCTTGCGCAGGCGCTGGCGCATGACAGCGCCGACCCCAGTATTAACTTTCTTGCCGGCATCGTTTACCGCGCAGCCGGGCAGACGAGCCGGGCCCAGGATGCATTCTGGAACGTAGTTCATTTTGGCGGCGCGCGACCGCCGGCACTCGAGCAATTGGGCGAGATTGCCATCCAAAAAAAGCACTATGAAGACGCCGAGCGCCTGCTGCGGCAAGCTCTGCGCTATAACCCGGACAACCAGCTCACGCGAACTGCGCTGGCTGTCGCTTTGCGCCTTGCGCCTGGCGACGAGCAGCAAAGCCGCCAGGTTGTGGAACAGGCTATCGCGGCGATGCCGGTCTTCCCCTTTGCCCTGGCGGAGAGCTCACGCAACCAGCGGGCAACGGCTGCAGCAATGCCAGTTGATGGCTTAAGGGCGCTGGGCCCGCGCGGGGACGTGGACACGTACCTCAGCGTAGCCGCCTGGTACCGTGGGCTGGGTGATTTTGCCTCGTCCGACCATATATTGAACGCGGCAGCCGGCCGGTTCGGGGCATCGCCCCTGGTTTACTACTTCCTGGCAGCGAACGCCTGGGAGCAAGGCCGCGACCCGGAAGGAGCAGAGTACGCGGCTAAGGCGGCGGCCGCGCCATACACCACACTGTTCCCGCACCGTGTGGCGGACGCACTGGTGCTTTCGGACGCGCTGGCACACAATCCCCGGGACAAACACGCGCTCCTGCTGATGGGCGACTTTCTTTTCGCCCGCGGACGCTATGATGACGCGGCGACGAAGTGGCGCAGCGCTTCGGCGCTGGGCCTGGAGAGCGCGGAACTGGAACGCGACCTGGGGGTGTGGGCGTGGCGGGTGAAAGGCGACCGTAATCTGGCCGCCAACTATTACGAAAAGGCGGTGCGACTGGCGCCCCAACAGTACCGGCTGTACCCGGACCTGGACGAAATCTATGCCGAACTGGGCGACAACGCGCGACGCGGGAAGCTTTATGCAAATGCCCCCGCGTCCGTGCTGGCGCGCGACGTGGTGCGCGTGCGCCAGGCGGCTTTCCTGGTAGACGAGGGCCACTTCGATGATGCGCTGGCGGTGCTGCGCTCGCATCCATTCAGACCCTGGGAAGGCGGCCAGATCGCGCGTGAGATGTACGTTCTGGCCAACCTGGAGCGAGGCCGCCGGCAGATGTCAGAGAAGGCATACAGCGAGGCGGAAAAGAGCTTTCGCCAGGCGCTTGAGTATCCGGTCACGCTAGGAGTGGGCAAGCCAAACCGCCCGCACGACGAAGAGGCGCAATACTGGCTGGGCCAGGCGCTGAGTGCCGAGGGCGAGACCGATGCCGCCTTGAATGCCTGGCGGAGCGCAGCTGATTCGGGGCAAGGGGAGGAAGGCAACGCGGCGCTGTTCCGGGCAGCGGCGCTGCAGCGTTTGGGGAACGGCCAGGAAGCCGAGAAAGAACTCTCGGCACTACTCCACGCCGCCACAGAGCCACAGGCCAGCGCGCAGGACTTGTGCATAGCGGGCAGAGCGCGGCGGTTTCTCGGTCAACAGCCGGCGGCGGAACACGACTTTCGCCAAGCGCTCGCGCGGGACGCCGGGAACCGCTGCGCGCGCCTGGAGCTGACAAGAAGCGCCCATGGCACTGAAACGGTTGGCGCGACTCAATGACCGTCTCTACCCTGATTTTCCTAAGCCGTGTGGAACAATGGCAGGTTTTGGCGCGGATTTTCGGTTTTATTGAGGAGGAATCATGCGTTGGGCGATAGCAGCGGTCCTATGTGCGTGTGCGGCAGCGGCGCAGGCGCAACCCAAAGCGCTGTTCTACATGACACAGCGCCCCGACTCGGTGCAGGCGTTTTTAACTCACGCCGACAAGATAGATATTCTGGTCCCCACCTGGTATTCCGTGGATGGAACAGGGCTGGTATGGGGCGGACCGGACGAGCAGGTTATGCGAGTGGCGCGCCAGCACCACGTGGCGGTAATGCCGATTATCGTGAATACTGGGACCGCCGGCAAAGAGGGCTTCGACCAGCAGTCATTTCATCAACTGGCAACCGATCCCGCGGCCCGGGGACACTTTATTACCGCAATGGTCGGAGAATGCAAGAAGCACGGTTACACGGGGTTTCAGTTCGATTTTGAAAACGTCTCGTGGACGGACCGTGACGTTCTGACGCAATTGGTGACCCTGGCGGCAGCCAACCTGCACAAGGCGGGATTCCAGTTGTCAATTGCCACCGTCCCGAACGCTCCCGGTTATCCCGGGCAAGGCCGGTTTGCGCGATGGATCTATGCCAATTGGCGCGGCGCTTACGACCTTACGGCGCTGGCGGAGCAGGTGGATCTCATCTGCCTGATGACCTACGACGAGCACACGTCCTATACGCCGCCCGGCCCGGTCGCCGGTTACATCTGGGTGGTGCAGAACCTGGACTACGCTCTGAAGTCCGTTCCTAAACAGAAACTTTCGCTCGGCATTCCGGTTTACGGATACCGCTGGTATGCGGGCGATCCAGGTAAAACGAATGAGCCGGCCGAAAAGGCCACGTACGTCGGAAGCAACGACGTGCGCATGATGATTGATACTTATCATCCGGCGCTGCAGTGGGATCCGACCGACCGGGCGGCATGGTTCTATTTCTACCGCGACCAGACGCGGGAATGGGTTTTCTACACCGACGCGCGCACCTTCAAAGACAGGCTGGACCTGGTAAAGGCCCGGGGCCTGGAAGGCTTCTGTTCCTGGGTTTTGGGGCAGGAGGACCCGGGGATTTGGGACCAACTGCCCACGCACCAGTAGCAAGTTCTCAATGACGAGGGTAGTCGTCCGCCATGGCGGGCGTCGAATTGCCGAATGTTGGGGTGTTGAAGTACTGCGATCTGGCCTTTTCCCACTCCGTCATGCTCAGGCCTGAGGGATCATAGAGAATGCGCCCCGCACGCACGGTCATGCGCGCCACCAGTTTTACATTTCCGTCCATGCGGGCGTAGCCGCAGTCAATGTAGCCGAATTTTCCGTGCTGCTCCTCGAGCACGGCGATATCGGCTTCCTTGCCCGGGGAGAGCGTTCCCAGTTCTGGACGATGAATCTCCCGTGCCGGATTCACGGTAGACCGCTGGATTACATCCTCCAAGGGCACGCCCATGGAGAGGAATTTGGACATTACGTTGCTCATGCTCAGGATGGTGAAGTTCTCGATGTGCAGGTCGGTGGAGAAGGAATCGGGGATGAATCCCTGTTTGACCGCAGGCACCGCGTTGCGAAACCAGAAGCTGCCCGCGCCATGGCCCACGTCGAAAATGACACCGCGCTTCCTTGCTTCCTCCATGATGGGATTAAGTTTGCCATCGGGCAGCAGGATGGGAAACTGCTGCGCAAAGACGTGGGTGTGAATGTCGCCGGGCCGCATTTTCTTCAGGATAAGGTCGGCGTAGGTGCGCTGGGGGCGAGGCCAGAAATCAAACATCACCGGCAAATTTACCGCTGTGGCGCATTCCTCGGCGCGGTCTACCGCGGCCCAGGGCGTATGCTCCGCGTCCCAGGGCTTTTCCGTCCAATAATGGGCGGTTTTAACCCCAACGATGATGTCGGGATATTTGCGAATCATGGCCTCACAACGCTTGGGATCCATTTCGTCTACAGTCTGTTCCAGACCGCCCTGCATGCCATTGCCCACGATGTTGAGAAAAGCCAGGACGCGCACCTTGGCGTGATCAATGACCTCCTGCTTCTCCTGGACGAAAGTTTCCGCCCCGGAGCTGCCCGCGTCCACGATGGTGGTGACGCCGGATTGCAGCGCCAGGTCGGGCAGTATGCCCAGAGGTTCATCGTGCGAGCGGGCCTCCGGGGCAAACCAGTTCAGCGGGGCTCCGCCGTGGCCGATGTGATAGTGGATGTCAATCAGGCCGGGTGTGACGTAGAGGCCGGAAACGTCCACAACCTTTTTGGCCTGGCTGGCAGGAATATTTTTCTGCACGGCGGCGATTTTGTTGCCGGAGACTGCCACGTCCATGATGCCGTCGAGATGATTGGCGGGATCAATGACGTGGCCGCCTTTCAGCAGCAAGTCGTAACCTGCTGTTTGGGCCCATAACCCACCGCTGAGGCCAATTATGATTGCCAGCTGTACGATTGCAGGTTTCATTCCGTGCCACATGCGCTCACCCCTTATTCGAAATTGTCCGCTGCGCCGACAAGAAGCGGCGTTGCGAAAGTGTAATCACACCGAGGCAGGATTGCCAGTGGCGACGGCGAAAGCGCGCTCTTGAAAACGGTGGGAACGATGTCGTAGCCTGTGCACCTGCCTGTCACAACTCAATTCTTGGGGAGCTCGCGGATGGATCGGCGCACCTTCATCAAAGGAACTTGTCTGGGAACGGCGAGCCTGCTGGTGGAGCGGCTGGATGCCAGCTCCCAACGCGATATTCCGATGCCCCAGCCGCCGCCGATCCTGCTGCATGGGCTGGCACCGCAAAAATCATCGCCGCTGGGCATGCCCGGTCTGTTCCCGGGCAGAGTGGTGGAGATCCACGATTCCAGGTCCATCGTGCAAAATCATGTTTCCCAGGATGTTGTGCACCACATGTTGGAACGAGGGATGAGGGAACTGACCGGGGAACGCTCCGTGCGCGATGCCTGGGCAAAATTTGTGCGGCCGACCGAGGTGGTCGGCATCAAGATCAATCCCTCCGGAGCGCCGGCCTGCTCGTCATCTCCCGAGATTGTGCGCGAGATTGTTCTGGCGCTGCAGGAGGCGGGCGTTCCCCTGCGCAACATTGTTGTGTGGGACCGGTACTCCTATGAAATGGATATTGCCAGTTGCCGCACCACGCTGCCTCCAGGGGTGGGGGTGGTGGGTATCGAGAACGGTGTTCGCGACGTTTCCGGCTACGACCTGAACGTCTATTGCCAAGCCAACTTCTTTGGCGAGTGGGAAACGCGTTCGTACATGGCCAGCGTCGTTACCCAGAGCGTGGACAAGATCATCAACGTTCCCACCACCAAGGACCACTCGGCGGCCGGGGTGACCGGATGCCTGAAAAACCTGGGCTATGGCTCGTTCAATAATGTCGCCCGTTCGCACCGCGCGCCGTATTCTTTTACCGATCCCCTGATCGGAGTGATGTGCTCGGTGGAGCCGCTGCGGACGAAGGCGGTTTTGCACATTATGGATGGCATGCGACAGGTGTGGCACGGGGGACCGCTCACGCAGGTGCAGGACTTCATTGACCAGACGGGGACAATTTATATCGGCACCGATCCGGTGGCGCTCGATGCGGTGGAACTGCAAGCCATCGAGAACAAGCGAAGGGAAAAGGGCGCCCCTTCCTTATGGGAACACGATCCCGCCAGCATCACCAGCAACAACGAGGAGTTTTTTCACAATCCAAACAAGAATTTGTTCTATCGCCGGCCAGGGCATATTGCGGCAGCGGGCAAGCTGGGATTGGGAATCGCGGACCTGCAGCGCATCGAGCATCGCCAGATTCTCCTCGGATAGCGTGAATGATGGCGGACCCTAAAAAGAACCCGGCCACCGTTGAAGGCGAAGGCGAGTGGGTCACTCTGCTGAAAAACAATGCGCGGAGTGGGGGCCAGGGCCGGATACCTGCGCGACCGCCTTCGCGGCTGCAATGGCGGTTGCGAATCGGGAGGGCGATTCGTTCCTCTCCCATCCTGCGCAGCGGCATCCTCTACGTGGCGGCGGTGGACGGTGCTCTGCACGCGATTGATGCCGCCAGCGCGAGGACGAGATGGAAGTTTCAGGCGCCGGGGCAAATCCACGCCACGCCCTCTTTCTCCGGTACCGCCCTACTGCTGGGGTGTGACGACGGCAAGGTGTATGCGATTGAGTCCGGCACCGGGGCTAAATTGTGGGAAGCCGCATCCTCCGGGGAGGTGTGGACTTCCCCGGTGGTTCGCCAGGGAATTGCATTTTTCGGGAGCGCGGACGCGTGCGTGTACGCCGTGAACGTGGACACGGGCGAACAACGATGGCGCAAGCAGTTAGGCGGCAGGATTTATTCCACGCCGTTTATCGCCGGGGAGAGGATCTTTTTGGGCTGCGGGGACGGCAAGATTTACTGCCTCAGAGCTGCCGACGGAGCAATCGCGTGGAGCATGCAAACAGAGAACGGAATTGATAGCTCTCCCGCCCTGACGGGCGACACGCTACTGATCGGCTCGGAGGATTTTTACTTTTACGCCCTGGATGCGGCAACCGGCGCCCTGCGCTGGAAGTACGGGACCGGTCTGGGCATTGTGTCCTCGCCCGCAGTTGGCGATGGCGCGGCGTTCTTCGGCAGCAAAGATGGCTACCTCTACGCGGTGGAAATCAAAAATGGCAAGCTGCGCTGGAAAATCCGCGCTGGCGAAGCGGTTACAGCGCCCCCGGCTTTTGCCGGCGGCACAGTGTGCATTCAAGCAGGAGGCGCCGGCGCTCTCGACTGTGCTTCCGGAAAATTGCTGTGGCAAGTGGGGTTAGGGGGAGCGGTGCAATCAGTCCCGGTGCTGACCGAAACCACGGTTTACCTTGCGGGAATGGATGGCGAGCTTTATGCGTTGGAATAGGCTGGCGGTCGCGGCCGTGGCGATGGCCGGGTTGCAGTGGGCGGCCGCAGCTAATCCACCAGCGACCGCTCTTCCGGTTCACCAACATAAGTATGCGATGGGAACGGTGTTCGATATTGTGGCGTATGCGGATTCTCCAGAGCGCGCGTCTGCGGCGATTGAGAAGGCATTCCAGGAGATCGTTCGGCTGGACCAGGTCATGAGCAATTACAAGCCGGAGAGCGATCTCAGCCGCCTTAACCGCAGCGCTCATTTCCACGTGGAAAACGTTGTGCCCGACCTCTATCGCGCGGTAGCCGAGTCGCTGCCCTATTCGCAGATGTCGGGGGGGGAATTTGACATCACCGTGGGCCCGCTGTCCGATTTATGGAAAACGGCGCTGCGCGGCGGGCCGGTTCCCTCGGCAGCCCAGCTCGCCAAGGTTCAGCCGTGCATCGGCTACACCAAGATCCGAATGGTTCCACCGCGCGGCATTGAGTTCCTCTCGCCCTGCCTGCAGATTGACCTGGGAGCCATCGGCAAGGGCTATGCCGTGGACAGGGCGGTGGAAATTCTCAAAGCCCAGGGCATCCGCAGCGCGCTGGTGAATGCGGGAGGAAGCACGATTTATGGAATGGGGGCGCCGCCGGGGCAGGCGGGCTGGGCGGTAACTCTGCGAGACCCTTCGCACCGGGAGGGTGCCGGGGTCAGTCTGCATAACAACGCGGTTTCCACTTCCGAGCAGAGCGCACCCAGCCTGCTGGAAGGCAAACGGGCAGGACACATTGTTGATCCGCAAACCGGCCTGCCGGTAGACGCGAGGTTTGCCGTGAGTGTGCTGGCGGAAGATGCAACGGCTGCCGACGCTCTCTCCACCACGCTCCTGCTGGTCGGACCGAAAAAGGGCGGGCAGTTGGTAGCGAGGACCAGTCGAACAGCCGCAATTTGGATTTCACCGCAGGGGCAGACCATTACCGCGTCGAGCGGGCCGCAGATCTACCTGCGGACCACGAACTCCTTCAGTACCGGCGGTTCCCGGTGAAAATGGCGCGTTTCACAATAGTCCTGCTGGTTGCATATGTGCTGCTTGCGGTTCCATCCTGGGGCAGAGTGTTGCTGCACTGGACGCAGCCGGCTGTGCCCGCGAGAGAGGTTCTGGGCCTGGATAGCCTGGTCATTACGCGGGGACCAAACGAGTCCGCGATCGCGAAGCGGGCTCGCCAACTGGGTTATAGCGTCTACCTCGAGGTTTCGCTACCGCAAGCTTCTGGCATCTCCGAGGCTGTCAGCGCGCAGGGAGTGTCGGGCATTATTCTCGATCCCGGCGAAGCAACGCAGGTTCAGGCGGAGGCAGCGGCGGCAAAGATGCGGCTGAGCCATCCCGGGATTCCGATCCTTGTGGTTGACCGCACGGCCAAAGAGCCGCAAATGCGCGGGCACTCCATTGTAAGCAGCCAGGGCGTTCTGGAGGCATCCAGTCCCACGGAGCAGCCTTGGCTCGACTGCAACCTGGCCCTGGTTCGCTACGGTCGAATGCTGCATCCCGCTCAGGTTTCGCTGTACCAGTTCGATTGGGAGTTGCCAGAGCCGCTGCAACAGCGGGAGGGGCCGAGCGCGGCCGATTACGCATTGGCCGTCGCGGAGGCAGGAGCATTTCATGCCGCCGTAATCCTGAACCTGCGCGAGGACCTGCAAATCCGGCTGGCGCAGGGCGAGGCTGGAGCCTTGGCATTCTGGGAGCGGGTGAAGCCCTACCTGCGGTTTGCTCAAAAGAGTCCCGCAGGGCTACAGCCACAGGCCGAGATCGGAGTTGTGGCAGACAGTGATTACGATTGGTTTGAGCCCGCGAACCTGATGGCTCGCCACAATATTCCTTTCCGGATTTTATCGCCCCCAGATTTGACGGATGGTTCACTCCACGGCCTTAATCTTCTGGTGGTATTTGCGGCCCCGAATCAAGACGCGGTTGCAGCTGTGGCGAAGTTCGCTTCCCGTGGCGGCACCGCCGTTCTGGTAAGTGCGAAGGGCATGTATCCCTGGCACTCCGCGCGACCAAGCCGGAGCAGCGACGCAGTGGCGGATTATGCCGTTGGCAAAGGAAAGGTTATCGAACTGCTAAAGGCGGTTGATGATCCGGATACTTTTGCCAGCGACATTCGCCGTTTGATGGACAAGTCCGTTCCCTTGATCAGCCTGTGGAACGCATTGACAACCATTGCGGTTCCTTACCAACAGTCCAGTTCCGGCGAGATGGTTGTGGAGCTGGTGAACTACGCGCAGGATCCATTGCCGGTGCAGGTACAAGTAAGGGGTGTGTTTTCTTCCATCCGGTACGAGAGCCCTGAAGACGGCTGCTGCCGCAAACTGAAGGCGGTGCCAGAAAACGGCTCCACAGAATTCGTGGTCCCCAGATTGACAACGGCCGGCCGTGTCTATCTGAGTGCCAGGCCAGATGAGAAACATCAGGGCACAAACTGAACCCAGTCCTTAAGCTCACTCGTGGCTTTCGCTACGTCGCCTGATAGCGCAAGGCGGAGCGCATGCGGGTGAAGGAGGAGAATGAAATTGATGAAGCGGCCATTTGCGTTTCTGCTGACTGTGCTTTTTTGTTTGCCGTTGGTGGCATCATCGCAGCCCCCGGCTCAAAAGGCGACTCAGAAGACATACTGGGTGTATGTGGGCACTTACACCGGCCCCAAGAGCAAGGGCATTTACAGCTATCGTTTCAACGAATCTACCGACCGGGCCGCTGTGCCCGTCGTGGCCGCGGAAACTACGAACCCATCATTTTTAGCGGTCTCTCCCAACCAGCGGTTTCTTTTTGCGGTGAATGAAGAGGCTGATTATGGTGGCGGCAAGGCCGGCGCTGTCAGTTCCTTTGCGGTTGATCGCAAGACGGGAAAACTCAGCTTCATCAACCAGGTTTCATCGCGCGGGCCCGGACCCTGCTACGTCTCGCTCGATAAGACGGGCCATTTTGTTCTAGTTGCCAATTACGATGGCGGTAGCGTGGCCGTTTTTCCGGTTCTGCACGATGGGCGGCTCAGCCAGGCGTCCGCCTTTGTACAACATTCCGGACATGGAGTGAATCCCAAACGGCAGGAGGGCCCGCACGCGCACTGCATCGAGGCTGACCGCAGCAACCTCCATGTTATCGCCGCGGACCTGGGTCTCGACCGCCTGCTGGTTTATCACTTCGATTCCAGAAGCGGCGCCCTTACGCCTAATCAACCGCCCTTCGCGGAAGTGAAGCCGGGGTCCGGACCCCGCCATTTTGCCTTCGATCCTACCGGCCGGTTCCTCTACCTGGTGGATGAAATGGGCTCCACGATTTATGCGTTTTCCTACGATTCCGGGAAGGGCGTGCTGCGGCCACTGCAAAGCATTTCCAGCCTTCCGAAGTCTTTCAAAGGCGAGAACGACGCCGCCGAAATCGCAGTGCATCCTTCGGGAAAGTTTCTCTATGTTTCCAACCGGGGACACGACTCCATCGCCGTCTTCGCCATTGATTCCGCCAAGCACACCCTCACACCGCTGGAATATGTTCCTACTCAGGGAAAATTCCCGCGCAGTTTTGGCATCACTCCCGATGGGGCGTACATGTTCGTAGCCAACCAGAAGTCCGACAACGTGGTCGTTTTTCGCATTGACCGGCAAACAGGGCGGCTGACGCATACCGGCCAGTCATTGTCGGTGAGTTCTCCGGTGTGTGTGATATTCGTGCCCGCCGAATAGTTCCTCAGCGTTGACCCATTGGGGCCCTTGCCGCAGCTGGCTGGGTGCCCGGGATATTCTCGCCCGCAAGGGTGCGGGCGGGATCCACAATCAACCAGGCCAGCGCACCCACTGCGCAGAGGGCAGCAGCTACGAGGAAGGAAGCCGTCCAGCCGAACCGGGTAGCAATTGCGGGAGTTAAAGAAGCGGTCAGGGCACCCCCCAGCTGTGCTCCCATATTCATGAATCCGGAAACCGAGCCGGAGGAAGGGCCGGCGATGTCAGCCGTGACCGACCAGAAGGAGCTCTGGGAAAGATAAAGAGCGCCGGCTCCGCCGGCGAGCACCACGCTGGCCAATCGCGCGCCGGCGACTTCGGAGCCGAAAAGCAGAAACACGGCCGCAAGTGCAATTGACACTGCCGCCACGCCGCATCTTCCCACACGGGCGCCGCGCCAGCGGGTAAGGCGGTCACTGATCAGCCCGCCGAGCGGGCAGCAGGCCGCCATGGCGAGGAACGGGAGCATGGCGTAGAAGGCGCTCGCTTTCAAATTCAGCCCGCGCACGGTGGCGAGATAAATGTAGAACCAGCTGAAGAAAATCCAGGCCACATAGCCATAGCAGAAATAACTCACGGTAACCGCCATCACATCGCGGCTCTTCAGCATGGTGGACCAGGAGACAAGCGCGCCGACCTGGTACCGAGCCTCGGCAGGGTCTTTATTGCGGTCATCTCCCTGCAGGCTGAGTCCGGAGTTGATGGTCTGCAACTCGGCTTGCGAGACGCGCGGGTGCTGGTCTGGGCGGTCACGAGCGATGAGATACCACACCGTGCCGCTGGCGACGCCAATCAGAGCGCAGACCCAGAAGGAAGCGCGCCAGCCGTGGCGCAGCATGATGTAGGTGACCAGCGGGGGGGTGAAGCCGGCTCCGGCGCCCACGCCGGCGAAGATCCAGCCGTTCGCGATGCCTCGCTCCTGGGTGGGAATCCAGCGGGCGACGAACTGGTTGGAAGCGGGATAGATTACCGCCTCGCCCGCACCCAGCAGGAAGCGGACGGAAATAAATAACACCAGCGCGGCTGCGATGCCGGAAGGCACGGCCGCGGTCAGGGCGGTAAAGATTCCCCACCACAGGACGCCCGCGGCCAGCACCCGCCGCGGTCCCAGGCGATCGGCCAGACGCCCCCCCACGGTTTGAAACAACGCATACCCGACCAGGAAAGAGCTGAATATCCATCCCAGTTCGACGTTGGTGAAGCCGTACTCTCCCCGAATCGAGCTTCCTGCAATAGAGATATTCACCCGGTCGAGGAAAGCTACCGAGCTCAAGATAAAGAGCCAAAAAACCAGCAGGAAGCGTACGCGGCTTGTTGCCTGAAGAGGCAGCTTGGGGCTCCTTGTTTCCGGAATGCTGTTGCTTGCGGAAGACTTATCGCACGGGCATGCGCAACCTCGACCCCTTTTGCTGCAGCCACTGGTTGAACTGCTCGATCATGGATTTCGTCCACTTGCCGTCAATCTGACCTGGGGTGTATTTGCCTTCCCGCAGCATCATGTGTCCCCAGTCATCTACCATGTGATCCATCTCGGTATCGTCCGCGACTTTTTCCGCCAATTGCGGCGGCACGAACGTGACCCCTTCAGGGTCGCCGATGGCGATATCGCCAGGCATGACGGTCACGCTGCCGATGCGGATGGGAACATTGATGCCCATCAGCGTGACCTGCTCGAGAGCGGAAGGATCTACGCCACGCACCAACACCTGGAAGCCGTGAATCTGCTGGATTCCGGTCACATCGCGCACCGAGCCGTTCACGATCAGACCGTTGTGGCTTTTGGAGAAAATGGAGGTGGAGAGATTGTCTCCGGCGAAGGTTCCGTAACGGATTTTCGCGAACAAATCGACGACCAGAACATCGCCTGGCTTGAGAGTATCAATGACCCAGGAGTTTTGCCCTCCGATTCTGCCTTCTTTCTTTCCGTTGGCCTCCACCACGGCGTCAACGTCCGGACGTCGAGGCATGAATACAGCGGTCACCACGCGCCCAACCAGTCGTTCGCCGGGATTGATGACCTTCCAGTTGCCCTCGAACTGGTTGCGGTAACCGGAATCCTGCAGAACATCCCAGGCTTCGTCCGCGGTTACATTCTTCAATCGTTGCAGCACGGCATCGGGTACGCGGGGACGGCCATCGGGGAAGCGGTCGCCATGCCACTCGGGAGTGAAGCTGACACGCTGCTCTTTGGAGAACAGACCCAGTTGGGCGTGGGCCGGGACCAGCAACGGCCCGGCCATCAGCAGAATGACAACTGCGAATAGCTTTGTCATAGTTCGGCCAGAAAGCTCGCCCATACTCTCAGGCAGAATGGGCGCGGAACAGTTGCACCAGCCGGTCCGCGATGATTTTGTTTTCGCCCGGCTGCAGCATAAACGAGTTCATGGCCAAGCCAATTTCGGTGGTGGCCAGGATAATCGAGGGTTTGGACTGCTTGAGGGCGTCAGCCGCTTGCTGGGGAGTGAGGGAAATGCGACGCGGGTCCCAGTTGATCTGCATGTGGGGCACGTGGTTGGCGATGTCGGGGACAAAATAGGCGGTGCTCACGCCCGCGACTCGGGTAACCTGGCGCGAAACCGCGTCTAGCCGGCTCCACCATTCCCGCGTAATTGCCTCGTGGTCCTGGTTAAGGAAAATTTCCAGCGCCTTGACCATGCCTACAATCTCTTCTTTGCCGATCTTCTGGCCCCGGCCCAGGGTATCTTCGTGCGGGCTGTTGTTAAGCAGGGCATAGTGGACCAGGTCCTGCTTTCCCAGCAGCAGTCCGGCACACTGGGGACCGCGCAGGGCTTTGCCGCCGCTGAAAGCGATAAGGTCGTAGCCCATGTTGGCATAGTCCCAGAGATGGGAGACCGGGGGAGTATCCGCCGCGGCATCAATGAAAGTGGGAATCTTGTTTTCTGCCGCCAGTTTCACCCACTCGTCCACTTTGATCAGCCCGGCTGCGTTGGCGAAATTAGTGAAGTGCATCATGGCGGTGCGGGGGCTGACCGCACGACGGAGTTCATCTGGAGTCTCAACTTCGATCAGCTTGATTCCGGTGGCGCGGAGCTGATGATCAAAAGGATTACGGTGGGTCTTCTGGATGATGACCTCGGACTTCATGCCGGTCAGGTCGGGCAGTTGCTGGATGAACTGGGGATTATCAGCGGTAAGAATTCCGGCCAGGCCGGACTGCATGGCGCCGGCGGCGCCCGAAGTTACGATTGCGGAATAGCCCTGGGGAAGCTTGAGCATGGCGGCGATTTTTTTGCCGGCAGCCTCTTCCAGTTCCACGATGTTCACGAAGTGGCGTCCGGCCTGGGCCATGACCGCCTCAACTTCAGGCGGGATCAGCGAGCCGCCCAGATAAGTCATCGTGCCCTGGCCGTTGATGACGGTGGTTACGCCCAATTCCTCGTAAACGTTGCCGGATGAGCCGAACCCGGTCTTGGCGCTGTTGCCGCTGCGCGGTTGCGGCTCCCCCATCAATTTCACGCCGCTAAGAGCGGAGCCGGCAACCACCCCAAGCGTGCCCAGAAAACTGCGACGATTCCATTTGTCACGAAGTGCCATCAATTATTCTCCTCTCCTCACTTCCGCGTTACAGCGGCGATACAGTTGATTTCCAGAAGCGAATGACCTGGCACGCCTGCCACCGCGATGGTGGTGCGCGCCGGTCCGCCATGGGGAAAATAGGTCTTGAACACCTGGTTCATGCCATCATAGTCGTCCAGCTTGGCAAGATAAACGGTTAGCTGCAGGATACTGTCCATGGTGCCACCTCCGGCTTCCACCAGTTTCTTGACGTTCTCCATCACCTTGCGGGTGTGGTTTTCAATGTCGTTGTGCTGGACGGCTCCGGCATCATTGGCACCCTGGCCGGAGATATAGATCAAACCGTTGTGCACAATGAGCGAGGTGATCATCTGCTTGCCGCTGGCCGGCTTGCCGTCGTAGTCAAGCTTCTGGACGCCATTGGCGACCTGCGCCTCCGCTTTTCTGGTCAGGCTCAGCCCGCCTGCTATTCCGGCGGCGGAGAGAATGGAACCCAGCCCAAAACCAAACTTCCTTCTTGTGAGGTTTGCTGTCATATTTGTCCTTCCTTCTAGGTGAGATTCATAAATTCGCAACCGTCCCGCTGATCAGGGCAAAGCAAAAGTAAAGATATCGCTGCCGGCGGCAATGGCCACATACTGTTTCCCATTAATGGCATAGGTCATGGGCGAAGCATGGAGCGTTTGGCCAGTGTTGAAGTGCCACAGCGGCTCCCCCGACTGGGCATTCACCGCCTCGAACGAGTCGGCATTATCGCCGAAAAACACCAGCCCTCCCGCGGTGGTCAGAGTTCCACCGGCGGAATAGCCATCCCCAACCTGCTGGTACCGCCAGGCGATCTTGCCTCCGCTTAAGTCGTAAGCGAGCAGCAATTTCTGGGCATGCTCGCCGGGAATTCTCCGCACCCCGGTCGAATAATAAGTCCGTCCTGGCGCGAATGTTTGCGGCTTGGTGAAGTACAGTTCACAATCCTCCAGCGCCAGAAAGTACAGAAGGCCGGTGGTGGGATTATATGAGGGAGAGAACCAGTTCGTGGCACCCGCGTAACTCGGGCAGATGCGGGTGCCGCCGGGTGATGGCTTGATGCCTGTAGGGATGGGACGACCCTTCGCGTCCACGCCCTTCGCCCAGTTGAGCTTGTCCACAAACGGAGTCGCCGACAAAAACTGGCCATTGGCGCGGTCCAGCACGTAAACAAAACCGTTGCGGTTGGCTTGCAGAAGTAGTTTTCGCGGCCGGCCCTGGTAATCGGCATCGAGCAGTACCGGAGTTTCGGTCGCGTCATAGTCGAAGAGATCATGGGGCGTGAACTGGAAATACCATTTGAGCCTTCCGGTATCCGGGTCGAGCGCCAGCACGCAGTCAGTATAAAGGTCGTCGCCAGGGCGAACGCTGCCATCGAAGTCCGGCGAAGGATTGCTGGTGGTCCAGTAGAGCGTGTTCAGTTCTGGATCATAGCTGCCTGGCATCCAGGTGGTCCCGCCGCCACGCAAATAACTCTGGCCCGGCCAACTTGGAGAGCCGGGCTCGCCGGGAGCCGGAATCGTCCAGAAACGCCACGCCAGTTTGCCGGTGCGGGCGTCGAAGGCAGCCAGGAAGCCGCGCACGCCATCATCGCCGCCCGAAGTTCCAACCAGCACCTTGTCGTGGACCACCAGAGGCGCGCTGGTAGCGCCGTAATTCCCGGCCGGAGCATAGGCGACATCCCAGAGCAGGTGACCGGAACGCGCGTCCAGGCAGAGCAGGTGCGCATTGTCGGTTTCCAGGTACACGCGGGAGCGCCACAGCGCCACTCCGCGGCTCACGTGTTGCGCGGCGTCATCTATCAACCCTTCACTGACGGGCCGGCTGTAGCGCCAAATGGCGCGGCCGGTCCGCGCATCGAGGGCAAAGGTGTCATTGGCGGCGGTGACCAGCATGATGCCATCGACCACGGCGGGCGTAACTTCGAGCACGCTGGGCAGCGGCGAGTGAAATACCCATTGCGCGCGCAACTGGCCGACGTTGCCGGTATGGATCTGACCCAGGCTGCTATACCGCCGGCCAGTATAGTCGCCGTTATAGGAAATCCAGTTGGCTCCCACCGGTTGGACCAGCAGGTCCGCGGGCTGAACGTCAATGACGGCTGAAATCGCCGAGGTGCCCTGAGAGGCGGCCAAAGCGCACAGCAGTGCGCAAAGAAACACCGTCGCAAGCAAAGTTCGCAGACGTCCCCGGGGGCGCTGGGTTCTAGCCTCCTTCTTCGAATTGGTTCTCGCCGGGGTGTTGTCTGGCATTGGCCTCATCACCGGCCGCAATCACAGGCGCCCAAACTTGCGGATGGCTTCCCCGAGCGATTTGTATTTTTCAATGTAGGAATACATCGAGTGTTCCTTGAAGTCCATTTGTTCGGCCAAGGCCAGAACGGATTGTGCTTTGCCGCGTGGAACTACGACCACGCCATCAGAATCGGCAACCACAATATCATCTGGATTGACGGTTACGCCGTCGCAGACCACGGGAATGTTAGCGCCGGCGAAGCGATAGTGTCCCACCGATGTGGATGGAACAATGCCGGTGGCAAAGACGGGAAAGGCAATCTTGCGAAGCTGCGGCAGGTCGCGCACGCCTCCATCAATAATGGCGCCCGAGAAATCCCGTGCCGCCATCGCGGTTCCCATCAAGCCGCCCATGCCGGCGATATTGGCGCCGTCCTCGACCACCATGACGTAAACTGACCCGGCTTGGCCCTGGTCAATGGCGGCCACCATGCCGCTGAGCGCCTTGGGGTCGCGGTTTCCCTCGTCCTTCTTCAACAACACCGTCAGGGCAGAGCCTGCGAATTTGGCGGGAAAAATGGGGCGCATCTGATGCGTCATGTACATCTTCTTCCCGGTGATCTGCTCTACCGCATCGGAAACTGAGGCGACTTCGACGTGCCGGAACCCGTCGAGGAGCGCGGTGGCGGGATTGGCAGACGCAGCACTGGGAGCCTGGGCGTAGGCCACGGCGGCCGTCACCGCCAGGCCCAGCAGCAACACCAATAGGCATAGCCCCGAAATTCGTATTCTACCTGCCGGAAAAGAAGATTTGTTCATGAACCCTCCAGGTTGTATATATGTGCGCGGACTCTACCATCGTTTTGCCAGGTGTGAAAGAGCAGGCCGGGAATGATCTCCGGTCGCAAAGGAGAAACTAAACATGAGGCGGCAATCTTCCGCAGTTCTTGGTCTGGCAGTCTTAGCATTGTTTTGCATGCCCTTCGCGTCGCTGGGTTACGCGCAGCAAAAGAAGGTTATAGCAGGAGGCGAAGGTCTTCCCTTCAGCGACGGCATAGTAGTGGGCAATACGCTCTATATTTCCGGGCAGCAGGGAACTGACCAGCATGGCAAGTTGAAGCCCGGCGGGATCAGCCAACAGACCCAGGCCACGCTGGAGAATATCGCGAGAATCGTCCAGCAGGCCGGCTTTGAACTCAAAGACATCGTGGCGGTTAACGTATACCTGGCCGATATCAACGAGTTTCCCGATATGAATAAGGTCTACAAGAGTTTTCTTCCTGACCCCAAGCCCACGCGCACCACGGTGCAAGCCGCGGGCCTGGTAAACCATGCGCGGATTGAGATCTCCGCAATTGCGGTAAAAGAACACTGATTCCCCGCCTCACTGGTATGGGATCAGGCTTCTTTCTTCCTGGCAGGCCACAACCGGGGAAAGCCGGGATCAGGTAAGGTGTTTCGCAGTGAGTCCGGTAAGAAGAGCACAAAACCGATTTGCGGTTCGCCCTCTCATCTATAGGGTGGCTGGCGCCGTGCTGTGCCTGCTCGTAGTTTTCCCAATCTGGCCGCAGGTCCGCCCTTCCCGCCAGCCCCGGAAAAAGGAGGGAAGTAAGGTGCGATCGGGAAGAGGGAAACAGCTCTTCGCCTCCAGTTGTGCCGGGTGCCACGGATTGGATGGGCGGGGTGGCGAGCGCGCGCCGGACCTTACAGTCAGGGAGGTGCAACGCATGTCAGACGGGCAAATCTCCCACACAGTCTTGAACGGAGTTTCCGGCACCGGCATGCCCGCGTTTCACCATTTGCGCGGACCCGAACTCCAAGCGCTGGTGGCTCATATTCGAGCTCTGCAGGGCAGCAGCGCCGCTCCGGTTCGTTTGCCCGGCAGTCCTGTGCAAGGGCGGTTTCTATTTTTCGGAAAGGCAAAATGCTCCGCATGCCATATGGTTCACGGCGAGGGAGGATTTATCGCGGGCGACTTGACGAACTACGGGTGCAACCACTCGGCTGATGAAATCCGCCGCGCACTGGAGGTCCCGGATGCCAGCCCCCAGTCCGGGGCAAAGGTGGTGACCCTTATTACGCGCGACGGCCGGAAGTACTCCGGTGTAGTTCGCAACGAGGACAATTTCTCAGTGCAATTGCAATCGCTGGATGGCACCTTCCATCTCTTCATGCGATCAGACCTGCAATCGCTTGACTACGGGCGGGCACCGTTAATGCCAACGAATTACAGTTCGACCTTAACGCGCCCGGAATTGAACGATATCGCCAGTTATCTGATCAGCGCCGCCTCCGAGCGCCGGGCGGGAAATGGCAGCCCGGCCCAAAGCCAGTGTTCACGGTGAAACGTCCAGACCTTATTACTCTGCATGCGTGGAGGTACGCACATGCAGGTGAGGGAAATATTCACTCGGCCGAGTCCTCTGAGGGTCAATCGGCTACAGCTTCAAACGGTAGTGTCCCCTTGCCGGCCCAAGAATTGCAACTATTTTCACCCGCCTTTGGCCGTGAAGCGAACGCAAACTCTTTCACATTCGTAACCCATTGAACAGCCAGCTGCTTGCGGGAATGCCATGGTTGGTGATTGCTTGGCGCAAGTTTCAGATGTGGAAGCAGAAATGCACTAAATTCGTTGCAGGGCAGCATCCGCCTGAAAATGGCGGAGGGTTATCCCCGCGGACGAGTCTAGGCCATGAGAAGTGAACGCGGTGCCACGATTGTGGAAGCGGCTCTGGTTCTTCCCGTCTTCTTTTTGTTGGTTCTGGCCATCTTCGAATTTGGCTTGGTCTTCAGTGTCTACCACACCATGGTAGGCGCGGTGCGGGAAGGGGCGAGGTACGCGGTCACGCCCAACCCATTTGATACCAACCCGAACATGGCTTATTCGCTGCCAACAAGCGCCCAGGTCGCAGCGAAGGTCTGTGACAAAATCCGAGCCGGCATTTTTGGCGTAGGACAAATTTCGGCTTGTAATGGCGGCTCACCAGCCACGCTGGCCACGGGAGCCTGTCCGGCCGCTTCGGGAACCCAGCCGGCCTTATCCACCGAGAACATATATATAGGTCAATGCACGGTCACCGTGCCGCTGCCCTACAACTGCAAGACGCAGTCCGGCCTGTGCGGGGCGGAAACCTACCAGCAGGTGAAAGTGCATCGGACGGTGCAGTTGTTCTGGGGCTGGCAATTTCCGCTAACCGCCTCCGCGGTCATGCGCTCGGAGGCGAACTGATGAAACGCCATCGCTCGCGAGAAAGTGGAACGCAATTGGCAGAGTTTGCCGTTGCACTCCCCCTAATTATCCTTCTATCTCTGATAGCGGCTGAAGGCGCGAACCTGTTCCGCGTGTACGGAGTGGTCGCCAACGCCTCGCGCGAGGGAGCGCGCCTGGCGACCCTTGCCTGGTACTCGCCGGCGGCGATGAAGCAGAACGCACAGGTGACTTGTGTCTTCAAAAGCAACTCCCTGACCAGCGCTAACGCGGTGTGCCAGGGGGTAGCCAATTACGCGCAAAACAACGGGCTGATTGGCAGTGGACTGCAGCAGTGCTCAACTTTAACCGTCAACGTAAATCAAAGCTATCAGGCGCCTAGCGATAGCACGCCCCGTTATTCGCAGGTGGGCGTGACCTGCGCCTATCAATTGCGCTGGCTGCCCCGGTTGCCGTCTTACACCATCGCCAACTTGCTTAACGTTACGCGCAGTACTGCGTTCCTGCAGTTGTACTGAGGAGCCTCTATGAATCGCCGGTATGAGCGGGGTTCGATAGTACTGATGACAGCCGTGCTGCTGCCCGTTTTGATCTTTGTTTTGGGCCTGGCGACTGATTTCGGCATTATGTATGCCGTGCGCAACTCGGCCCAGAACGCTGCCGATGCCGCGGCGATGGCGGGAGTTTACGAATACGCCTGCGGCTCAGGAGGCGCCTGCCCCGTTGGGTTATTGCCATACACCAACGACACCACAGGTAACACCGCTGCCCAGAACGCGTTTCAGGCGAATCCCTTCCTCGGTAGTTCGACAGCCACCCTGAGTCCGACGCCGGGCGGCTATAGCTGCACCGACGCTCTTGGCTTTCAGAATTATTGCTACAAAGTTACGGTGACCACGAATAGTCCCACCTTCTTTGCCCGAGTGTTTGGCAAGCAGTCAGTCCCCATAACCGTGACCGCCCTGGCCCAAACTAATACGGGACTTGGCATGGGCCCCAGCTGCGTGCGTCCTGTGTTTGTGCCCGACACGGCAGTTGTATCCGCCTCACAAGGCTACCCCGCAGGCTGCACTTACAGCAGCAATACTCTAAGCTGCCCGCAAGGACCGATTGTGCTCAATAACATTCGTCCCACCAGCCCCGGTTCGGGCACCACCTTTACTCCGAGCACGTACTACTCCCTGGATTTTTCCAGCCTCTTGCAGGACATCACCGACCCGGCGAACACTCCGTCCAATATCTTAAACGCCACCAATCCGGTCGTGTACAGCGATGGAACCGTGATTGATAACAGTGGCCAGGGCCCGAATTCTCCCTATGCGCAGTCCTGGTATCAATGCACCGTGACTGCATTGCATTGCGGACAATACGTGCGAGTGCAGACCGGGCTCGCTCCCACCACCACCACCAACTCCGTAAATTTCCTGGTGGCTGAGAGCAATAACAACAGCACCTACATTTTTCCTCTCTGGGATGCCACCCAAACGGTAGTGAATGGCAATGAGATGTTCGCCAAGGTGGTGGGTTGGGCACAAATGACGGGCTTGCACTGTACCAATCCAAGCACAGGTGTGACCGATCAGCCCTGCTTGAATGGCGATAACATCACCGCCACTTATATGACCTATTCTGCCTGTACGGGAGGGGGCGGCGCCGGCGGTTCGGCCTCAGGTTCCGGCTCCGAAACCGGTTCTTATACCACCCCAGTGCGGTTGATCCGTGACGGGCAATAGCGGCGCTTGCCTTCAGCTGGCCTCCACCCGGAGTGGCAAGCACTTAGATTTGCCGGGAGGGCGGGTACGATTCGCATAACCGCTTGATCGCCCCTCGTTCCAGGTCGTTCAGTTGGATGAATTCGAATCCGTAATGGAAGCTGCGGCGATTACGCACCGTCGCACATACCTTCAATGCCGGTGCCAGTTCCAGGTACACGGTTCGGCCTGGAGCCAGGTGTTCCGGCAGAATCGCATCCAGCCCGCCTTCACCTAACACCCGACAGCGGCCGTTGAGGGGGGAGACCGAGTCCTTGTCTCCGGACACGACCGCACGCAAGGGCCGATCCACCCGGTATCGAGGAAAACGACGGCTTACCATCTGTTAAGCCTACATCTGTTGCCGGGCTGGAGTACCGTCACCGAAGGGCATGGCCGCAGGATGGCCCACAGGAAATTCCTGGACGCGGCCAAGGAGTGAAATCTCGGCTCTGCAGGAGTGGATCGAAGCAGAGCCAGGCAGGCATTTTCGCTGATTGATGTCTGCTGCTCCAGCCTGCGTGGATTTGCGGCTCAGGTTCAGAAGTTCCCGCCCCGATTTTTACCCGCTACCTAAGTGACGTTTCCAGAACAGATGCGGCAATGGATAATTCAGTCCGGCGTGATCGTTGCCCTTGAGAGACGGACGGGTGCTTCTCTGTCAGCAAAGAAGTCCGTCGGCGGTACTTTGAGCGGAAATGGCCATTTAGGCGCTGCCTTCCAGGCGTGATTCAGCCGAGAGTCTGGAGAAGTGCCATGTGGGCGATTGAGTGGTCCGTAGACGGCGCAAGCTGTTAGATCAAGCCTGGGGCGAGGCTGAGCTCACAAGCAGCCTTGTGAGTGACAGGGCGGAGCTATAGCACAGCGAGTGGCAGGCAGCCAACTTCGGCGGCAAGCGTTCCAGCGCTTCAGGGAAGGCCTTTTTGCAGTTCATAACTTGCGGCGGCACCGCGTTGCGGTGCAGGAAGGAGACATCATGTTGCATCACGTTCTGGCCAAAGCAGTAGCCATGCTACTGCTGTTCAGCTTCCCCGCCACCATGTTGCCGGCGCAAAACCCGGCTGCAACCGATTCCCAGTCTCGAACCGGCGTGCTCTATCCCCAGGAGGGCGTGACCGTGAAGGGAAATCCGGTAGTTACCTCCACGGCGGTTTATGCCGGCGACGAAATTCAGACCGGCGCTCTCTCGACTTTGCTGACCGGGGCGGGAGTCTCCATGCAGCTCAAACCGCACACTTTCCTGAAATTCGGAAAAACGGCGGAACTGGGTTGCGGCGGGCTGGTGTTGGTAACCAGCCAGCCTATTCCGGTGCGCCTGGCCGGCATTGAGGTTGTCCCTTCCGGCAATCCCGCCAAGCTGGAGGTGGAGAACGGGAGCGGGACTGCAAGCGTGTCGGTGAAAAGCGGAACGGCCACCATCAACCAGGCAGGACAGATCTCCCGCTTGCAGGAAGGACAGTCCATTACCCGCCCGGTCGCGCAGCGCTGTCCGGTTCCGGTCGCCGGCAGCACTCCGGCGATGACCCCGGCCGTGGCCTCCTCGTTCGCGGGCGGCACCAGCCTCTACTGGATTATCGGTGGAGGGGCGGTAGCCGGAGTGCTGGCCGGCGTCCTGGCCACGCGCGGCGACAAGCACATCAGCCCGTCGGCTCCTTAGCCGGCGGGTGTCCAGTGCCCGGCACAGGAAGAACTAGGGAGGAAATTCTGTTGCTGTTTTTAGAGGATTACCTGAGTCCAGCTGAAGCCCGAGCCGGTAAACCCGGCGCCAGAAGGTGGATGCTCCTCCTGACGCTGGTTTTGTTCTCCGGCGGGCCTTCGCTATTTGCCCAAGTCCAGCCCACCCCGGGCTCCGGCGCTTCCCCGGCGGCAAGTGCCGCACCCGCGCCGGCTCCGGATTCAGCCGCTGTTCGCGCGGCGGCGGAGCCGGAATACCTTATCAGCCCCGACGACGTGCTGGATGTCTATGTGCTTGACGTGCCTGAACTCTCGCGGTCTTACGAGGTAAGCTCCACC
>DATJEH010000189.1:0-4851 GCA_035496875.1 Terriglobales bacterium | reverse complement strand
CGAGTAAACACGGTCCAGGTATTTGGCGACCTTGGCGCACAAAAACCCGCGGGTGATGGGATGGGCCGGATCTCCCTGTACCTTCACCGCCCGCCCGTTTTCCACCGTAATGAGGACACCGCAGGCGTCAGGGCAATCGTGAGGACAAGCGGCGTGGACCACGCGCTTCATGGCAGGAAATTATTTCACCACAGAGGCAAAAGAGGCACGTAGAAAATGCAATTCAAGGCTGTTGCCTGAGCAGACGCTCGAATTCGGCGATCTGCACCCGGTTGGCTTCCTGCACGCCCGCATAACCGCTGCAGCTCATGGAGAAGAAATTGGCGCCGGCGCTGAACGTGAGCAACCGCTGAGAACCATGGAAGAAAGTGACCGAGGCGGTCGGGGCTGGCAGACCCTTGCGGCGGGCTGAAAAACCCTCGCGGCGGCCATTCGCAAAATCCACCAGAGCCTGAAGCTGGTAATGGTTATCAATGTCAAACTGCCGGGTCTGGCCGCTTCCTTTTTGCAACACCCGAACTAGGGTGGCGGTGCTCAACGGTGCGCAAAGAACAGCCGGCTGGTTGCGATTACAGCCGGCAAGGGCGGAGGCAAGCAGAACAAGAGGCAGAATGCGGGCCGTAAGCACGGGAAGAATAATACGGCACGGGTACGCGGTGCTCAAAACGGCCCGCGCCTGATCGCAGACATCGGCTCAAGCCAAGAACGGCTCCTTCCCAGAAAGAAAGGGCAGCAGAACTCCAGCGCCACTAGGGGATCTGGACGAAAGGTGGGTGCATTCCACAACTGCTGCCCAGCACAGTTCCCAGATCCAGGCGGAAGGCCTCCACCTCGGGGGTAGAGGCTGCCGCGGGGACCAGCAGGTTATACGAGGCGCCGCAACAAGGACAGCGCACAGCGTCCCGCAACGTGCGAGCGACCACCGTTCCCGCAAGTTCGAGTTGCGGTTCATCAAGCATGGAAGGCGAAAAGGCAATTGGATTAAACAAGATCGGCATCAGCTCTCCTTAAAATGGACGCAAGCGCGCCACCGCCTTGCCGAGGGTGCTGGAAAAGTGAAGTACCGTGCCCAGGGGTACTCCTCGAACCCGCTTGCGTCCTACCGCTGCCATCGCCATAGAGGCAAGGCAGCCGCACTGCGCGCAGTCGGGATTACCGCCAAACTGACAGGGCGTGATCCTGGTTTTCAGGTCGGCGGATATGGTTTCGGTAATACCGGCGAAGACGCACTCCCGGGGGGAACGCGGAGGCTGCAGAAATTCGGCGATGGTTTCCTGGGTCATGTCGAGCTTGGAGTAGAGCGGAGCCAGGCGTTTCAGTTCAGCCACCACGAACGCGCGCTCTTGGGGCTGCAAAATTTCAAGGTCGGCTGCCCCTTTTTGCGGAGTGAAGAAACTGAACCACAACGCGGCAACCTCCTGCCGGGGAGTCCAGAAATCGAGAAACTCCCGCAGGTAGGTAGGTCGGGACAGCATCTGAGCGGTGATGGTGCAGTGAATGGTAATGCGATGCCCGGCTATGTTTTTCAGGATGCGCTCGTAAGTGGCCGGCTGCCGCCTCCGATCATGCTCGGGAGCAAGCCCGTCAATGGAGACGCAGATTTTCAGACGGGGCATCCGTGACCAGCTCTGGGGCATGGGGCGAAAGGCGCTGGTGACGAGCTGCGTGTAAACGCCGCGCTTTTCCAGCTCCGGGAGTAAGACCTCCAATTCACGGTACCGGACCAATGGATCGCCCCCTACAAGGGAAAGGTGGAGGGGGCGATGCTTGTCCACCAGGCCAAGCACACCGGCGATCAAGTGGTCGCCTTTCCGGTCTGCCAGTTGCCGCAGAGTGTGGCCGCCGCCCAGGTGAGCCTGGTCGTAGGCATAACAGCCCGGGCAGCGCAGCGGGCATTCGCGGGTAATTTCAATCGAAAGCAGGGGTTTGTAGCCGGTGCTGATTCGCCCCCAGGCCTGAATCACGTCTTTGCGGTTCACAGATTGCTCCTTGCCAGAGCCCAAGCAATGGTTTCCCGCTCACCGGAAGTGGCCTTGGGAGCGGAAATTGTCGGCAGGTCAACAGCCGAAGAGCTTTAACAGAGATAGACGCAAAGCAGTGGTTGGAAGTTACTGCGTGTTCCGTAGGAGGGCCGCGATGATCTCCGTAAATACATCCTAATCGAGATTAAGAAAAGCACGGGCTCTCTCAGGATGCCGCCGAGCAGAACGCCCTGCGCAAAGAGAACGGCAGCCAAGCAGATGCGAACGGTAGTAAGCGGCAGGTCAACGTAGGGAGAGACGACAATCACCAGGATGCAGAGCACCAGGATAAACACCATCGTCGCTAGCAACCAGCGCTTCACGTTATCGAGTTGGACACCAGAAATGTGGTTTAAGGTTGCATATCAGGACCTGCCGCTGCGTTGGGGAGCGCTCGGCAAGCCAATTCAAACTCGGTTACTTGATTTCCATTACTTCCTTTTCCTTGGAACGGCTCATTTCCTCCATCTTCTTGATTTCGTCATCGGTGAGGCGCTGGATTTCCTCCAGGGAACGGCGCTCATCGTCTTCTGTGATCTTCTTGTCCTTAAGCGCCTTCTTGATGAGCTCGTTTCCGTCGCGGCGGATGTTGCGGACGGCAGTGCGGTGCTCTTCCAGGATTTTGTGCAGATGCTTGACCATGTCGCGGCGGCGCTCCTCGGTCAGGGGCGGGACGGGCACGCGAATGATCTTGCCGTCGTTCATGGGATTGAGCCCGAGGTCACCCGCCCGGATGGCCTTTTCGATGTTGCCCAGCGAACTGGGATCAAACGGCTGCACGGTGATGAGTTGGGCCTCGGGCGCGTGAACCTGCGCGATCTGATTGAGAGGCATGGGGGAACCGTAGTATTCCACCTGCACGCTGTCGAGCATGTGTACGGAAGCGCGGCCGGTGCGTACCGCGGCCATCTCCCGGCGGAAATCGTCCACCGCCTTATCCATCCGGCCCTTCAGGGTGGCATACGCTTCCTTCAGCCCGGGAATCGCCGCCATGGTTGCTTGCGCCATCGTTTCAGCCTCGTTTGTGGGATAACCGCCAAATTATAAACCCTGGGGGCACCTGTACCCGCCGCGGGGTGGGCGGCAAGGGTTGTGAATTGAATGTCTTACGACCAGTTCCAGCGCTGCTGAGGCGATCGCCGGAAGGCGTGTCACCACGGTAATCAAGACTTTCGCCGGCGGGCAGGGTTATAACCCAGCGAAGTTCGCAGTGTGGGGGAAAGGATCAGATATGACTCGATTGGGAAAAACCATGGCTGCGCTGGCGCTTGGCGCTTCGCTGGGGCTGAGCACAGCGGCAGTGGCGCAGACGGCACGGGATGTGAAGCACGACCGTCGTGATCTGCGGCAGGATCGCAGGGATCGGCGGCAGGATAACCGCGACCGCGTTCACGATCGGCGCGATCTGGCCCGTGATCGGGCGCAGGTTCGCCGTGACCGGAGAAAGGGTAATTTTGCGGCAGCTCATGCTCAGATGCGCGATGTCCGTGCTGACAAGCGCGATCTGCGGCACGACCGTCGTGACATCCGCCATGATCGCCGTGACATCCGGCACGATCGCCGCGATGTCCGCCGCGACGTTCACGGTAAGTAGGCCGAACCCAGGGGCGCACAAAGGGGGCCAGTCAGGGCTCGACGGGAGAGCGAGTCAGGATTGGCCCCCTTGGTGAATGAAGATTGACGAATGCAGATTGACGATGTGCCCAACTCCTTTAGAGCTCTACCTTTCGAGTAACCTTCAGAGCAATCCGATAAGCATGCGCCCGTGTTCCACGCGCCGCCGCTTCCCAACTGGCGGAACGCAGGCAAGCTGACGTATGCTCGGGGCGTGCAGCGGTCTTCTGCCCAGTCTCCCACCCTGGGGCTGATCCTGGGGCTGGTCATCACATTGCTGGCGGTGGTGGCCTACTCGTGGTATATCACGCTGCAAATCCGCGGCCTCCGTGAGCTGCAAAACAACATGGCCGACCGCAACCGCAAAGACTCATTACAGCTGCTGCGAATTCAGGACGACTTGAATTCTCTGGGACTTGCCATGCGCGACATGCTGGACAACGATGAGCCTTACCCGCTCACTGCCTGGTCGGCGCAGTTTGCGCGCGTGCGTTCCGACCTGGACGATGCCTTCCGCCGGGAAGAAGGGCTGGCGGTGGCGCGTCGCACGCCGGAGCAACGCGAGTACCTGGGTAAATCGCTGGAACAGTTCTGGAACGCGGTAGAACGGGCCTTTGCTCTCGCCCAAGCGGGCAAGGAAACGGAGGCGCGAGAGCAGATCCGGCTCACGCTGCAAGCGCGGCAGGCGGCGCTGAGCACAGCCGTGGCCCGTCTGCTGGTAGAGAACAATGAGAGCGAGCAGCAGGCCGCGCAGCGCGTGGGCGAAATCTACGATCGCGTGCAGCGCCAGGTATACATTTTTCTGACCGCTATCCTCATTGCCATCCTGCTCACCAGCCTGTACGTGATCCGCTCCAACCGCCGCCTGTTTGCGCAGCTGGCCGCGCTTTCGGGGCAGCGCAGCGAACTGGCGCAGAAGCTCATCACCATGCAGGAATCCACGCTGCGGGAAATTTCCCGCGAGCTGCACGACGAATTCGGGCAGATCCTGACCGCGGTCGGCTCCATGCTGGAGCGCGCCAAAAAGCACGCGCCCGAGGGGTCACCGCTGCGCGCGGAATTGCGTGAAGTTTCCGAAGTAGCACAAAGCACACTGGAGAGCGTGCGCAGCCTTTCCCAGGCCCTGCATCCGGTCATGCTGGACGAGGCGGGACTGGAGAGCACGGTAGAGTGGTATCTGCGCACGGTGGAAAAGCAAACCGGGATTGACATATCC
>DATJEH010000188.1:0-7224 GCA_035496875.1 Terriglobales bacterium | reverse complement strand
TCCACCTGGTGCTTGGGCTCGCGCAGGCCATGGCCTTCGCGCGGGTAGCGCACAAAAATCGTTTCCACGCCCACATCCTTGAGCGCGATGTACATCTGCTCGGCTTCAGCGATGGGCACGTCAGGATCATTTTCCCCATGCATGAACATGGTGGGTGTGCTGACCGCGGCCACATGCTTGAGCGCCGAGCGCTCCCACAGGATGTCCATGAGGTTGCCCTGGTGCGGGTAGGCGCCCCACTCCATGGCCTCGTACTGGTTGTAGTAGGTCATGTAGTTGTAGGAAATGAAATTGCTGATTCCGGCGATGGGAATGGCGGCTTTGAAGATGTTGGTTTGGGTAATCAGCCAGTCGGTGAGCTGGCCGCCGTAGCTGACGCCTTCAATGCCCATGCGGCCGCGGTCAATCCAGGGATAGCGGCGCAGGGCGGCATTCACGCCGTAAAGGACGTCCATGGCTTCGTGGCCGTCCTGGTCGGCGAAAACGGCATCGGCAAATTTCTGGCCATAGCCGGTGGAGCCGCGATAATTCACGTGGAGCACGGCGTAGCCATGCGCGGCGTACACCTGATCGCGGAAGTTCAGGTAAGGGCCCTGCTGCCAGTGCGGTCCGCCGTGGATGTCGAGGATGAGCGGGTACTTGCGGCCGGGTGTGAAGCTGAGGGGCTTAGTGAGGAAAGCTTCGACGTTCCACGTGAAGTCGTTGCTCAGAAAAGTGAACGATTCCACCGGAGCCAGCTGCTTGCCGGCCAGCCCCTGGCGGTTGAGGTCGGTTAACTGACGCGCGGCGCCGCCTGCAGGGGGGCGCAGGAAGACTTGGGGAAAATCCGCAAGACTGGCGAAGGTGTAGGCGATGGCGCCATCCTTGGCCACCGAGAAGGCTCCCACCCAGCCGGTTTCGCCCACCACCAGTTGGGGTGGGCCGCTGAGAGGAAGGCGATAAAGGCGGTCGTTGCCGCGGTCCTGCACGGTGAAATACAGGGCGGAGCCGTCAGCGGCCCACTCGGGCGCACCCTGGCGGTTGTCAATGGCGGCGCCGATTTCGCGGCGGCCGCTGCCGTCGGCGTTCATCACCCAGACGTGGGTATCTTCCATGTTGGTTTCGCGGTCGGTGAGTCCGCGCTTGGTGGCGGCGAAAGCGATCATGCGGCCGTCAGGCGACCAGCGCGGGTAGTACTCGACGCCTTCGGTGGCGGTGAGCTGTTGAATGGCGCCGTCGGCAGGGCGCAGCGTGAACAGGTCATAGTTGAAGAAGCGGTCGGCGTCGGGGCCGTGTTCGGCGGCGTAGAGAATCTGTGTGCCATCGGGCGACCAGTCAATGGAATGCTCGTAGCCGGTGCCCTGGGTCAGCTGGCGCATTTTGCCGGAAGCCAGTTCCACCACAAAGATGTGCAGCCGGCGGTTGTCGTTGAAGTGGGTGTTTCCTTCCCAGTAGTCGGGTTTGTAGAGGTAGCGCGTGATGACCATGGGATCGCCCGTGGCGTCCTTGGTTTCCGGGCCGGGCTGGGCGGAAACGAAGGCGATCTGCTTGCCGTCGGGAGACCAGGCGATGGTGCGGCCGACGTGGGGCTCGGGACTGTTGGTGGATTCGACCGGAGCAAGAAAGCGCGCGGCGGAGCCGTTGGCGTGGACGATAAACAGGCCGGATTTCTCGCCGGAATCGCCACCGTAGGCCAGCCACTCTCCGTTGGGCGACCACTCGGGGTTGCCAGAGGTGTCCGCGCCGGCGCTCAATTGCAGGCTCTTGCCGCTGCGCAGGTCCATGAGCCAGATCTGCTCATAGGGACGGCCGGGGCCGTCGTTGTTCTCGACCACGTAGGCGACGTGGTTGCCATCGGGAGACAGCGCAACATCAGATACCGAGCGCAGATGGTACAGATCGGCAGGCTGAAGCTGGGCGGAGAGCGGTGCGCAAAGGACCGTGAGCAGGAGCAAGAGTCTTCGCATGGAGTGACGATTGTAGATGGACGATTGGCGATTGAAAACCAAAACATGATTGACTGGGGCGAGCTGCGCTCGCCCGGACAGCCGAGGGCGGCTGTCCCACGCAAAATCGCTCCTTCGCAGACTCGCTCGCGCGATGCTCAGGATGACAAGCCGAAAAGAATCGGCTCAGGCAGTTCGGGCGGCCAGCTTGAAGCGATCGCGAACGGCGGCCACGATTTCCGGGTGGACAATCTCCGCGGGGCGGCGGGCGTCTACCACAAAGAAGCGGTGGTCTTCGCGGCGGGCAATGGCAAGGTAGGCGTTGTGAACGCGCTCGAAAAACGCGCGGCTCTCGCGCTCAAAGCGGTTTTCGTCGCCTTCGCCGGAGTCGGTGGCCAGGCGGGCGCGATTGCGGCGGCGGGCGCGGGCGACGGAGGCGGCGGGGTCGGAGTCCATGAGGATGGTCAGGTCGGGCTGAATGTTGCCGCAGAGCACGCGATGCAGGGTGAGCACGGCATCACTGCCCAGTTTGCGGCCGCCGCCCTGGTAAGCCTCGGTGGAATCGGTGAAGCGGTCGCAGAGGACGATGCCGCCCTTCTCGAGCGCGGGCAGGATGACCTCGTGCAGGTGCTGGGCGCGGGAAGCGAACATGAGCGCCATTTCCGCCCAGGGGGAAAGGCCGGTGGTGGCGGAATCGAGCAGCACGCCGCGGATGCGGTCGCCCAGGGGGGTACCGCCGGGCTCGCGGGTAGCGAGTACATCATGGGCATCGGCGCGCAGGACGGCGGCAAGTTTTTCCAGTTGCGTGCTCTTGCCGCAGCCGTCCAAGCCTTCGATGGTGATGAAGATGCCTCGGCGCGGGGCCACCGGGAAATCATACAACGTGATTGACGATTGAAGATTGACGAATGAAACCTCCTGGCGCACAGGCGGAAGGCCTCTGGTCGGAGGAGGTGAAGCGGGCAGGATAGGGGTGCTTCGACTCGGGCGTTGGCCCTCACTCAGGATGACAGAAGTAGGATGTGTTGCTCCCAATCGTATAATGCTGGCGCGAGTTCCTCGTGGTTCAGGAGTTTCAGAAAATGCACCGTTCATCGTCTCGGCAGTTTCCTCCCGCGTTCAGCCTGCTGGTGATCAGCTCTTGCGCGGTGGCGTTCTTTCTGCTCAGCGGACCGCGGCCGGAGATAGTGAAAGCGGCGGCGCGCAAGTCCGCTCAAGCTCAGGCCGGCGCCAAGGATCCGCGGCTGGGCAACGCCTACCGTTTTGAGCGCGGCGGCTGGACCTATGTGCACCTGGAAGGCACGCCGGAGCAGATCGGTTTCCAGCACGGGTACCTGCTGGCGCCGGAGATCGAAGACGCGTTTCAGGCCATCCAGTTGCGGGATGTGCACGACACCAAGCGCGACTGGCAGTTTTTCCGCCAGGCGGCGCGCACCATGCTGTGGCCGCACATCGAAGCCCAATATCAGCAGGAGCTGACCGGCATCGCCGAAGGGCTGAAGGCGCGCGGCGTGTCCCTGGACGTGGATGACGTGGTGGCGTTGAATGCCTTCGAAGAAGTGCCCGACTATTACGTGCCCTGGCTGAATGAAAAGAACAAAGTGGCGAGCGCGCCGCCGCTGCACAGTCCGGGGAACTGCAGCGCCTTCGTGGCCACGGGCAGCTACACCAAGAACCACGGGATCGTGATCGCGCACAACAACTGGACCAGCTACCTGGTGGGCTCGCGCTGGACGGTGATGTTCGACATCGCACCGCAGCATGGCTACCGCATTCTGATGGACGGGATCCCCGGCGTGATTACCAGCGACGACGATTTCGGCATCAATTCCGACGGGCTGATGGTGAGCGAGACCACCATCACCCAGTTCCATGGCTGGGACCCCAACGGCATTCCGGAATTTGTGCGCTCACGCAAGGCGCTGCAGTACGCGGGCTCGATTGACGCCTACGCCAAAATCATGCGCCAGGGCGACAACGGCGGCTACGCCAACGACTGGCTGATCGGCGACCGCAAGACGGGCGAGATCGGTTATTTGGAACTGGGCCTGAAGCACACGCCGCTGTGGAAGACCAAGGACGGCTACTTCGTCAGCTCCAACTTTGCCCGCGATCCGCAGGTGCTGAAGGATGAGACCACGTTCGATGCCAAAAATCTCGCATCGTCGCCCAATGCGCGGCGGGCGCGCTGGGAAGAGCTGATGAAGGAGAACAAGGGCAACATTGACGTGGCCATGGCGGAAAAATTTCTCTCCGACCACTACGACAGTTATCAGAAGAAAGAAAACCCGGACGGACGTACCCTGTGTGGGCACACTGATACTGCCGCGCGCGGCATTCCGGAGTGGGATTGGGGTCCGTACTATCCTGGCGGCGCGGTGCAGGGCAAGGCGACCGACAGCCGGCTGGCGGCGACCATGAGCCTATGGGCACGGGCCGGGCATCCCTGCGGGGAGGACTTTCTGGCCAAGGATTTTCTGGCCGCTCATCCGGAGTACGAGTGGCAGGCTTCCAAACTGCGGGACATGAAAGCGGGGCCGTGGACAGCGTTCCAAAGCGGCGAGCGGAAGTAAATGACGATTGATGATGATCGACGATTGAAAGCCTTTGAATAGAGGCTTCCAGCCAGGGTGAATACATCTTCAAATGCCAGTGCAAGGGCCGCTTCGTTATTCAATGCCTTTCAATTTTCAATTCCTCCGTACCTCTGCGCCAAGCAGCAAGTACCAAAATTCCTTGAAGCTCCTTAGGCTCCGCAAGCCGCGGAGGGGTCCTTCGACTCGGGCGTTCGCCCTCGCTCAGGATGACAGCCGGCAACGGGTTTCAATCGTCAATCGAAAATCGTCAATCATCAATTCACTCTATCGCTGCACGATCTGTTCCGCTTCGACAGCGCGCGCTGCCAACTGGTATAGTCATTAGTTTTCGCCCCTAGGGCTGAACCTTGCTGTCGCAGGAGCGTGCGCATGTCTCTCCCCCGCTGCCGTGCGCTGGTCGCGGTTATCGTTGTCCTGGTTTTTTCTCTTCCATCTTTAGCACAGCCCAAGGCGCCCAGCATTACGCTGGCGGTGGATGCCAGGGAGGCGCCGCGCAAGATTTTTCACGCCCAGCTGACCGTCCCCGCTACTCCGGGCACGCTGACCCTCTATTACCCCAAGTGGATTCCCGGGGAACACGCGCCCGACGGGCCAATCGTGGACCTGGCTGGGCTTAAGTTCACCGGCAACGGACAAACCCTGAATTGGCGCCGCGACCTGACGGACATGTTCACCATCCACGTGGAGGTGCCGGCGGGAGTGAGCAGCGTAGAGGCTTCGCTGGATTACCTGTCGCCGGCAGGTGAGCGCGGATTCTCGGAGTCAGCTTCGGCGACAGCGCGAATGACCGTGGTCAGCTGGAACCAGGTGCTGCTCTATCCCAGCGGCTTCCCCGCCGACCAGATCAGCTATAGCGCTAGCCTGCGCCTGCCCGCGGGCTGGAAATTCGGCAGCGCGCTGCCGGTGGCTAGCCATAACGGCGACGAGATTCACTTCAAGCCAACCTCGCTCTACACCCTGGTGGATTCGCCAGTCATAGCGGGCGAGTATCTGAAAGTGGTGCCGCTGAGCCCAGCGGGCGAGTATCCGCAACACGAGATGGACATCGCGGCCGATAGCGCTGCCGCCCTGGATGCGCCGCCCGAGGTCTGGCAGGACTACCGCAATCTGGTGAGCCAGGCGTATGCGCTGTTCGGTGCGCGACATTACCGCGATTACCACTTCCTTTATAGCCTGAGCAACCACGTGGCCCACTTCGGCCTGGAGCACCATGAATCCGACGACAGCCGCGTAGGCGAGGATGGGCTGACAAATCCCAGCGAGCGCAGCCTGGTGGCGGGACTGCTGCCGCACGAATATGTTCATTCCTGGAACGGCAAGTACCGGCGCCCCGCCGACCTGAGCACGCCTGATTATGAGAAGCCCATGGTCACTACCATGCTGTGGGTGTACGAGGGGCTGACTTCGTATCTGGGTGACGTGCTTACGGCGCGCAGCGGGTTGTGGACGCCACAGCAATATCGCGAGGAACTGGCCATGATTGGGGCCATGCTCGACCATAGCCCGGGACGCACCTGGCGCGACCTGCAGGACACCAATGACGCGGCCCAGATCCTGTACTTTGCCCCGGAGCAGTGGTCCTCCTGGCGGCGCAGCACTGATTTCTACGATGAAGGCGTGCTGGACTGGCTGTGGGCTGACATCATCATCCGGCAGCAGACCCACAACCAGAAATCGCTAAATGATTTCTGCAAGCTGTTTTACGCCGGCGCGACGCCGCAGCCCAACCATGCGCCCATGGTTAAGCCGTACACTTTCGAGGAACTGATGAACGCGCTTAACCAGATCGCTCCTTACGACTGGCGCGGCTTCTGGCACGAGCGGCTGACCACCCATGCGGTGCACGCGCCCCTGGGCGGAATCGAGGGCAGCGGCTGGCGCGTGGTGTACACAGATACGCCATCCGAGATGTCGAAGCTCGAGGAGCAGGAGAGGAAAGCCATTGACGCGGAGTACTCGGTCGGCCTGCTGTTGCGGGCCGAAGACGGAACTGTAATTGACACCGTGCACGGCGGCCTGGCGGCGACTGCCGGCATCGGGCCGGGCATGAAGTTGATTGCGGTTAACGGCCGCAAGTTCACGCCGGAAGTGTGGCACGATGCGCTCAAGGCCACCAAAGCGGCCAACGGGCCGCTGCAGTTGCTGATTGAGAACACCGATTACTTCACCACCTACTCGTTGAACTATCACGGCGGCGAGATGTATCCGCACCTGGAGCGGGAAGCGAGCCAGCCGGATTTGCTGAGCGACATCATCAGGGCGCTGCCGGCAAAATAGTTCACCACAGAGGCCCAGAGACACAGCGGGAATTGACGATTGAAGATTTATGATTGACGGTTGAAAAACCTGAACAATCGAGGATTGGCTTCAAAACCCTCCGCGCCTGCGTGCCTCTATGGCTAAAAGCTAAGCAGGTGGCCGGAATGTCTTGACACCGCTGAGGCGCAGCAGGCCGTCGCGGGGTCTTTCGGCTCGGGCGTTCGCCCTCGCTCAGGATGACAGCGTCAGAAGACGGTCTTGCAATCGTCAATCGTAAATCTTCAATCGTCAATTTTTCCATCTTCCACCACGCCCTGGAACAAATCAGTCTCCTGCTTCAGTCGTCCCGGCGTGCTGGTGGCGGCGAGGTGAAATTCTTCACGCGAGCCGCGCTGGCGCACTCCATTTTCAAAAAGCGGAAAGAGGGGTGCCTGGCTGGTGTG
>DATJEH010000187.1:0-30839 GCA_035496875.1 Terriglobales bacterium | reverse complement strand
GCCGAGGCGCGCTATGGGCTCGGAAGCGTGTTTCTAAAAAAACACAAACGGGTGGAAGCGCGGCAAAGCTTCGAGAGCGCCGTGAAGCTGCTCTCCAGCTATCCCGATACTCTGCCCAATGCATGGAACAATCTTGGCCTGATTGCCGCACAGGATGGGCGCATGATGGAAGCCACACAAAACTTCCAGCAGGCTCTGCGGCTGAATCCCGAAAGCGTGGTGGCACTGGAGAACCTGGGCAGTGCCTATCGCCAGCAAAAGCTATGGGACCAGGCACAGGCCGCCTTCGAACGTGCCCTCTCCATCAACCCGGAGAGTCCGGAGGCCAACTACGGCCTGGCCATGGTCTATGCCGCCGTTGACGACACCCAGAAGACGTATGAGTACCTGCAGAAAGCTTTGCATATCCGTCCCGATTATGGGGAAGCTCTGAACAACCTGGGTGTGCTCTATATGCGCACCGGCCGTCGCGATCAGGCCGTGGCCACACTGCAAAAATGCATGCACGTGGCGCCCGCCTTCGATCTGTGCTATCTCAACCTGGCCCGCATCTACAGCTTGGAAGGCAATCCTCCGGAGGCGCGCACGGTTCTGCTCGAACTGCTCAAGCAGCATCCTGGACACGCGCAGGCACAGAAGGCGCTGGCCGACCTGCCGTAATAGATATCATCAGTTCGTTGCAGACTGGAGCTTCGTCACCGGTGCTTTAGCTGATTGTGCGCGCGGCACAGGTGCGCTGAGCAAGGCCACAAAAAGGTTATAAAACTTCTGCGCATTCAGATCGAGTTGCACCTCCACTGGTTGTGCCTGCAGGCTGGGCTTGTCCGCTGCTGACCATGTGAGCGTGTCGCCGTATCCAGCGCCGCGGTCCAGGTCCACATCCATGAAACGTGTCTGCTTGCCGGTGATAATGCTGGGATCGAGCCAAGCCGCCGCCGCCAGTTCGTCCCACAAATAGTTGTAAGTGCCCCGCAGGCGGGAGTAGGCGGCCACGTACTGCGCTGCGGCGGAGTGTCCGGCCTTGACCCGGCTGATTAGCTCCGCCGTCAGCCTGGTTTTCACCGATACATCCACCGGCGTGCACACAATTCTCTTCCAGGGGGCGCGCAGCACGATGTGCGCCGCCTCTGGATCGAACCACATATTGAATTCGTGGCGGGGTGTGTTGATGAACTCCGGGTCGTCAGTTTGCGGGTTCAGGCTGGCGCCCATGAACACCAGTTCCTTGGCCAGGCGGGGAAATTCCGGATCGAGTGATATGGCAAGCGCCAGGTTGGTCATTGGCCCGCCTTCATAGATGGTGACTTGGCCGGGGTACTTGCGGACCATGCGGACCAGGAAGTGGGCAGCATCTTCGTCCAGCGGTTTGGCGCTGGGGTTGCCCTCGGGCATATCTCCCAGTTGGTCCGCCGGGTGGTAGAAAGCCGGAGTCCACGCGCCTAGCCAGGCCACCGAGCCGTAGCGCCGTTCCCACAGCTCGGTCTCCGCCTGGCGCCGCACCAGAGGGTACTCCGCTCCCGCCACCACCGGAATGTCGGTCCGTTCGATGATCTCCAGCATCCGCAAGGTGTGCGCCAGTTCGGCCTTGAGCCATTGATCGCCTGTAACCACGGTGATCCCCAGCACATCCGTCTGCGGTGACTGGATCAGCAGCAGCATGGATTGCTGGTCCGTTCCTCCCGGGCCGGCTGCGTCCTGGTCAATGATGACCTTGCGCTTCTCTTGCCCAGACGCAAGACAGGAAATGAAGAGCACTGCTGCCACTAACCGCCACCACCGGGCAAGTTGCATCATGCACCTCAACGGCACAGCCTATGCTTTGCCGGACAGTCTGCCGATCAAAAGCTCAAAGAATTTTGCCGAATCCACATCCACTGCCACTTTCGCGTTAGGAACAAACTTGTCGCGTATCACTGGCGAAGTGCGGGTGCCGGCCAGCGTCGGTGCCGAGCCTCGGATGGCGAAGTTCATCCCAGCTCTTTGTTCCATACCGGGTCGCCGCCGCAAATCGCCGGCAACGGGACTGTAGCCCAGTGTGGCTCCGGCGGTCAGTTCGCCCTCGGTTTCCACATCCACGTAAAAATCCTGATATTTCAGCAGTGTCGGGTTGATAAAGCTCGCCAGGGCGAGCGGATCGTGCATATTAGGTCCCACCAGAAATCCCTCCTTGCGGTTGTGCTCCAGAACGTTGCGGCCGATTTTCGCCGCCGCCTGGCTGACCGGATTCAGTGCCGCTTCCAGCGTGCGGACGTGTTCTTCGGTCAACGTGGTTTTGCGGGTCACGTCCAGGCCGACCATGGTAATGGGAATTGCCGACTGAAACACGATGCGTGCGGCCTCCGGGTCCACGTAGACATTGAATTCGGCCGCTGGCGTGATGTTCCCGCCGGAAAGCGAGCCGCCCATCATGACCAGGCCGCGCACCATCCCCGCTAGTTCCGGGTCGCCGCGCAGGGCCACACCCACATTGGTCAGCGGGCCGATGGTGATCAGCGTGACTTCGCCTGGATATTTGCGAACCGTGCGCTGGATGAAGTGCGCGGCGGGCTCCGGGATGGGCCTGGTTTTCGGCTCAGGAAATACCGCTCCTCCCAGGCCGTTCTCCCCATGCGCGTAGGCCGCTGTGACCAGGCGCCTCACCAGCGGGTCTCGCGCCCCCACTGCCACTGGAATATCAGTGCGGCCGGCGATTTCCACCATGCGCAGCGCATTGGGCAAGGTCAGCTCCAGGGGCACGTTGCCTGCCACGGGAGTTATGCCTTCAATCTTCAGCTCCGGCGAACGCATGGCCAGCAGCAGCGCGAGGGCGTCGTCCACGCCGGGATCCGTATCAATAATCACTCGCGACATGCCGCCACCTCCCTGATGTGGCTGCTCTTCGGCCATGGGCGCTGCCGCTTGCGCCTGCTTTGCTAGCGCGCCAACCGCCAGGCCCGCGGCTGAACCAGCCACAAACTGCCGACGTGTCATGCTCGACGGTTTCTGTTCTCCATCCATTAGCGTCCTTTCCGCTTACCGCTGTTTGGTTTGCCGGAGCGGCTGCGTCATCAGCCGCACATAGAGGTCGTAAAACTTTTGCGCGTTTACATCGAACTGAACCGTTGCCAGCCGCTCGTAAGGCGGAACCTCGGCTCCCGGCGCCCAGAAAAGCGTTTCGCCGTAGCTGGGCCCGTGGTCAATATCAATGTCCACATACAACTGCTTCTCGCCCGTGATAATGGACGGGTCCACCAGTGCGGCTGCCGAGAGTTCGTCCCACATGAAGCTGGGCACCGAATATTTCGCCAGATATCCAGCCACCGGCGTGTCCGCCTTGGCAATGGCCGCCTGCATCTCCGGCGTGACGTGGGTCTTGATCGAAATATCAATGGGCGTGATTGTGATTTTCTTCCACGGCGCCCGCATGACCATGCGCACTGCCTCCGGATCGAACCACCAGTTGAACTCGCGGCGTCCGTCAACCGTGCCGATTCCACCCGTGTCCGCATACATGCCGCTGCCCATCAGCACTAGTTCCCGTGCCAGAGTGGCCACCTGCGGATCAAGCCGCAAGGCCAGAGCAATGTTGGTCAGCGGTCCTCCCGCCCATATCACCACCTGCCCGGGGTACTGGTGCACCATGCGCACAATAAAGTGAGCGGCCGTCTCGTCCAGCGCCTTTGTGTGCGGGGTCCCTTCCGGGAGCGGCGGCACCACATCGGGACCGTGATACGGCGGGAAGAATGCGGCCGCCGCACCCGCCGGCTGATTGGGAAAATCGTTCCAGCAGCCTTTGTAGCGAAACTTGCCGTAGAGGGCTTCCCAGCGCTCCGACTCCTCTTTGGAATTCAGTAGCGGGTACTCGGCTCCTTCCGCTACCGGAACGTCGGTGCGCCCCGCAATCTCCAGCAGGCGCAAGGTGTGCTGTGTCTCCTCCTTCACCCACTGGTCGCCGCTGACGGTGGTGATCCCCAGCACCTCGAACTTGTCCGATTGCAAAAAAACAAGGATGGACTGTAAATCGGTGGTGGCCGGCCCGCGCGCGTCCTGGTCCACAATGACTTTGATCTTTTCCGCCCGCAAGCCGCTGGTCAGCAGCGTCGTGAACAGGCTTGCGGCAATTATTGCGTACCGTAGCTTCATCTCGAGAATTCCCCTTGACTGGCTCAGCTCAACTACGCACGGCTAGTCGTTTTTCCAACGATATCTCTGGAAGCCTGGCTTGCGGCTACCACCTGCAAGCACTAAAATAGCCGCCGTTCCTGCGATTGCTTCTGGTCTTATGCGCTGTTTCCGGTTGACCGCAAACCGCCCTCAATTGCTTTGCATTGTCCTGGTAGCTCTCGCTTGGCTTCAGCTTGCCTTTCTTCCTCTCCCGCCCGAAGCACAATCTTCAGTGTCACCATCAACCGGCTCTTTGCAAATATCGGTCTGCGACCCGCAAGGCCACGCGCTCGCCGGCGCCATTATCCACCTGCAGTTGCAAGGCGACTCGTTCATCCTGGACACCCGCACCGACGCTCACGGGCAGTATCGTTTTGCCGCGCTGCATCCCGGCACGTATACCTTGCGTGCGGAAATGACCGGATACGCCACGACGTCGCCGGATCCGTTCCTAGTGCATGCCGGAACGGGCAAAAGCTTGAAGGTCACCCTCCATCCCAGCCGGAATTCTTCCGCCTCGCTGCAATTTTTCGACCAGCCCCAGTTCACCATCGCCGGGGTTACCGATCCCACCAGTCTCGGCGGCCACGGTTCCAATGCCACTGCCCCGGCCAAAGATGAGCTCACCAGGGAAGTGGTGACCCTGGGCGGCTCTTCGTCCTTGCCCGTCCCCGCCAACTCAGCGGCTGGCGATGAAGCCCTTCGCGCCGCCGCGGCGCGCGACCCCGCCGACTTCGGTGCCAATCGCCGACTGGGCAAGCTGTTGCTCAATCAGGGCCGCCCGCGCCAGGCGGTGCCCTACCTGCAACGCGCGCAACGGGTCAAGCCTGCCGATTACCAGAACAGCTATGACTTGGCGCTCGCCTACGCCGATACCGGCGAATACGAGCCCGCGCGCATTGCGCTCCAATCCCTCCTTGCCGATCACGATCGTGCCCAGCTTCATCACTTGCTCGGCGACGTGGAAGAAAAAAGCGGCAGACCGCTAGATGCCGCCCGCGAGTACCAGCGCGCCGCCCGGCTCGACCCCAGCGAGCCCAATTTTTTCGACTGGGGCGCTGAACTTCTGCTCCATCATGCCACTGAGCCCGCCCTCCAAGTTTTCAGCGAAGGCAACCGCTTGTTCCCCCATTCGGTGCGCCTCCTGCTGGGAATTGGCGTTGCCTGGTTCGCGCAAGGTTCCTATGAGCTCGCAGCCGGTTATCTCTGTCAGGCTTCCGATCTCGACCCTGCCGACTCCCATCCTTACCTCTTCCTGGGGAAAATCCAGGACGTTCAAGCCATCCCCTCTCAGGACATTGCAAACCGGCTGGCGCGCTTTGCCCACCTCCGCCCGCAGGACGCTCAAGCTAACTATTACTACGCGCTGAGTCTATGGAAGCGGTCTGAGGCCAAAGGACAAGCCGGCAACCTGTCGCAAGTGGCCTCGCTCCTGCAAAAAGCGGCAAGTCTTGATCCCGCCTTCGGCGACGCCTACCTGCAACTGGGCATCCTGCACGCCGAACAGAAACAGTACCCAGAGGCAATTTCTGCCTATCAGCAGGCGATCGCAGCCAGCTCCCAGCTGCCCGACGCGCATTACCGGCTCGCCCAGGCTTACATGCGCAGCGGCGAGCAGTCGAAAGCCCGCGCCGAAATGCAAATTTACGATCAACTGGCCAACGAGAAAGCGCAACAAGACGAACGCGAGCGCAGCCACATGCGGCAGTTCGTCTACACTTTGCGGACTCCAACCTCCTCCTCTCCATCCCGTTAACTTGATTCTCCGGCTCACTTTACCCTCGGCGTGGCCGCGCTCATCAAGCCTATGAACATTCGATAGAACCGGGCAGGGTCCAATTCCTGCTGAATTTCCACCGGCTGCCGCGGCGGGTGTGGCTGGTCTTGCACCGTCCAGGTCAGGGTATTGCCATATCCGGGGCCGCGGTCGAGGTCTATCCCCATGTAGCGCAGTTCGTGTTTGGTGATCAAGCTGGGGTCCAGCCAGGCTGCCGCCGTCAGTTCGTCCCACATGTAATCGGCGCCCAAGCCCTGCTGATAGTAGCGCGCCAGGTAGTTAGCCAGCGGCCTTCCGCTTGCTTTGATCTGCAGCATCATGGCCGGAGTCAGCCGCGTCTTGATGGAAATGTCCGTCGGCGTCCCCACGATCTTTCTCCACGGCGCCCGCAAGACAATTTCCGCGGCCTCCGGATCAAACCAGAAATTGAATTCGTGGCGTGGATTGGTGGCGAACTCAGGATCGTCGGTCTGCGGGTTCAAACTTCCGCCCATGAAGATCAGTTCTTGCGCCAGTTGTGGAAACTGCGGATCGAGCGCGATGGCCAGCGCCAGGTCGGTCATGGGGCCGCCGGCGTAGATGGTCACCTGGTGCGGGTAGCGGCGCACCATGCGGACCAGAAAATGCGCGCCATCTTCATCAGCCGGTTTGGTCGCCGGCTTTCCCTCCGGAAGCGTCGGAATCACAAAGGGCTCGTGCCACCAGCGCTCGTCCCAGGCTCCCGCGTATGCCACTTTGCCATAGCGCTGCTCCCACAGCAGAGTCTCGTCGCGCCGCCGGACCAGTGGAAAAACCGCCCCCGGCACTACCGGAACGTCGGTGCGCCCAATGATCTCCAGCAGGCGCAGCATGTGGGACACCTCTTCCTCGCGCCACTGGTCGCCGCTCACCACCGTTATGCCCAGCACCTCAGCCTGCGGCGATTGAATCAGCACCAGCGGCGCCTGCAGGTTGCTGCCCCCGGGCCCGGAGCAGTCCTCATCAATGATGATTTTTCGCCGCCCCTGTCCCCACGCCTGGCAACTCGCCAGCAGCAGGAGGGAAGCTGCCGTCAACAAGACGCGTTTTCTCATCGTGGGCTCAATCTGGCGGCGGTGTGATGCCTGCGCTCAGTGGCGCTCCGGTCGGGTCATCAGGTTGATGTACAGCCTGTAGAATCTTTGCGTGTTCAAGTCGAACTGCACATTCGCCAGCCGCTCGTAGGGCGGAACTTCAGCCTTCGCATCCCAGAACAGGGTTTTGCCGTAGCTCGCCCCGTGGTTAACATCAATATCCATGTACATCTGTTTCTGCACCATAATGATGGAAGGATCAATCAGGGCCGCGCCCGCTATTTCGTCCCACATGTAGCCGGGCAGGGAATACTTATCCAGGTAACGGGTGACCGGCGTGTTGGCCTTGGCGATCTCCGCCTGCATCTGCGGCGTAAAGCGCGTCTTCACGGAAATATCAATAGGCGTGATGGTAAGTTTCTTCCAGGGCGCCCGGAGCACGATGCGCGCCGCTTCCGGATCGAACCACCAGTTGAATTCCCGCCGCGCGTCTATCGCTCCCGCGTCAATCGCGCCTTTGTCCGCGTACAGGCCGCCGCCCATCAGCACAAATTCTTTGGCCAGCGTGGCCACTGCCGGGTCCAGTTTGAGGGCCAGCGCGTAATTGGTCAGGGGGCCACCCGCCCACAGCACCACCTGGCCGGGATACTTGTGCACCATTTTTACTATGAATTCCGCCGCCGTCTCCGGCAGCGGCTTGGTGTGCGGTCGGCCCTCCGGCAGAGACGGCACCACGTCGGGTGGGTGGTAATGCTCTTCGTAGATGGTGGATCGTCGAGCGGGAAAAAAATCTGTCCAGCAGCCCTTGTAGGCCAGCTTACCGTAGAGCGATTCCCAGCGCTCCGTCTCCTCCCTGGAGTTGAGCAGGGGGAACTCGGCGCCTTGAATGACGGGAACATCCGTGCGGCCGGCAATTTCCAAGGTGCGCAGCGCGTGCTGGGTTTCTTCCCTCACCCACTGGTCGCCGCTGACCGTGGTGAGGCCCAGCACCTCGAACTTGTCCGATTGCAGAAAAACCAGGATGGCCTGCTGGTCGCTGGTGCCCGGCCCGCGCGCATCCTGGTCAACGATTATTTTGATTTTCTGGGCGGCTGCGGCGGCACAAAGGCTTGCGGCCAGCGCGCATACCCACGCCAGTTGCCGCAAGCCCTGTCCCATGAATTCCCCAAGCCGCCGCTGCAAAAGTTCTCCCGCCTAGAACATCAGCTTGAGGGCAAACTGGATCACCCGCGGGTTGTTTACCGTTTCGTTGACTACGGCAAAGCTAGCCGTTTGGTTTATGTCCTGCATACCACTGCCACCACCCGTGAGGAAGAATTGGGGGTGATTCAGCAGGTTGAAGAATTCAGCCCGGAAGTCCATCTGCATCCTTTCATGCAAGCGGAAATGCTTAATCACCGACAGGTCCGTGTTGACGAAGCGCGGACCGGAGACCGGCGCGCGGGGAGAATTCCCTAGTTCTCCCGACGCCGGCGCCATGAACGCGCAGGGGTTGAACCATGCCGTCAGCGTGTGCACTTGCGCCGGACCTACGCAGCCGGGATTGGCGGCCACATTACCCGGTTGATTGGGGTCGCCCACCATATCTGGCCGGTTAATGCCGTTACCGTTCCATTGGAAGAAGGTCCCGGATTTGTTGTCGCTGGTGACCACGAATAACGGGAACCCGGAGGTGGCCTTTTCAATTACATCCACTTCCCAGTTGCCCAGGATGGTATTGGTTGCTCCATTCCAATTGGCTCCGAAATGCTTGCCCTTGCCGAAGGGCAGATTGTAGAGAACGCTAGCCGTGAACTGGTGGTCAAGGTTAATCTGCGACAGGCTCCAGTCCAGCTTTTGCGTTCCCGGCAGAGGCCAGTAGGTCGCGCCCGGAGGCGTGCCCAAGCCATCGGGGAATCCGGAATCGTAGGTACGCGCGTAGGTATAACCCAATAACGCATACAGGCCGTGCCGCGAACTCTTGGTCTCCACCTTTACCTGCAGGGAGTCGTATTTAGCCCGGCCCACGTCGTTGTTGTTGGAAATGATTCCGAACCCGGGGTAGGGTGGTGTGCTGGTGCTACGCCCGCAACCCAGGGTGTAGCCGGGTACAACGCCGCAAGCCGAGGGAGAAGTTACGTTCATGTTCAGGCCGTCCACCAGGATATGGGTGCTGCGCGACCCGGCATAGCCCACAGTCAGCACCGCGTTTCCCGGCAATTGCCGCTCAACGTTGGCGTTGAACTGTTGAATCATGCCCTGCTTGAAATTCAGGTTTTGCGACTGCAGCGTCCCGGGGAACGTGGCTGGGTTCGGCGGAGCAGTGATCGGTTGCAGATTGGGTTGCAGGAAAACGCGGGCCAGGCCGCAATTGATGGTGGTATTGCGGAAGGGGCAGTTCTGAAAGTTGTTGAAGTTATCCGATTCGGCGAGGTAGGGAGGGTTCTCCCACAGGCCCTGCGCCCCCTGGTTCCATGATGAGTCGTGGAAGATGGCATAGCCGCCGCGGATCGCCGTGTTCTGGCTCCCCATGGGCTTCCACGCAAAACCGATTCTCGGCTCCACGGCGCTCTTATCGAACTGAATGCCCACCGCGCCATCGCTGGGCACGCAGATGCTGCAAGTGATGCCGGAGAGCGGTCCGGTCACCAGCAATTTTCCGCTGTTAAAATCGAAGTTGGCCTGTCGCCCGTGCGCCTCCGTGATGGGCGTTACCAGCGCCCAGGCCACGCCAAGGTTCAAGGTCAAGTCTTTGGTGACCCGCCAGTCATCCTGAACAAAGGGACGAAACATCTTCCAGCGGCGCCCAGTTACGGCCCCGAGGAAGGTTTGGTCGTGAATTCCCAGCCCAACCTGTCCAAGCAGCAGGTCGGCTGCAGTGTCCCCCGTAACCCCAAAGGGAATCAGGAAGCCGTCCTGGAAGGCGTTGGTTTCCACGTTCATCTGCTGAGCGCGAATCTGGCCGCCCACCTTGATGTCGTGCTTGCCGCGAATCATGTCGAAGGAATCGGAAATATTGAACACATTGGTTCCCCCCTGGAAGGGAGCAAACCCGCGGTCCCCCAGCGCCCAGTAATTGCCCATCAGCGTGGAGCTCAATCCGCAACTCATGCAATCAACGCCAGACTGCGATAACCCCGGGGGCGCGCCCTTGCAGGTGCTGTCCAGGTTGGCGCCCTGGATGCCCAGGTTGGCGCTTTCGCAAGTCTTATCGCCAAAGGACAGTATGTGGTTGAAGATCCGGTTATAGCCGAGGTTTAACTGGTTGACGGAGCGCTCAGAAAAGACATGCGTCTCCGACACGGCTATGTTGCGCGCGTGGTTGGTGATGTTCTGGGTACTGGCAAATGCGCTCTGCTCGGCAAATCCCGGCGAGCCTCCGGGAACGAACGAGGTGGCCTGGTCGTAGCTGAAGCGGGCAAACATCGAGTCCTTGGGGGAAAAATTGTGGTCCACGCGGATGTCGAATTCATTCTCACCCAGGGAGCGTACCGGAACGTTCGTATAGTTGGTCCCCAGCGGGCCGAATGTGTTGCTGGCGTTGGGATACAAATTAATCATCTTCTGGCCGACCGGATCGATCAACGCCTGAGGAATGATGTTGCACGGCGTGCCCGCCACCTGGCTTCCATCCGCATTTATTGGTTCGGAGGTTTTGGTGCCCGGCACACACTGAAAGTTCGCCGGCTCGCTCCCCGTGGCGAAGGGGTTGGTAAGCAGCCCGGAGATAAACGGGTCATTGCTGAAATCCCCAGTTTTCATTTGCGGCGTCGGAATCACGCCCAGGAAGGGAATTCCGTGGCGCTGCCTCTTGCCCTGGTAGTCGGCGAAAAAGAATGTCTTATCTTTCTGAATCGGCCCGCCCAGGGCTCCGCCGAACTGGTTGAGATTGAACTGTTCCCGGCTGGCGGCAAAAAAGCTGCGCGCATCCAGCTTGGTATTGCGGAAGAATTCAAATACCGATCCGTGGAACTGGTTGGTGCCCGACTTGGTGGTTACCAGCACGGTCGGACCCGCGCGCGTGCCGTATTCCGCCGAGTAATTGAAGGTCAAAACCTTGAATTCCTGGATGGCGTCAATGGAGGGCAGAATGGAAATCCCGCCGGCGGTCAGTTCATTGTTGTCATTGCCATCCAGCAGCCAGTCGGTGCTCTGCGCTCGCGAGCCGCCCACGGAAAGCGAATAGGTTCCGCGCGCCGATACTTCGCTGCTCGGGCCGCCGTTAAAAAAGCTTTGTGGGTTGGTTTCCTGGGTGGTGCCTGGCGTCAGCGTGGCCAGTTGCACAAAATCGCGGCCGTTCAGGGGGAGCTGGGCCACCTGCTGCGACGTAATTACCTGCCCTAGTGTCGGATCCGCGGTCTGCACTGCCACCTCGGTCGCGCTCACTTCCACAGTTTGCGAAACCGATGCCGGAGGCAGAGTGAAGTCAAGCTCGCGGTGTTCATCCACCTGCAGGCGCAGATTGGTCTGAGTGACCGTCTGAAAGTTCTGCATGGCCACTTTGACCGTGTAGGTGGCAACTGGCAGCAGCGGGATCAGGTAATGTCCCGTCTGGTCGGTGGTGGCGTCGCGCGAGACTCCGGTCTCTTGCGCGGTTATCGTCACCTTGGCGCCGGCGATAACGGAGCCAGTTGTATCCGCGACTGTGCCGAAGAAACTGCCCGTGGCCTGCCCATACATCAGCGGGCAGACGGCAAGCAAAAATGTGCCCAGCAATACCCTGCACAGGGTACGGTTAGCCTGCATAGTTACCCCCGGTCGGCGGCGTCGCGCCGAATGCCAAGTCTGAATTTGTTCAACCCCACAGAGAACAGATCGGCGCGTCTTGAGGTTGCGCCGCTATTCCAGGCCCATTTTGAATCGAATCAAGATGACAGTCTGGGCAATTTTCCTCTCGCGCCGTTTCTTGTCAAGCAAAAAATCGCCGCTCCCCCGCCGCCCTCCCCGCCACCCCGCGCACACCCTGGGTTTTCATCCCTGACGCGCCGCGGAGCGTCGCGCCCACTACCGGCTTTCGCTGTTCCCAGTGCTAAGGAGAGGCGTAACTGGACTGCGTTTGCGCGGCCCATGCTGCTTCAAAGCGGGGGCGATCGTAAAACGATTTCTGGGTTCCCACCGCCATAGTAGAGAGTCCCGCATACAGGTTGGCGCGCCGCAACGCCTCGCGTTCCGGAAGCCCTTCTCCCAGAAATACGGCAAAACTTCCGATAAATGCGTCACCCGCCCCCGTGCTGTCAATACTGCGTACGGGAAATGCGGGCAAGTGTTCGCGCGCCTCCTGCCCCGCCAGCAGGCATCCGTTGGCTCCCAGGGTGATGATCACCCGGCGAATGCCGCCCGCCAGCAGTTTCTCGGCGCATCTTTCCGCCTCGGCGACGCTCCTCACCGGCATTCCGGTTATGCTCTCTGCTTCGCTTTCGTTGGGCACAAAGTAATCCAGGCCCGCCAGCGCCCCCATATCCACCGGTTGTCCGGGTGCCGGGTTCAGAATGCAACGGATGCCGTTCCGGCGGGCGAACGCTATCGTGTAATACACCGTGGGCAAAGGAATCTCGAACTGTAAAACTATGCAGTCGGCACTGCGCAAGGCATCCGCCGCGGCGTCCACATCGGCCGGTTTCAGCGCTTCGTTCGCGCCCTTCACCACGAAGATCCGGTTTTGCCCATTCGGCTCCACGAAGATGGGCGCCACCCCGCTGGAAAGGCCCTCCAACTGTTTCACGTGGGTGGTGTCAATGCCTTGTTTTTTGAAATTCTCGATGGTCGCCGGGCCAAACAAGTCATTGCCTACTCTGGCCACCATGGTGACCTCGGCCCCGCACCGGCGGGCTGCCACCGCCTGGTTGGCGCCCTTGCCGCCAAATCCGAGGTCGAATTTCTGCCCGAAGATGGTTTCGCCTGGTTTGGGGAACTGCTCGGTGAAGGTGGTCAGATCTATGTTGGCGCTGCCTACCACTGCGATTCGAGGTCGTTTCGCCATAAACGCTGAAGGCCGCGTAAAGAACGCAGAGTGTATTCAGGGGGCCGGGCGATGTCAACAGAGGATTTCGGAGTCGGCATTCGCGGGATGGGCCCTTGCCAGAAATGGAACTCAGCGGGTAAGCTCAGGCTCGACCTTGTTTTATTCCCCGTACGGAACCCAGATGTTCTTCACCTGCGTGGCGTGCTCCAGGAACCACCGCCCCTCGCTTTGCTTGGCATCAAACCAGTTGATAGCGCGGCCTTCATTAGTGAACACCTGTTTCAGGTTGCCGACGGACCCTGATTTGGCCGCAGCGGCGCTGTCGGCGTCGGCAAAGCACCAGATGGCGTCCACATCGTCGTGTTCCGCAAGGGTCTTCAGCAGTTGCGACCTGTGCCCGCTTACCAGGTTCACCGCGCCCTCCGGCAGGTCGCTGGTATCGAAAAGCTGGTACAGATCGCCTATGATCAGCGGATAGGTTTCTGAAGGAACCGCCACCACCGTGTTCCCGGCGGCAATGGCCGGCAGCACCAGTGAAAGCAGTCCCAGCAGCGGCGCCTCATCGGGCGCGATAATTCCCACAGTTCCCAGCGGCTCGTTCATGGCAATGGCAATCATGCGGAAGGGAGGGTTGTGCACCGCGCCTTCAAACTTGTCCGACCAGGCGGCGTAGGAAAACGCGCGCTCGATGCTGGCCGCCACTTCTTTTCTTGCCTGCTTCTCACCCACCGCGGCGCCCAGGCGCCGGGCGATCTCCTCCTGACGCAGTGAAAGATTCTCTGCCATGTAATACAGAACTTGTGCCCGGTTATGCGCCGTCGCCTTTGTCCAGCTTGCGGCCTTGCGTGCCGCTTCCACCGCGTTGCGTATGTCCTTGCGGTTGCCCAGGGGCGTTTCACCCAGCAGTTCGCCTTTCCCGTTCCGCACTTCCATGCTGTAGCCCGAGTCCGGCCGCGCCTGCTTGCCGGCAATGTACAGTTTCACCGTGCGGTCTATCGCTGTGCTGCTCCCCGGCTTGCCTGTCCCCGAAGCATCGTCCGCGCGCGCGGCCGCTTTCAATTGCGGTGCTTTCTTGAACCACGCAGGTGCCAGATATTCCCGCAGTCCCTCTCTCCCGCCTTCCCGTCCGTAGCCGCTTTCACGATAGCCGCCGAACCCGCAGGCAGCGTCAAACACATTGGTGCAATTTACCCACACCACGCCCGCCTTGATTTGCGCGGCCACGTGCAGGGCCACGTTGATGCTCTCGCTCCACACGCAAGCCGCCAATCCGTACACCGTATTGTTGGCCAGCTCCACGGCTTCCGCCGGGGTGCGGAAGGTCATGGCCGCCAGCACCGGACCAAAGATTTCCTGCTGCGCCACTGTGGAGGTCGGGTGCACGTTGCTCAACAAGGTGGGCGGGAAAAAAAGTCCATGCGACGGCAGCTCAGTTTGAGGCTGCCAGCAGGTGGCGCCTTCGGCCACTCCCTGCTCTACCAGCCGGCGAATGCGTTCCAGTTGCACGGGCGCGACGATGGCTCCGATGTCAATCGCTTTGTCCAGCGGCGGCCCCATGCGCAGCGTGCTCATGCGGTCGCGGATTTTGCCGGTCAGTTCCTCGGCAATGCTTTCCTGCATCAGCAGGCGCGAGCCCGCGCAGCACACCTCGCCCTGGTTGAACCAGATGGCGTCCACCAGTCCTTCCACTGCGCTATCCAGGTCGGCATCTTCGAAAACCACGAAGGGAGACTTGCCGCCCAGTTCCAGCGAGAGCCGTTTGTCGCTGTTGGCCGTGGCCTCGCGGATGGCGCGTCCCACTTCGGTCGAACCGGTGAACGCGATCTTATCCACGTCGGGATGTTTGACCAGCGCCTCGCCAGTGGAGCCGTCGCCGGTCACGATGTTCACCACCCCAGCAGGCAGCCCAACCTCCTGGCAAATTTCCGCGAACGCCAGCGCGGTCAGCGGCGTGAATTCGGCCGGCTTCAGCACCACCGCGTTTCCTGTCGCCAGCGCGGGCGCAATCTTCCACGCCAGCATCAGCAAGGGAAAGTTCCAGGGGATGATCTGCCCTACTACACCGCATGCGGTGTAGTCTGGAAATTCTTTTTCCACCAATTGCGCCCAGCCGGCGTGATAGTAGAAGTGGCGCGCCACCAGCGGAATATCAATGTCGCGGCTCTCCCGGATGGGCTTGCCATTGTCCATGGTTTCCAGGACCGCAAGCCGGCGCGAATGCCGTTGTACCGCTCGCGCCAGTGCGTAAAGGTAGCGGGCCCTCTGGTGCGGCTTCAGCCCTTGCCATTTTGGCAGCGCATGTTTCGCGGCCTGAACGGCGGCAGCAATGTCGGCGGCCGAGCCCTGCGCCACACTGGCCAGCTTTTCACCCGTCGCAGGATCGTTGGTATCAAAAAACTGACCCTCGGCCGGCTGCCGCCATTCTCCTGCAATGAAGTGTCCGAAGCGCCGGCCGTGGCCCTCCAGCCACTGCAGCGCCTCCTTGGGATCTTCGGGCGCCGCCCCGTATTCCATGGTCAGGAATTTTTCCGCAATGCTCATGAGCGCTTCATATTGTTCCGATTATGCAATGGGGTGACGATAGTCGGCGGAGTAGCGGCCGGTCGCATTGTGCTCCAGTTGCCTCTCAATATCGTTCAGCAGCCCGCTGGCTCCGAAACGGAACAGCTCCGCCCGCATCCACGGCGTCCCCAGTTCCTCTTTCATCAGCGCAAGCCATTCCGTGGCCTGCTTGGCGGTGCGAATTCCGCCCGCCGGTTTGAATCCCACTGCCATTCCGGTTTCCTGCGCGTACTCGCGAATCGCTCGCGTCATTACGAATCCCACGGGCAGAGTCGCGTTGGTGGGCTCCTTGCCGGTTGAGGTTTTGATGAAGTCTGCTCCCGCCATCATCGCCACCATGCTGGCACGGCCTACGTTGCGCAGCGTGAGCAGGTCGCCGGCACCGAGGATGACTTTCATGTGCGCGCTGCCGCAGGCGCGCTTAAACTCGGCGATCTCGTCGTACAAGGCCTGCCACCGGCCAGCGAAGACGTGCGCCCGTGTGATAACGGTATCAATTTCCTGCACGCCCGCTTCCACCGAGCGCCGGATTTCCGCAATCCGCTCTTCCAACGGCGAGAGCCCCGCAGGGAAGCCCGTGGAAACCGCCGCCACCCTCACTCCGCTGCCTTCCAGCGCCCGCAGCGCGGTTTCCGCGAAGCGGTGGTACACGCACACCGCCGCCACCCTGATTTCGAGTTCCTCCGCCCCCAGGCGCTTCGCCAGGTCAGGTTGAACCGGTTGCTTGGCCTTAGCGCACAGCCGCCGCACCCGCTCTTCCGTGTCGTCGCCGGAAAGCGTGGTCAGGTCCATGCAGGAAATCGCCCGCAACAGCCACGCCGCCTGCCACTCCTTCTTCACCGTTCGCCGCGTTACGTGGGTCTGCGCCCGGCGTTCCACCGCGCTGGTGTTCACCCGCACCTGCTTCACCCACTCCAGGTTCAGCGGGACGCCTCGGTTGGAGAGCAGCGGCCGCCCCGCCAGCGTGGCCAGCGGCGCCTCGGCCGCATATCCCATGGTGTTTTTCTCCGCCATTGTCCTGCATTGTACGTCAGTCGTGGCCAAATTGGGTTAGGACGCTGATATCGCACTTGACAGCCTTTCCGCCGCAACGCTAGCCTACCTCGCCAACCCTGTTTTCGGAGATAACCTTCTGCCAGGCTTCGAAGCTCGTGGTTCGCGCGTTCCCCGGTGGGTCCTGGCTCGCGGAATTGCCAGAGAAGTGCTCTAGGAGAAGCCATGTACACACCTCATAGTCTGAGCATCGCCCTTGTGATGATGATTACCAGTGCGGTGTGCTGGGGCTCCTGGGCGAACACTTACAAGGGTGTGAAGAATTACCGCTTTGAGCTTTTCTACTGGGACTACGCCGTCGGCATTTTCGTTATCTCTGTGATTCTCGCTCTTACTATGGGCAGCACCGGCCACAACGCCGCCAGCTTTCTCAACAACGTTCGTGCCGCCGACCCGGGCAATATCGGGTACACCTTGCTCGCCGGCGTGGTTTTTAACCTGGCAAATCTCTTGCTGGTGGCCGCCATTGATATGGCCGGGCTTGCCGTCGCCTTTCCCATCTCCATCGGCATTGCCCTGGTAGTGGGGGTGGTCCTGAGCTACGGACTGCAGCCCAAGGGTAGCGCCTTGTTCCTTGGCCTGGGCGTGGCTTGCGCCTTGCTGGCCGTTATTCTCGACGGCAAAGCCTACGGCAGCCTGCTTCGCGCCGGCCGCTCCGTTTCCAGAAAGAGCATCATTACCAGCGTCGTTTCCGGCGTGCTCATGGGGCTGTGGGCGCCTTTCGTAACTCACGCCATGACCCGCGGCAACACTCTGGGACCCTACAGTGTGGCCGTCTTCCTGACCCTCGGCGCTCTGCTCTCCTGCTTTATTTGGAATATCTACTTCATGAAGCACCCGCTGGTGGGCACGCCCGTGGATTTCAGCGGCTTTTTCCACGCCCCCGCTTCCGGCCACTTTTTCGGATTGCTGGGCGGATTTATATGGGGCCTGGGCACCGTCTTCAATCTGTCGGCCGCCAATCTGACCGGCGTGGCTATCTCCTATGCTATCGGCCAGTCCGCTCCCATGGTGGCTGCCCTCTGGGGAATCTTTGCCTGGAAAGAATTTGAAAATTCCGGCGCTCGCGCCAAGCTCTACCTGGCTTCGATGTTCGTTTTTTACGGCTTGGCCATTTTTCTGGTTTCTCGCGCCTACGGCTAGTTGCGCCTCTCACCCCCGCGCCAGGTAAACATCCCGCAGCACGAAAATAATGGTCAGCACCCACAGCACCCTGCTGACCTCGCGCCTCCTTCGCGCCGCCACCTTGACCGCGGTGTAGGTAATCACCCCGAAACTCAGCCCTGTGGCGATGCTGAAGGTCAGGGGCATGGCCATGGCGGTTATGAATGCTGGGAACGCCTCAGAGAACTCCGGCCAATCAATGTGCGCCACCGACTGCATCATCAACCCTCCCACCACGATCAGCGCCGGCGCGGTGGCAAATGCCGGTATGCTGGTGGCCAGCGGACTGAAGAAAAGGGCCAGCAGAAACAGCGCGGCCACTGCAATATTGCTCAGACCGGTGCGTGCTCCCGCTGCCACGCCCGCCGCGCTCTCCACGTAACTGGTTACTGTGGAAGTGCCCGTCAGCGCGCCCAGCACGGTGCCCACCCCATCCGCCAGCAGCACCCGCCCCACCCGCGGAATTTTTCCTTCTCTTACGAATCCTGCCTGCGCGCATACCCCCATCAGCGTGCCCACATTGTCGAAAAGATCCACAAACAGAAACGCAAACATGATTTCGAAGAGCCCGAGATGAACCGCGCCCGGCAAATCCAGTTTCAGCAGCGTCCCTGAAGGGTCCGGCACGGCAATAAGCGTGCCGGGCAAGTGCACAATGCCGCGGGCAATTCCGAACAACATGGTCCCCATAATGCCCAGCAGCACGCTCCCGTGTACTTTTCTGGCAATCAGCACCACGGTCAACAGAATTCCAAAGCAGGCCGCCTGCACCCCGCGGTCCGAGAAATTTCCTAAACTGAGAAACGTTGCCGGGTTGGTCACCACCAGCCCGGCGTTGCGCATGCCGATAAATGCAATAAAGATTCCTATCCCCGCCGCGGTCGAGTGCTTCAGGCAGTCAGGAATCCCGTTCACAATTTGCTCGCGTACCCGCGTGACCGTGATCAGGATAAACACTACCCCGGAAATAAAAACCACGCCCAGCGCCGTTTGCCACGGCACGTGCATGCCGAGGCACACGGAATAAGTGAAGTACGCGTTCAGCGACATGCCTGGCGCCAGCGCGATGGGGTAGTTGGCGTAGAGGCCCATCACCAGGGTCGCCGCCGCCGCGGCAACGCACGTAGCAAACACCACCCCCTCGGCGGGCATTCCCGCCTGCGACAGAATTTGCGCATTCACCACCACGATGTAGGCCATGGTGATGAAGGTCGTCAGCCCGCCGATCAACTCCTGGCGGACGGTTGTTTCGTTTTCAGCTAGATGGAACCAGCGTTCCAGCGGCCTGTCTGGTCTTGGCTTGCTCGGCGTGGCAATAGTTGTGGGCGGCGGCATGAAGCCTGCACTCTACGGGCGTGCTCTCCCCCAAGTCAACGCGAATAACTGTCACTTTCCCCGTATCCGGCTCACCAGCAGATCGAGAAAGCGCTGCGCCCGCACGTCCACGCACACCCTGGCGTTGGGTGTGACCTTATCCACGCCCTCGATGATGTAGCGGTCGCCGTGCAGCACATTGCGTTCTACCATATTGCTCCGGTTGGCCACCGTTTCGCCGCGAGTGAACTCGCCCCGCGTTTCCACATCCACGCGCATGGCATGCGTGGTCACCAAGGTCGGGTCAAGCGTTACACCCATAGCCAGCGGGTCGTACATGGGCGTTCCGTGTTCACCAAAGCGCCGCGACAGGTCAAGCAGGAAGGTCCCCACCTGGGCCACGAAGTTCGCTATCGGGCCCGGCGCGGCTTGCAGTTCCGCAACCTGACGGTCAGTAAAGAGGGTTTTGTTGCCCACATCGAGCCCTACCATGGTGAGCGAGGCAAAGCCGGCATTGAACACGATCTGCGCCGCCTCAGGGTCGTTATAGATGTTGGCCTCAGCCGCCGCGTTCACATTGCCCCCGCTAATGCCTCCGCCCATCAGGATCACTTGCTTTACCAGCGGCACAATGGATGGGTCCTTGGAAACCGCGAGCGCAATGTTGGTCAGCGGCCCCACCGGCACCAGGGTGATCTGGTGCGGGTATTTGTGAACCAGTTCAATAATGAGGTCAGGTCCAAAGCGCGGGTCCGCCTTGCACCGGGTGGGCAGTTCGATATTGGCGAGTCCGTTCTTGCCGTGCCAGAACTCAGCGGTAATGAGTTTCTGCGCCAGCGGATGCTGCGCCCCGCCCGCCACCGGAATGTCACACCGGTTGGCCAGAGTTGTCAGCTTAAGTGCGTTTTGTAATCCCATCTGCGCAGTCACGTTGCCCGGCACTACCGTTATTGCCTGCACCCGCACTTCCGGCGAATTGAGCGCCAGCAGAATTGCCAACGCGTCATCGGTGCCGGGATCGGTGTCAATGATGATCTTCTTGGGTTGCGGCTGGGCCAGCGCGGACATCGCCACCAGCAATACGAAGAACAGGAATAGAAACCTGCGAGGAGAAGAATTCTTCATGTTCAAACCTGAGTTCAGCCGCGAAGCGGCGTAAGAATGTGGCCCCGGGCGTAAGCCTGGGGTGCGAATCAACCTGAGCCCCATCGGGGCGACAGAATACCTCAGCTTAAGATGGTTAACCCTGGGAAAATCACAAAGGGCTGCGATAGAGTTCTCGGGTTGCTCTTCTCCTGGCTTTTATTTACAAACGTTTTGCGCGAGTTTACATCGAGGTCAAAATATGGCAGAAGACAAACACTTCGCCCACACCAAGGTTGTCATTCGCGATATTGGCCTGCTTCTGAGCGGAGATTTGTCCCGCCCCATTCTCGACGCCAACACTGTCGTTGCCGTCAACGGCCGCATTTCCGCCATCGGCAAAGAGAAAGATCTCGACCTCGAAGGCGCCACCATCCGCATCAACGCTAACGGCACTACGCTGATTCCCGGGCTCATTGACAGCCACGTGCATCCCGTGGCCGGCGACTGGACGCCGCGCCAGAACCAACTGAACTGGATTGACAGCTATCTGCACGGCGGTGTGACCACCATGATCTCTGCCGGCGAGGTGCACACCCCCGGCCGCCCCAAGGACATCACCGGTCTGAAAGCCATGGCCATCTTCGCCCAGCGCGCGTTTACCAACTTCCGTCCTGGAGGCGTGCGCATTCATGCCGGTGCGCCTGTGCTCGAGCACGGCATGGTGGAAGAGGATTTTAAGGAGCTGGCCGCAGCCGGCGTAACCATGCTGGGCGAAGTCGGGCTGGGCAGCGTGAAGGACGGCGCTACCGCCCGGCAGATGGTCTCCTGGGCGCGCAAATACGGCATCCAGAGCACCATCCATACCGGCGGACCCTCCATTCCGGGCTCCAGCTTGATTGATAAGGACATTGTCCTGGCCGCCGACGCCGATGTCATAGGCCATATCAACGGTGGCCACACCGCTTTGCCTGACGAACAGATCGTTGCTCTGTGCGAAAGCTCAACCCGCGCCCTGGAAATCGTTCACAACGGCAACGAAAAGGCGGCCCTGCTGACCTTGTTCACGGCGAGTGAACTCAAGCAGCTTCACCGCGTGATTCTCGGTACCGACTCGCCCGCCGGCTCCGGCGTTCAGCCTTTGGGCATCCTGCGCCTGATTTCGATGCTTTCGGCATTGGGGAACGTTCCCGCCGAGACAGCCGTCTGTTTCGCCACCGGAAATACAGCCAAGATCCGCAACCTCGACTGCGGCATCATTGCCGAAGGCCGCGCCGCCACCTTTGTCTTCATTGACCAGGCGCAGCACTCCTCAGGGAAAACCGTGCTCCACAGTATCCAGCGCGGCGACTTGCCCGGCATCGGCATGGCGGTGATTGACGGCGCGGTCAGCGCCCAGCGCAGCCGCAACACTCCCCCCGCTACCCGCGTGCCGGAAGTGGGTAGTTAGTAAGCCGGCATTTCGTAGTTGGTAGCTGGCAAAAGGGGTAAACGGGGCATTCTTTACGCAAGTGGCCGCGGCGTAACTGAGATGAAACCAAACGAGGACCTCTTGCTCGCTCAGTATTTTGGCGGCGCTGGTCGGTCACGCTGCAGTGTAGGATTGTCACGAGGTTGATCCACTTGGCGTAAGTCGCCCAGATTACGGGTTCGCGCCGGAACGGGAACATCCATCCCGTGTGACTCAGTCGGCATCTCACCGAAAGCTTTTCAGGTCGAAAAGGATTGTGACTGTGCGAACTGAAGGATTTTCAGGAATCACAAATTTGCCTGCTCCAACTTGCGCCCAACTATGACCAGCACGCAAGCTAGGCAATTATCGCGAATGCTGTTGCTGGCCATCGCCTGCTGCTGTTTGCCGCAAACTAGCTGGGCGCAGGACCGCTGTTTGGATGTTGCCGTCCCCAAGCAAGTGGTGCGGGACTTTGGCCACTATGCCACCGCGATTGCCAAATCGCCCGCCAAGCTTGCCCATCTCAATGGGCGGGACGCGTTATACCTGCTTGGGTTCTCTGGGGCGACCGCTGCCCTCATTGCAACCGATACCCGGGTCAGCAACAGCATCGATTCCGCACATGAAGATCGCCGGGAGAGCAACTACACCTCAAACATCCTCATAGGAGCTGCCCTAAGCACCTCCACGATCAAATACTTAGTGGGGTGCCATGAACATAACCGACAGCGGCGGGACGATGCCGTGCGCGAATGGGAATCGATGGCGTTCGCACTGGGATCGGTAGGCGGGCTGAAATATATCTTCAGGCGGCAGCGACCCGGCCAGGGAAGTAACGGCGACTTTTTCGACAGCGGCACCTCGTTCCCCTCCGGACATGCCGCCGTCGGCACGGCTTGGGCAGCCACACTGGGCGAAGAATATCCCGGCAGAATGTGGGAGTACCTTGCCCTGGGCGGTGCTGGAACAGTTTCAGCCTTTCGCATTACCGCTAAGAAACACTTTCCCTCGGACACTTTGGTCGGCGGCATGATCGGTTTTCTAACCGGCTCGTACATTTGCCGCCATGGCAAATGTCAGGAGACACCGCCGAAGGCGGGAATTGGGCACGAGGATACGTGGAGGCGCGCGGCGGCCAGTCCTTCGCCCTTTGTCCTCGAGCCGGATGCCAGCCTCGATGCGGCCCGCCGTCAATTCTGCAACAGCACTTCGGAAAATAAAGAAGAGGCAGAGCGATGCCGACAACTGACGCCGGATGCAGATCTCGCCCCAGTGTCGAGCGGCCGTGCGGTCGAACGAGACCCATTCTGGAAACCCGTGTTTTAATTCAGCTACCACGTTATTGCCGTCTCAATGCGACCGTTACGAGAATCCCGCATTTGCGAGCAGCAGCACTAACATCCGTGCCGGACTGACTTTACTCAATTTGAATCTGCTCCGAGGCGACTCGCGCTGATAAGGTAATTCAAAAAATTGATCGTACCCATCGAATAAAGCAACAGAATCAGGCCATGCGCAGCATTCCATGAGTGATTTTTCTTAGACTTACGTGGAATCACTCTTATTTATCAGGCTGATAGATTATTTCAATTTCCATTATCAGGCTGCATCCGGTAAGAGTAATCAGGGTAGCCTTACGAACCCACGAAGGGCTGATCCTAGTGGTTGGCGTCAGCACCCAGGGGCAGGTGGTATTTCGGGAGTCGCCGAGCCGCGCATAGTGTGCCATGAAACAGCAGGGCAGGAGCAAACAGACCGACATACGCGGCGGGATGTTCGCCGATAGCGCCTCTATCGAGGCGCTGGATGCATTTCTGGTGTTGGACCGGATGCTGATGGAGTTCTCGATGCGCCTCTACAACGTGCCTCGACGCGAGAGATTGACGCTGCGAGGGCACCACCGACGTCTGCACTATGCGGTTAGGCGAGGCCGACATGGCGGGGCGCCGACTTCCCGTTCCGTCCCTGTTTGTCCGCTAAAGTTGCTGGAAGAGCCACGCGAACCGGAGGTGGATTGCGACGGGAGCTCTAGGCAGCGGCGTCGTTCCAAGCGTTCGAGGCCGTGGGTATAAAACTCATAGCGCGCTCGGCAAGAGCGGTAATGGTAAGACTGGGGTTGACGCCCAAGTTTGCCGCGATGACCGAACCGTCGCAGATGTACAGGTTTTTGTAGCCGAACACCTGGTGGCGGAAGTCAACCACGCCGTGCTCGGCAGACGCGGCTATCACACAACCGCCAATGCAGTGCGCCGTCCCCGGAATATCGAAAATGATCTCAGGCAGCATGCTCATTGCCGTCCCGCCGGCGATTTGAGCGTACCTTTTTGCAAACTCATTGGCCTGCGGAATGTAAGTAGGGACTCTATCTCCCCTGCTGACCAGAGCTTTTTGAAATGGCCAGAACAAGGGCCGTTCCCAGCGCATTTCGATGTGGCCTTCGAGCGCCTGCATGCAAAGCAGAATGACAGATTCCCGCGCCCAGCCGAAGGGTTGAAACAAGCGCAGGGAGCGGAAGGGGTGGCGCAGAGCAGCGCGGCAGATGTTCCTCAGCCAAAGCGCAATTCTCCACGGCCCTGGACGGCCATCGGTCAGATGCGTGGTAAGGAAACTCATGGTATCGGACCCGCCCGGGTAGCGAACCGCTTCAACATGCGTATTTTCGTCAATGTAAACGCCGGATCCAATTGCTATACCTTGAGACAAGTCCTCGCGGCACCCCGGCACGCGCGCGCCGATTAGCGATTCGGAATTGGTGCGAACATGCTTGCCAAGCTGAGAGCTGACGGCCGGCAATGAGCCTTTTTCCCGCAAGCGGAAGAGCAACTCCATGGTGCCGAGCGATGATGCCGCGAAGACTACGCCATGGCAGGTGAAGCACTGCGGCTGGCGTCGGATCCATGCGGTAGACCTGACTGTATGTACTTCATAGCCTGTGCTGCCATCGCTGCTCCCAGCCCAGGGCTTCACATCCACAACTCTGGTTTCCGGAAAAACCTGGGCGCCGTGCTTTTCGGCGAGATACAGATAACTCAGGTCAAGGGTGTTCTTGGCTCCATAACGGCAGCCCATGATGCATCCGCCACAGGCTACGCACGCATTTCGATCTGGCCCTTCTCCGTCGAAAAAGGGGTCCGGAAAGATGCGGCCCGCCTCCCGCTCGGCGGGTTGGAAGATTCCTACTCTCGTCGGATAGAAGGTGGGAGCACACCCGGTTGCTTCGGCGGTTTTCTTGAGCAAGTGGTCGGCAGGTCCGAGAATGGTGTTCTGGGTCACGCCCAGCATGCGAGATGCGGTTTCGTAGTGCCGTGCCATCTCTGTCTGCCAGTCAGCCAGACCTTTCCAGGAACCCACATTCCATACCTTGTGCGGCGGGGCGAGCAGGGTTCCGGCGTAGGTGATGGAGCCTCCGCCCACCGCGCAGCCGTGAAAAATAGTGGCATGCCGGAACAACCGCATGTTGAAGAAACCGCGCAGACCGAGTTGCGGGCGCCAGAACCAGCGATGAATGGCCCAACTCGTGCGGGGCAGGTTCTGTCTGGTCCACCGGCGGCCCATTTCCATGACGGCAACGCTGTAGCCCTTTTCGGTGAGCCGGTGGGCTGCGACACTGCCGCCAAAGCCGGACCCGATCACGATAAAGTCGAAGTCAAACTGCTGGTTGCCTGCCGCCATACCGGTCCGCTCGTCAGGAATGCAGGCAAACGAGCCTGCCCATGTTCACGACGCTGGTCGGGAGTGCGATTTATGTGGAACTGGATACAATTACGCGTAGTCAATGGGATTCTGAGCCAGCCAGTGCTCATCGCGAGTTCTGCCTATTTTCTTCCAGGCAGCAGAGGCAACGCTCGCGGTCAAACCACGGCTTTCCCATGCCAGACCAACGCTGAAGCCGATTGTTCCACCCAATACGCCGTACGCCATGGCTCTGCCCGGCGACCTGCGCCGGTATCCCGTATATCCACCCAACAGGCCAAGGCAGGCGGCCAGCACGGCGGGCTTCAATGCGTTCCGCGCCGATTCGTCGACAAAGATGGTAAAGGGCTTGCCGTGCAGGTAGGCCTCCTCACCTGAATGCGCTCCTTCCAAAGCGGAACGAAGAAGCTTTCGACCATAACCCGGGTTGGGCTTCAAGAATGTGGCTAGATTCATTGCGAGACCTCGCTGCGCCGGTTGCACGCCACAGGCTGTCACAGGATTCGGGCAGCGTCTGTGCTTCCAAGAACAGGCTATCGCTGCGCCGTGAAAAAGATGTGATGCGGGTCACGCACAAAGGTCCAGTCACAAAGGCGAAGCAGCAATTCGTCAAATCTCACATTTTGTAGTGACCAGGCTCACTGTCACGTTGCTCGACGGGGTGGATACTTAAGGCCGGTCCTCAATCAGGTCCGGGGGCTCCGAAGAAGATTTTTCTCCGCTTCTCGACTGGCGTCCGTTCCTCGCTCGCACGCCACCTCAGCCCGTCCGGTAATTAGTAAAGCGCCAGCACTGGAGGCGACGGCATGGTAAAGCACCCTGCAAATCCAAGCGAAGAGCGTATGGCATATCTGGAAGGACTGATCACCCAAGCCAAAACCGCGGCAGCGGTCTTTTCGCAATTTACACAACAGGACGTTGACGGCATGGTTAAGGCCATGGCGCTGGCGGGGCTAGAACAGGCGCAGCCTCTGGCGCGGCTGGCTAGGGAGGAAACCAGGATCGGGGTTCTTGAGGACAAGGTTATAAAGAACATGGTGGCCACGGAATTTGTCTACAACTACATCAAGGACAAGCCCACCGTGGGAACCATTCGCGAGTTTCCGGAGCGAGGCCTGGTGGAAGTGGCCGAGCCCATCGGGGTCATCTTTTCGCTGATACCGATCACCAATCCCACTTCGACCGTCCTGTTCAAATGCCTCATGGCAATCAAGACTCGGAATGCCGTTATCTTCAGTCCCCACCCCAATGCCTGGCGCTGTTCGTCAGAAGCAGTACGAATCATGTATGAGACAGCGGTGAGGTATGGCGCGCCCGAAGGGGTGTTCACATGCCTGGAATCGCACACCCTCGAGGACAATGCCTACCTGATGCGGCACCAAGACGTGGCCCTGATTGACGCTACTGGCGGCCAGGGCGCGGTGAGGGCCGCGTACAGTTCCGGTAAGCCGGCCCTGGGAGTGGGACCGGGCAACACACCCGTGTATCTGGAGAAGTCCGCAGACTTGAGCATGGCGGTGGTGGACATCATCGTCTCCAAAACCTTTGATAATGGCACGATTTGCGCTTCCGAGCAGACGGTGGTGATTGATGACGAGATATACGATTCGGCACTGAAGAAATTTGCCGAACTTGGGGCGCACGTCTGCAATGAAAAGGAAACGGAAATTTTGGGGCGTGCTTTGTTTGATCGGCAAACCGGATGCCTGCAACCCGTCGCTGTCGGACAAAAGGCCATGGATATTGCGCGGGTGGCTGGTCTTACGGTGAAGCCCGCGACCAAGCTCCTGATTGCGCCGATCCAAGGCGTAGGGCGGGAGCATCCTCTGTCGGTGGAGAAGCTCTGTCCGGTGCTTTCGGTTTACCGAGCCAATTCCACGGATGAGGCTTTGAGAGTGTGCGTAGACGTCAATCACGCGGGCGGGCTGGGACACACGGCGGTTATCTTTTCGCGCAACGATGATGCCATCCAGAAATTCAGCCAGGTGATTAATGCGGGCCGCATCATCGTGAATGCCCCGGGCTCGATCGGGGCGCTGGGCGGGGTTTACAACGATATGGTGCCGACCTTCTCTTTCGGGTGCGGTACCGCCGGCGGCAACAGCACCACCGATAACGTGAATATCTACCATTATCTGAACCTCAAGCGCGTGGCCCGGAGGACGCCCGCTGCGATGTGGTTCCGAGTTCCCAGTCAGATCTATTTCAACTTCAATGCGGTGGAGAATGTGCGCCAGTTCCCATCGCGCTCCACTGTGATCGTCACCAATCCCGGGCTGGAGCAGATCGGCCATGCCGATATTGTGCGACGATACCTGCCGCTGGAGGCTTCGGTACACGTCTGCGTAATTCCGGACGCTGAGCCGGAATTGAAGGCCATCCAGCAGGGGGTGGAAGCGCTCAATCTGTATAAGGCGGACCAGATCATCGCGCTGGGGGGCGGCTCGATGATTGATGCGGCAAAAATCATGAAACTGAAGTATGAGTCGCCGGAAGCTGACCTGGAGGAACTAGCGGCGCCATTTTTGGACATTCGCAAGAGAGTGGTCCACTATCCGACGGAGAAGATTAACCCGAGCCGGTTGATTGCCATTGCTACCACCAGCGGCACGGGAAGCGAGGTTACTCCGTTTGCCGTCCTCTTTGACAAAGAGCAGGGACGCAAGGTGACGCTGGCCGATTATTCGCTGACTCCGGACGTGGCCATCATTGACCCCCAGTTTGTCATGTCCATGCCCAAAGGGCTTACCGCGGATACCGGAGTTGATTGCCTGACTCACGCCCTGGAAGCGGCGGTCTCGACTTACGCCTCGTGCTACAGCGACTGCAATGCCATGCAGGCAATCCGAATGGTGTTTAAGTATTTGCCGGCCGCTTATCAGCATCCAGATGAGGAAGAAGCGCGCAGCATGATGCATAACGCCGCCTGCATTGCGGCTATGGCCTTTGCGAACGCCGGAGTCGGGGTGAATCACGCGTTGGCGCATGCTTTCGGGGCTCGGTTCGGCGTAGCCCACGGCCGGGCGAACGCGCTGATGTTGCCGCATGTCATACGGTATAACGCTTCGGTGCCCACAAAATTCCGGCCCTCGCCCAACCAGCGAGCCTACGTGGCGGACAGAAAATATGCCACCATAGCGGAGTTGCTGGGCTTGGATGGGCGCACCATCGAGGAGAAGGTGAAAAGCCTTGCGGCCGCAGTCGAGCAGTTGCTGGACCAACTGGCGATGCCACGCTCGATTGCCGCCCTGGGTATTGCCAAGGACGAATTTGAGCGGGCTCTGCCTGATCTGGTGAAAATCGCTTTTGATGATCCTTCCTGGCTGTCGAATCCTCGCATGCCGCTCATGAGCGAATTGGAAGAGTTGTTCTGGTGCGCTTATAACGGGCGAGGGACTGCGTTAGGGACCAGTGCCGGACAGCAGGCCGCATGAGGAGGTGGGTGAGTATGGCAACGATTGCGGTGCAGTTCAAGATTGACGAAAAGCGCGTGGTCCGAGGCTTGGAGGAGGCGCGTGACACACTAGACGGCGCCGGTCCCGAAATGATGCTGGATCTCTCCGCGGTAAAACGGATCGATGCCCCGGGGCTTCAGGCCCTGGAAGAATTGGCGGCTCGAGCCGACGAGAAAGCGGTGAACGTAGTGGTGCGCGGGGCTAGTATTGAAGTGTACAAGGTCCTCAAGCTGATGAAACTGGAGACCCGGTTCTCTTTCACTAGCTGAACGGCGTTCCTGTTGCCACTGCAGTTCGTCGTACTGAAATCAAACGCTATCTTTCGCGCAGCAAGCTCATGCACCTTCTTGCTGTGATGCGCCTCACAGAGAACGAAGTCCCACCTCACAGACCCTACGCGTCCACGACCGGATAATCGGCACAACGGCAGAAAGGCAGATCAGATTGCTCGGGCGATTCCCAGGCCGCTGTTTTCAAGACGCACCCTAGTATCCGATGTGTTGCCGTTAGCCAAAAAGGTGGCCACAGAGTCTCGCGCAACTCGTCGGCACTCTGGATCCGCTATCCCCCGCGGGCTGCCACGCACCCGGCGTTATTGCGGGAAGAGTCGTCTCGATTACGGCACAGGAATTGAGACGCGCTCCTTCTGCAAAACCTTGATTGCAGTTCCAACCCGCAGCTGAAAGTAAGAGATATCGCATACTGTGGTGGAAGCCATCCAATCACCCGCACACGCGACCTACTGGCTCGTCCAGGGGAGACTGCTGTTTCTAATCATTTATCTGCTGGGCACGGCGTGTTTTTCCTACATTGTGGCCAGGCGGCTCCAACCGCTGTTTCGCGGTGAACGGGATTTCCGTCTTGACCAGCCATTCAGGCGATTGGGCAGGGTGTTGCAGTTCTGGCTGGGGCAGTGGAAGCACCCACGTTACCGGATGGCAGGAACCATTCATCTCCTGATTTTTGCAGGCTTCTTAATTCTCGCTACCCGCGCGTTCTCAGTGCTTGCTCTGGGTGTGTCCGACGGTTTTGTGATCCCCGGACTTTCAGGCAAGGCTGGTCACATCTACGGCATCGTCGCAGACTACGCATCCACCGTGGTCTTGTTCTGCATGGTGGTTGCTGCCATCCGCCGGGTGGCATTCAAGCCGGCACGATACGCGGTTCCGGCAAGATACGGGAAAGGCCATTCCGCTGATGCCATTTTTCTGCTGGCGCTTATCGCCATTCTGATGGCCGCTGACAGCTTGTTTGAAGCCAGCCAGGCCGCGGCTCTCTGGCAACAGGGCCAAACGGCGGAATTTCTGCCCGTCCTGTCACTGCCGTGGATGTTAAACAAAGCGCTGCTGTCAACCTCTTTGCCCATGCTGCAAAGTCTGCATCTTGGCGCTTACCTGATTCATGATCTGACTTTTTTCTTCCTGCTTTGCTATCGCCCTTTTGGCATTCAGTTTCACGTGGAGACCTCGTTGTTCAGTGTTTTCTTTGCCAAGCTGGATCGCGGGAAGTTAAAGCCGGTGAAATGGGGCATTCCCGACGAGCGCCTGGACCAGGTGAAATCTTTCGGCGTGAAGACGTTCGAAGACTTCACCTGGAAACACATGCTCGATTTCTACTCCTGCGCCGATTGCGGGCGCTGCTCCGATAACTGTCCCTCGAATGCGGCGGGGAGGCCTCTGTCGCCGAGGTTTCTCACCATCAAGGCGAGGGACTACGCCTTCCAGCACTACCCAATGTTCGGCAGCGCGAAGAACGGACAGCCGCTGGTGGGAAGTGTCTATTCGGAGGATGAAATCTGGTCCTGCACCACCTGCGGCGCGTGCGAGGAAGAATGCCCGTTGCTGGTGGAATATATAGACAAAATCGTTGATCTGCGGCGTGGTCTGGTGGATGAGGGTAACGTGCCGCAGTCTCTGCAGAAGCCGCTCAAAGCGCTGGAGAGTCGCGGCAATCCCTACGGCAAGATGACAAAAAAAAGGGCCGACTGGGTGAGCGCCGGGAATTTCGGGCAGACCTGCCGGGTGAAGGTTCTGAATGGCGAGAGCGCGGGCACTCTTTATTTTGTGGACAGCATTACCTCTTACGACGACCGCATACAGGCGATTGGACAGGCCACGGCGAAAATTCTCCGCCATGTAGGAGAGGATTT
>DATJEH010000186.1:0-6147 GCA_035496875.1 Terriglobales bacterium | reverse complement strand
TGCACGAGAAAACCTTGTGCAACTCCCTGTGAAACCCGCAACGGGCCCGAAGCCGAGGGCTTGGGCACCACCGGCGGCGGGGCCAGACTGACAATCGCGTTCAGCGCGTTGTTGCCGGATGGACCTGTACCACCCACGACTCCAGGTCCCCCCGATGGAAGCGCCGGCAATGGCGCTTCCTCCTCCTCGACACGGGCGATGTGCTTGGGAATGGCTTGGGGCTCGCGCAATTTCTGCCCCACCATATCGCTCGTGCGCGGCTGAGCCCGGGGTTCGGCTTCGGCATGCACCGGCGCCGGCCCGGGGGGAGGCGGTCCGGGCGCGACCAGCGATACTGCCCATCCCCTGGGTAGCGCCTCGGTATACAGCAGCGGCAGCGCCGCCATTACCGCCACTAGCAGCGACTGCGCCAGCAGCGACACCGCTGTTGCCGCCGAACGTTTTGTTTTCAGGACACCCGAGGATTCAATCAGGCTGTCTTCAAACATGGGCAGAGCCTCCTCCCTCTGCCCACGTAGACACTGCGGTCGCGACTCCTGCTCCCCGAAAAGTGGAGCAGATTAGCAATATTTCTTCGGAACTTTCACCGCTTTTCCGGTGTCCCAATTCGGGAGGCAGGCGTCAGGCTGTGCCGGAGCAACCGCTGCCAGCCAAAAAATGACTCTTACTGCAAAAAATGACTCTTACTGTATGACTGCGCCGCAAACCTTAGTGTTCGTCCTCTTCGAGCTACTCTGTTGAGCTTTTCCTCTCGCCAACTCCTGCCCACAGCGCCGCATCTTTGGAGAAGAACCGGAGGTTAACTATGGCACTTGCCGAGATCGGCGCTCGCGCTCTCACTAATCGTCTCCCCAAAGTCATTTCTCCCAGGACCCACGCCATCATTGATTATGCGACCGCAGGAACTTTCTTTCTGATGACCGGCCTGATGTGGAAGCGCCACAAACGCGCGGCGATCGCCGCTTTGGGCTGCGGCATCAACGAAGTCGCCAACGCCATGCTCACTGACTTTCCCGGCGGTGTAGCCGGGGTTATCAGCTACCCCACTCACCTCAAAATGGACACCGGCTTTGCCGGAATCGTCGCCTCCCTGCCCAACTTGCTCGGCTTCACCAACGAGTGGCCGTCTATTTATTTCCGCAGCCAGGGTATGGCCATTGCGGCCAATGCCGGCATGTCCGAGGTCGACGCCTTTCGTGGCCGCCGTGGTCGCCGCGATTTTGCCGCCTAGCTCCTCCCCTCCGCAAAGGCTCTTCCGCTTCTAAAGGAGGAGCCTTTGCGCCACGAGCCCAGCTTTTTCTCCCTGCTATCTGCCTGGAGGATCAAGGCTTCCCGCCTGCCGCCTTCCCCGAATCTTCCGCCCTGGCGTAGCATCTACATAGCAGTTATTGAAAGACGTGCCCTATGGGAAACACCTTTAAAACCGCCTTACTCTTGACCGCTCTCACCATCTTCTTGCTCTTTATAGGCGAATACTTTGCGGGGCAAAACGGCCTGATCCTGGGCCTCGGTATCGCCGTGGTCATGAACTTTGTCTCGTACTTCTACTCCGACAAGATCTCTCTGGCCATGTACCGCGCCCAGCCGGTCACGCGCGAGCAACTGCCGCGCGTCTACGCCGTGGTCGAGCGCCTCACTCAGAAAATCGGCCTGCCCATGCCTAAGATTTATGTCATTCCGAGCGATTCCCCCAATGCCTTCGCCACCGGACGCAATCCCTCCCATGCCTCGGTCGCGGTGACCCAGGGTATTTTGGATTTGCTGAATGACGAGGAACTGGAAGGCGTGCTGGCCCATGAACTCGGCCACGTGCGCAACCGCGACATCCTGATCAGTTCCATCGCCGCCACCCTAGCCGGTGCTATCACGTTTATAGCGCGCATGGGATACTGGGCCGCCTTGTTTGGCGGCTTCGGCGGCGGCCGCGACAATGACCGCGAAGGCGGCGGCCTGGGCGCCCTGCTCATGATCATTCTGGCGCCCATTGCAGCCACACTGATCCAGTTGGCGGTGTCGCGTTCGCGCGAGTACCAGGCTGATGCCACCGGCGCTCACTTCACCGGTAACCCCTACGCCCTGGCCAGCGCCCTGCGCAAGCTGGACGCCTATTCCCGCCGCGTGCCCATGGTTGCCACCCCCTCCACGGCGCACTTGTTCATCGTGCAGCCGCTGCTGGGCATGAATTTTGGCAGCCTGTTCTCCACCCACCCGCCTATCGCCAAGCGCATCGAGCGCCTGACCGGCCAACCGGCCGAGTTTCTTCAGTGAACCGTTAGTTGGTAGCGATACGCGGAATTCGTAGCTGGCGGTGAGAGCTGCCAGCTATTTCTGTGTGGTTAGAAGAATGAGTTCGTTCGCCGCGCTTCCCGCCAACGGCTCACTCCCGACTCCTGCTTTTTCTCACCGCCGTAGCAGCTTGAACGCGTGATTGGGTCCCCACTTCTGGTTAATCGCCAGATCAATCCACAACATGGCCAGGGGTTCCAGAAGGCGGGCGTTGCGCAAAGGGCCCACGTCCACCGGAGTCAGTCCGATATCGGCGATCAGCGGCTTCACTTTGGTTTTGGCCGCCGCATCATCGCCACAATAGAAGCCATCAGCACGTGCGCCCGCAAATTCCGCGTTCCCATAGTTGCCGGCACCAATGGTGTTGAACGCCTTCACCACCTTCGCGCCCGACCACGCCGCCACCTGCTCAGCCGCCGATGTCGTGAGCCCCACAACCAGCCCTTTTAAATCCGAACTCAGAGGATTGGTGCAGTCAATCACCACCTTGGAGCTGAGGTCTCCGCAATCGCGAAGGGCTTGCTCGGCCGCCGGCCATGGCACCGACACCACCACCACTTCGCTCGCGGCCGCTGCTTCCCGGTTGCTGCCGGCCTTCGCCCGCCCTCCTGTGCTCGCCAGCAGTGCCTTTATCTTCTCTGACTCCGGGTCGGGAACTCCAAAGCGAACTTCGTGACCCTTTGCAGCCCAAAGTTTTCCCAACGCGCCGCCCACGTTGCCTGCGCCAAGTACGGCAATCTTCATGTTCCCTCCTGTTTGTTTGCCCAGCTATCTTAGAGTAGGACCAGGCCCCGCCGAATGCCTTCGGTCACCGCTTCTGTACGGCTCGAAGTGCCCAGCTTGCCGAAGATCGAAGTGATATGAAACTTCACGGTATGTTCAGAGATGCCCAGTGTAGAAGCGATCTCGCGGTTGCTCAGGCCTTCGCTCATCATGTGCAGGACCTCGGTTTCGCGGCGCGTAAGTTCTTCCTCACCCGGCTCCAGTTCGATGCTTTCCGGCGAAGAACGCAATAATGTGTGCAGTGCCTCGGGTTCCAGTACGTTTAACCCGGCAGCCGCCGCCTGCACCGCCGCCGCAAGTTGCCGCCCGCTGCATTCGCGCCGCAATACGGCCCGGGCTCCCGCGGCCAGCCAGTGCGTCACCCAGTTCGCCTCCGGGTTGTCAACGAGCAGGACTACTCCAGCAACCAACTCCGCAATGCTGTTCCCTCCATCGTCCTCCGAATCAACCACCACAATCTCGCCCGCTCGCGCCTGCCGCACCGCAGAGTTCAAATCGGCAGGTGAAATCTCTGCAAGTTCAATTTCCGGTTCTTCCGCCAGCTTCGCGCGTAATGCCGAGGCGCGCTCCGGCGATGGCGCAACCACCAGGACGCGCGTGGCCTGAGCCGCCGCTGCTTTCACACTCATCGCCCGAATCGGTCTCCCAGCGTCACCGAAACCTCCCTCTTTTCGCCGCTGCGCACAATCCCAACCGGCACCCGTTCGCCCACTTTTTCCTTGCCCAGCAGCCACCGCAAGCCGTGCTTCTGCACGATCGGCTTACCCCCAATCTCGACCACAATGTCTCCCAGCATCAAGCCGGCCGCTGCCGCGGGACCATCGCTCTCCACGTGCGCCAGCAACAGTCCATAACGGCCGCCCAGGTTGAGTTTGGTCCTCATCTCCTCCGGCAAGGCTACGGGCTGCAGGGCCACGCCCAGATAGGGACGCTCGACGTGTCCCTTGGCCAGCAGTTCGGTCACCACGCGCGTAACCGTGCTGCTCGGTATTGTGATGGGCGTGCCCCGCCGCAGGCCCGCCGTGTTGATGCCCACCACTTCTCCGTTGGCGTTAACCAGCGGTCCGCCGGAATATCCCCGGTACAGCGTCAGGTCGGGACGAATGAAACGGTCTATTTGCCCACCCTGCCACGTCTGCCATTCCTCCATCAGCCCGGAGATAATCCCAGAACTGGCGGTTAAATTGCCACGCCGGGTACGCGCCAGCGCCAGCACCAGATGGCCCACATGCAACTGTTTGGCATCGCCCAGCGTCGCCACTCTCGTTTCCTCATCTCCCTCCAGGCTAAAGATGGCCAGATCGGTGCCGGGGTCGCGCCCTTTTATTCGTGCGACCGCCGATTTCCCGCCCGACAATAGAACTGCCACTTCATCGCCGCGGGCAGCGTGGTTGGCCGCAACGACCACTCCCTTCTGCCATACCACTCCGCTCGCGGTATGTGCCTCCGCGGGTTGCAGCGCTACCACCGCCCGTCCCACATCCTCCGCAACTCGTGCCAGATCCTCCGAAACCTCCGACCATCCTGCTCGGCTCGCCGCCATGTGACTCTCCTGAATTGAATATGCTCGCCATTACTCCTTCATCTTGCCCAAAGAAATTCTGTCCCACATCACCCAAATGGCTAGGTAAAGCAGTTCTCAGAGGCTATCTAATAAATGTGTTTTGAAAGGGCGCGGCTTCAGCTGCGCCGTCGTGAGACCCGTAAACCTTGGGCTTTAGCCCTGAGGCAATGTAGGTTGCACGCATGTACTGATTGTTATTGCTGATTGTTATTGTTGCTTCGCGATGTCTGTCTGGCACGGGAGCCCGCCTCCACGAACCTGCAGGCTGAGAACCGGGAACTGAGAACTCTTACTTCGCCGCCACGCCGCTCACAATGTGCCCATCGGCGCGAACTTCGCGGTAATCGCTGTAGTTAATCGCATCTTCTGGCCCGCTGGCTGCCGACACCCGTCCGCCGACTCCTGACTTCTGTTCCTCACCCGGAAGTAATGTCAGCAATCCGCTGCCTGCATAGTAAAATCAAGTTTCCATGTCCACCCCTGCGGCCATAGTCTCGCGCTCGGCGCAACTCGAAAATGCCCTGCGCACCGTCATTCGCGGCAAAGACGAAGTGGTCCGCCTCGCTCTGGTCACCATTTTCGCTCGTGGCCACTTGCTGATTGAAGGCGTGCCTGGAGTAGGCAAAACCACCCTGGCCCAGGCGCTTGCTCGCAGCCTGGATTGCACCTTTCAGCGCGTTCAGTTCACCAGCGATATGCTGCCCAGTGACGTGCTCGGCATCTCCATCTACTCCGCCATGGAGCAGAAATTTGAGTTTCGCCACGGGCCCATCTTCACCAACATACTGTTGGCGGACGAAATCAACCGCACCACTCCCAAAACCCAATCTGCCCTGCTTGAAGCCATGAATGAAGGCCAGGTCACGGTGGATGGCCACGCATACCCCCTGCCCCAGCCCTTTTTGGTCATCGCCACCCAGAATCCGGTGGAACACCACGGCACCTATCCACTGCCGGAATCGCAGATGGACCGCTTTCTTATGCGCGTGCGCATGGGGTATCCGGAGGGCGACAGCGAGCGCGCCATCCTGCGCTCGCAAGCCGGAGCCGCCCGTCTGGACGAGATTCGCCCCCTGCTCAGCGCTGCCGATGTCCTGGCCATTCAGCAGGAAGTCACACGCGTGCAGGTGGACGAGTCCCTGGTCAGCTACACGCTGGAGATCGTGAAGCGCACCCGCGAATCAGAGTACCTCTCTCTTGGCGTTTCGCCCCGCGGCGCCCTCATGCTGTTTCGTGCCGCCCAGGCCCTGGCCTACGTCGAGGGCCGCAATTTCTGCACTCCCGAAGACTTCAAGCCGCTGGTCGTCCCGGTTTTCGCCCATCGTGTGGTGGTCAACGCCCTCTATTCCTCCACGCTGAAGAAAACCGAACAAGCCGAGCAGGTGCTGAAGGAAATTGTGGATACCGTGGCCATACCTGTTTAAGTGGTTCGCTAAAGTTGCTCCCCCTGCCAATTTGCCCGCCACCCTGAAACCTGCGAAACTTTGGAAATACGTGCCCTTGGAGGCCTTATA
>DATJEH010000185.1:0-11264 GCA_035496875.1 Terriglobales bacterium | reverse complement strand
CTAATTGCTGATTGCTGGCTTTCCGAGAACCGAGAACCGTTAGCGGGGCTGGGCGGCGGGAGAGGGCTGCTGCTGGTTTTCAGCGTGCACGGGAGCGAGGGGCAGTTGCAACACGCCCTTGAGCAGGTCGCGCTCCTGGTTAGAGAACTTGCTGTGGTACTCGGAGGAGTCCAGCGCCTGCTGGCGCTGCTGCGGGTCCATTTTGCGCAGGTCGCGAATGGCGCCGGCCATCAGCTTGCGGCGTGCGGGCGGCAACTGGCGGATCTTGGTGAAAACTGTCTTGGCGGCCTTTTTCTGCGCGTCGGTCAGGTGCTCCCAGGTTTCCATGCGCTGCAGAATGATTTTCTGCTTTTGCGGCGACAATGCGCTGAAGCGCCGCAGCTGCTGCTGCAGCAGAACTTGCCGGTCGGGTGGTAGCTTGCGGAATTGAGGGTCGCTTTCCAGGGCTTTCTGTTGTTGATCGGGAGGCAAGTCCTTGTACTTGCGCAGCCAGTCGCCGGCGTGATGAATGGGGTGGCGCGGGTGGGCGGTAGTGTGAGCCGCAGCGGTTGGCCCCTGCGCCGCAGTAGGCGGTGTCTGCGCGCCGGTGGCCGGTTTGGCCTGGGCGGTGGCAAGCTGGGATTGCAGACCAAGGCCCAGGATCAGGCCCGCCAGCGCCATCAATTTACAGATGCTCTGCAACCCGCCATCCCCGTTTCTACCGGCAGGCCACCTTCGACTTCGCCATCGAACCGCGGCCTGTTAAGGAGTTACTTCTTGCTGCTGCACGTCCAGCTGATCGAGCACGTCGAAATCAGCATAGAGGTCATGATTCTTGTCCAGAGCCTGCAGGTCGCCCACCGCGGAACCGGGCTGGGCGGTCACATTCATCTCCCAGGAGGTCACGGCGCTGGGGCTATTATTCAAGCTGTGCCCGCCATAGAACAGACTGACCCCCACCAAGAACAGGGCTGCCAGCGAACCGGCGAGCGCGGGCTTGCGCAGCCAGGCCAGCCAGCCGCGGGCCGGAGCGGCCGCCATCTCTTCCCGCAGACGGGCGTAAAGCCGGGTTTCAAAATAGGGTGAAGGCTCGGGCGCTTCCCACTCCTCGAGCAGGGCCAGGGTGCGGCGCAGAGTTTCCAGCTGGGTCGCGCACTGCGAGCACTCGCGCAGGTGGGCCTGCGTCTCGGCCGAAGCGGCGGCGACCCCGCTCGCCACATCGGGTAGAAATTCACGAACTCCATTGCAATTCATATTCGCCAACCTAAACAAAGTCTTTCAGCTTTTCGCGCAAACTCTCGTAGGCGCGAAACAGAAGCGATTTGGTCGCGGATTCGCTCAAGTGCAGCACTTCCGCGATCTGCCGGTAATCCATGCCCTGGTACTTATGCATGATCACCGCCATGCGCTGCCGTTCGGGCAAGGCCTGCACGTGGCCGCGTATAGCCGCCAACCGCTCCCCGCGGAGGATGTTCTCCTCCACGTTGGGCGTGCCGTCGGGCACGTCCGGCATCAGCCCGGTTTCGGCGTCGGCCTCGTCCAGGCTCGTGCTCACTTCCGGGCGCTCATGGCGCGTATCGCGCGCGTGATTCACCGCCAGGTTGGTCGCGATGCGGTACAACCAGGTGGTGAACTTGGCGTTGGCCGTGTAAGTCTCGCGCGAGCGGTAGACGCGCAGAAAAACTTCCTGGGCCAGGTCCTCCGCCGCCGCCTGGTTGCGCACCATGCGGTACATAAAGCTCATCATGGGGCGGCGATACTTCTGCACCAGGAAGGCGAAGGCCGGTTCGTCTCCCGCCCTGACCCGCAGCATGACTTCGGCATCGCTAAGACCGTCGAGCAAGCCGGGCGTGGAAACTGCGCGCCCAGCGGCGCGGTCAAACGTCGCCGTGCCAGGCAGATGCGGCGCCATGGCAACGCTGGTCACACTAGTCGAAACCCGTTCCCCAGCAGAAAGTTGCGGGGGAATTTCGTTCTGGGAAGGGCCTTGGCCGTTGCTCTTGGACGGGGCCGGCTCAGCCCGCGGGGATGAGGTGGAGGTAGGGCGTTCGCTGCCCATTACTTTAGGAACCTGTAGGCCCGGTTACCCAGGCTAAGTTGGCGTCCGGTAAAGGCTATCACGGAGCCCCTGGCGGGCGCAGCCCCCGCTATCTCCCAAGGGCGCTCCGAACCCTTTTGCCCGGGGAGATTTTTGAGAGTGACAGTTGCCAGGCTTGTAATACCTCGAACGGCGAGGTATTATGCCGGCGATGGCGCCTCGTGAGAGCAATCCCAACTTCATGAACGGCGTTCCGGAACTGCTCATCCTCCGGCTGCTGCAGGAGCAGGAGATGTACGGCTATGAGCTTGTGCAAGCCATCCACAGCCGCAGCGATGCGGTGATCAAAGTGGGGGAAGGCGTGGTCTATCCGGTGCTGCACGGGCTGGAGCAGGAGGGGGCGCTGAAGTCGCGGCGCAAGACGGTGAACGGGCGCAGCCGGATCTACTATTCGGTGACACCGGCGGGGGCGCAGCGCCTGGTTGAGCTGGCTTCGGCCTGGGGCAGTTTGGCAACGGCGATCCAAAAGATGCTGACAGGAGTGCAACATGGCGCAGCTATTTCCTGAACTGTTTGCTGAACTTCGCGAACGCCTGCTGCGGGCGGGCGTGGCGCCGCGGCATGTGCGACGCTATTTGAGCGAACTAGGAGATCATTTCACCGACCTGAGGGCGGAAGAAGAAAGCGCCGGCCGCAGCCGGGCGGAGGCGGAAGCCGCGGCTTGGGCGCGACTCGGTACGATGGATGAGCTGGCCCGGGCGATGGTCGAACAGCGCCAGTTCCAATCCTGGTGCGCGCGTGCACCCTGGGCCATGTTCGGCGTGGGTCCGCTGCTGTTTCTGGCGGCAGCGTACTTCCTCGCCTGCTTGTATCTGTGGTTTGGCTGGAGAATGTTTCTCCCCGGAGCGGATACGCCTTTTGGCGGACGGACCTACTCCATGTACGACCTGGCCTATCTCTTTTTTCAGACGGGCAAGTACTATTACATCTGCGCGCCGGTTCTCGTGGGTTGGGGAATCGGACTGCTCGCGGCGCGCCAACGATTGAAGGCGGTTTGGCCCACCGTGGCTTTGCTTCTGATCGCCTGGATGGGCGCGACAGCGCAAATCCAGGCCAGCCGGACGGCGGTGCCGGCCGGACTGGGACACATCAGCATGAAATTCTTTATGCCGGGGGGTGAGGCGCAGGTTTTTGGCGGCCTTGTGCACGCCCTGGTGATCTTCTCGGTGGCGGCGCTGCCGTATGTTATTTGGCGATTGAACCAGGGGCACGCGCGCTCTGCCTAGCGCCAGACGGTCCCGCGCACGAATTGAGGCGTGATCCGTTTGTTACAATGGAAATCACCGGGCGCTTAGCTCAGTTGGTTAGAGCGCGTGCTTCACACGCACGAGGTCGCAGGTTCGAGTCCTGCAGTGCCCACCACTCGCCCTGCGCAAGAGCTCCCTCGCTACGCTCGGAATTTCGGCAGGCGGCTCGGACGCCGCCCGGACGCCTCAACTTCGCCTGCGGCTCAGGATTTCGGCTGCGGCTCCCGCTCCTCGCCTGCGGCGACTCGCTCACGCCCGCAAAACGGCTTAAGTTCGAGTCCGGCAGTGCCCACCACTCGCCCGCGCTAGAGCTCCCTCGCTACGCTCGGGATTTCGGCAGGCGGCTCGGACGCCGCCTGGACGCCTCAACTTCGCCTGCGGGCTCAGGATTTCGCCTGCGGACTCCCGCTCTTCGCCTGCGGCTACTCGCTCACGCCCGCAAAACGGCTCAAGATTTCGCCTGCGGAATGGAGCAGATGCTTAACCTCTGTTGACCTGCCTGGAATTGCGTCCTAAGATTCCCGCCCATGGGCACCCCCTCGCCACTGCTGGGGCAGACGGTCTCCCACTACCGCATTATCGAGAAGCTGGGGGCGGGGGAATGGGAATTGTTTACAAGGCCGAGGACATCGAACTTGGCCGCTTCGTTGCCCTTAAATTTCTCCCCGACGAGGTCGCGCAGGACTCGCAGGCGCTGGAAAGGTTTCGCCGCGAAGCACGGGCGGCTTCCGCGCTGAACCACCCCAATATCTGCACCATCTACGAAATCGGCAAGCAGGGTGAGCGATCTTTCATCGTGATGGAGTTTCTGGACGGCACCACCCTGAAGCACTGCATCAGCGGAAAGCCACTGGACACAGAGACCATCCTTTCCCTCGGGATTGAGATAGCAGATGCACTCGACGCGGCCCACTCGGAAGGCATCATCCACCGAGACATCAAGCCGGCAAACATCTTCGTCACCAAACGAGGCCACGGCAAGATTCTTGATTTCGGCTTGGCCAAGGTAACGGCTGTGGGAAGCACGGGGACGAGCGGGGCAGCGGGAGCTTCCCAGGCAACCCTGGAGTCCGGTGCCGAGCACCTGACCAGTCCCGGCACCGCGGTGGGGACCATTGCCTACATGTCGCCGGAGCAAGTCCGGGCTAAGGAATTGGACGCGCGCACGGATTTGTTCTCATTCGGCGCAGTTCTCTACGAAATGGCGACGGGGGCATTGCCGTTCCGCGGCGAAAGCACGGGAGTCATTTTCGAGTCTATCCTGAACCGCACCCCGGCTCTTCCGGTTCGACTCAATCCCGATCTGCCGGCCGAACTGGAAAGAGTCATCAATAAGTGTCTGGAGAAGGACCGCAATCTGCGGTACCAGCACGCCTCCGAGATTCGCGCCGACCTGCAGCGGGTGAAGCGCGATAGCGAAACCGGCACGTCAGCGGCCGCCTTGCCCGCGACCAGGCCTTGGGCAGGCCGGCATAAATGGGCGATTACGGCCACCGCCGTGGTGGTACTGATCGGGGCTGCCGTCGCCGGCTGGCACTATAAAACCCGCCCGACCTCCGCCTTGAATGCAGCCGATAATGTGGTGGTGGCAGACTTTTCGAATTCCACGGGTGATCCCGTATTCGACGACACCCTCAAGCAGGCGCTGCTGGTTCAGCTAAGCCAATCGCCTTTTTTAAACGTTCTTTCCGAGCAAAAGATCATTCACGCCCTGGGACTAATGGGCCGCTCTCCCGGGGATCGGCTGACACCCGATGTGGCGCGGGAAGTGTGCCAACGAACCCAGAGCAAAGCCATGCTGGCGGGTTCCATTGCAACTCTGGGAAGCGAATACGTAATCGGATTGCGAGCGGTTGATTGCGAGTCAGGCGAGTCGGTGGTGCAGGAACAGGGAACGGCTGCGAGCAAGGAAACTGTGCTGAAGGCGCTGGATGCGGCCGCAACTAAGATGCGGGAGAAGCTGGGAGAATCGCTGGCTTCGATCGAGAAGTTCAGTACTCCTCTCGAGCAGATCACCACCCCGTCGCTGGAAGCGTTGAAGATGTGTTCGGTGGGCTACCGCACCATGAACACCAAGAGTCAGGCTGAAGCCGTACCCTTTTTCCAGCGTGCGCTCGAACTGGATCCTAACTTCGCGGCGGCCTATGTCGGGCTGGGAACCACTTATCTGAATATGGGCGAGTCGGGCCTGGCTACGCAATTTATTCGAAAAGCTTATGAGCTGCCCAAAGAGCGGGTAAGTCCCCGGGAACGATTTTATATTTCCGCCCACTACTACGACAGCGTCACGGGAGAGCTGGAGAAAGCAGAGGAGACCTATAAACTCTGGGCCCAGGATTTTCCCAACGACCACGGGGCGCATGTAAATTTGGGGTACGTCTATAGCGTTCTGGGGGAAAACGAGAAGGCGCTGGCCGAGGAGCTGGAGACGACTCGGGTAAACCCGGACCTGGGGCTGGGATGGGCGAACCTGATTCAGACCTACGCGCAGTTGGACCGCCTGAAGGACGCCAAGGCGGCATATGAGCAAGCTGTGGCCCGAAAACTCGATGGCGATTCGGCGCACCTCAACCGATACGCCATCGCCTTTCTCGAAGGCGACGCTGCAGAGATGCAGCGCCAGTTAACCTGGGGTCAAGGAAAGGCGGGCGTCGAGGACTTCTTTTATTCTTACGAGTCCGACATGGATGCCTTTGCGGGCCATCTGGGGAAGGCACGCGCGGCAACGCAGCAGGCCACCGACTCGGCCCGACGGAATGACGAAAAGGAAACCGCGGCCCAGTGGCAGTCGAATGGCGCGATCCGGGAAGCGGAGTTTGGCAACAGCGAACGTGCTCGCCGGGAGGTTACCTCTGCACAGGCGCTGGCCTCGGCACGCGACCTGAAGATTTTGGCCGCGTTGGTTTTGGCGCGTTCGGGAGATTCGCTGCCCGCCCAGAAACTTGCCGATGAACTGCAAAAAGAAAATTCAGTCAATACAATGATCATCAATTACTGGTTACCGACGGTTCGGGCCAGCATCGAACTGAATCGCCACAATCCCAGCAAGGCGGTGGCACTATTAGACCCCGCACGGCCTTACGACTTGGCTTCTCCAACTCCGGCAATCGAATTCGGTTCGTTTCTGTATCCTGCATACGTCCGTGGAGAAGCCTTCCTGCAGCTCCATCGCGCGACAGACGCGGCCGCAGAATTTAAAAAACTTCTCGACCATCGTGGCATGGTCGCGAGCTGCCCGTTGGCCGTGCTTGCTCACCTCCAACTCGGCCGGGCCTATATGATGGCGGGCCAAACCACCCGAGCAAAAGCGGCGTATCAGGATTTCCTCGGCTTGTGGAAGAACGCCGACCCCGATATCCCCATCCTCAAGCAAGCCAGGGCGGAATACGCGAAGTTGCAATAGCCCCGGCGACTGCAGGCGGCGCCGCTTGTCCCGAAGCGGGCATTTCCCGAATCTGAAAGGACCATCACCAAAGGGTACCCCCGCCGCACCGACCCGCCCTCCCCCTCCCTTTTACGATGCTGTAGATGGCAAGAATGCACAGCCAGGTTCAGGCACGGGTGCCGGCCGGCGGCCGCATGCAGGGTGTGTCGCTGCTGGAGTTGTGCATCGTGATGGCGGTGATGCTGGTGGTGGCTGCCAGCGCCCTGCCCAACGTGATGACGGCCATGCAGCAGTATCGCCTGCGGACGGCGGCCAAGGACGTGGCTGCCATGCTGCAGAGGTCGCGCATGCGCTGTGCGCGCGACAACCGTCATTACACGCTGCAGAACAACCAGATCACCCAGGGCGGCACGAGCTACAGCCGGCTGTTCCTGGATCAGAACGCTAACAGCGCCTACGATGGGGGCGAAGCCATAATACAGCTGCCCGCGGGGGTGCGCTTGAGCAGCGCGTCCGCGCCCGCGCTCTCCGCCGCCACGCTCGGCTACACGCCGCAGCCCTCCTCCACCGCGCTGAGCTTCAACGGCATGGGCCTGCCCTGCGTGATGCGCAACGGGCTGTGCACCAACTGGGATGTGAATGGCAATGCCGTGGGCGTGGTGTACTTTCTGCAGGATTCGCGCCATGCCAGCTCCGCCTGGGCGGCGGTGGCGGTGACGCCTGCGGGACGGACGCGCACCTGGCTGTGGTCGTCGGGAAGTTCGCAGTGGGTGGCGCAGTAAGGAGATGCCAGGCGATGACATACGGTGACGAGCAAAGGCGAACTTGCCCCGCGGCCGGGATGAGCATGCTGGAACTGATGCTGGCCATGGCGGTGCTGGCGGTCGGCATGACGGCGGTAACGGCGCTGTTTCACACCGCCATTCTCACCAACAACCGCGCCAAGGTGGATACCAGCGCCACCATGCTGGCGCAGACGGTGTTGGAGAAGATCGCCGCCCAGCCCGCCACTCAGAACGCCACCATCTCGCTTACCGACTGCGGAGCGACTCCCACTACCTGGGTGATGGCTACGGCGGGCGCGGCCGCGCCCGGCAACGGCGCCAGCCTGGACCAAAACAGCGGCGCCATTGATTTCACCCAGTCTTACGCCAGTGTTCCCGCTGATTACAAGATGGAGTTTGCGGGCTGCGGGGCGGGCGGGCGGCAGACGGTTTTCGAGGTGCGCTGGAACGTGCAGACGGTCAGCGCCAACACGCGCCTGATCACGGTGGCGGCGCGTCCTCTGGGAGCGGGCGCCGGCAACCACCCGGTGCAATTTGCTCAACCGGTCACGCTGCGCACCATCGGAGGCACATAATGCGGCGCAAGATTCTCCGCTCAACTGGTTGCGGGAGGTCCGGCTTCACCCTGCTGGAGTTGCTGGTGGTGGTGGTCATCCTGACCGCGGTGCTGGGGGTGGTGTTCAGCGCTGTAACCCGGCTGCAGAAGACTTACAAAACCGAGGAGACTAAGGTGGATGCCAGCGCATTGGCGCGCACCTTCCTGGATGGCATGGCGAGCGAACTGCGGCAGGCGGGCTTCCCCCCGCGCCGCCTTTTCGCTCCCGGGGTGCTCAGCAGCCCGGCGGTGAACGATTACCGCTGCGCCGCCGGCCTGGTGCGGGTGTCGGCTTCCGAATTGTGGTTCGAGACGGATATTGAAGGCGATGGGCAGGTGGAAAGCGTGCGCTACACCTTGACCGACAGCAATGGCGCACCCGTAACCGCGGCCAGCAGTTGTCCCTGCGCTCTTTGGCGCAGCCAGGTGGTGAAGGTGACGGGAGCGCCGGCCTCGCAGGCGGTGAATTACAACTCCAGCGTGGAGGGAATCATCAACAGCGCGGGGGTGGGCGGAGGCGGCGCGGCCTTGTCCCTCAGCGGCAGCACCAGATTTGGAACGGCCACCGTTTCGCACAACGTGCTCTACGCCGCCTACAAAACAGCGCCCGTGTTCGCGGCCTTCGACCGGAGCGGAAACGCGCTCTCGCTGCCGCGCGACCTGGCCAGCAACCCCGCCGGCATGGCGCAGGTGCGCGCGGTGACCATTACCCTCAACCTGCTGGCAGGGGCTCCGGACCTTCAAACCAGAATGACGCCGGCCCTGAGCCTGAGCGCCAGCGCCCGGCTGAATAACTATTAGGGGCGAGCGTATGGCAATTTTCAGGGAGTTTGAAAAGTGGACGATGGGTGCGGCAGTGGCGCTGCTGGCGCTGGGAGGGAGCGCCTGGGCGCAAGAGCGGCCGTTAGCGGAAGTGGCCAAAGAGAAAAGCGGCAAGGCAGCCACGCGGGTATTCACTGACGAAGACCTGGAGGCCTCGCGTCCCGCGGAAGCTGCCGCACCCTCCGCCGGCCTGAACGCGGAAGCAGCGCCCGCGGGCAAGGACACGCAAAGTGCGCGGCTTACGGTTCCTGGATTATTGCAGGAGGGCTCCTTGCAGGAAGCGCGCGCCCTGCTGAAGAGCTTGCAGCATGATGAGGAGGTTCTGCTGCGGCGCTATGCCCAGATCGAGGCGAAGCTGGCGGGTGAGAAGGATGAGCACCTGCGGCAGCTGTACTCCCATTCTCTGGCGCGGCGCGATGAAACTCTGGCGCGAAAGCGCGGACAGATTGCACAGGTGACGAAGGCGATCGGGGCGGCGGAAAGCAGCCGTACCTCTTCGCCGGGGAGCAGACATGAGGCTGAACCGAAGGTTGAGAAATAGAAACGGTGGCGTGGCGCTGCTCGCCTGTTTGCTGGCCCTGATGCTGCTGACCGCCATCGCTTTGGGGCTGATGTATCTGGGCGACGCGGAGACGCGCAGCAACGATAATTTCCGTTCCTCGCAGCAGGCCTATTTTGCCAGCCTGGCCGGGCTGCAGAATGTGCGCGAGCGCATGATGCTGGCCAACGTGGCTCCCCACAAAATCGTGTCGCCCACCAGCATGCCGGGGAGCAGCAACTCGGTCCTGTATGTGCTCAATCCCGGAGGAGCGGCGGACACGGTCACGCCCGCCACAGTGGGCAGCAATTACTACGACCAGGAGCTGTGCAGCGAAATGGCGGCGCAGGCCATCAACTGCCCGCTGGCCAGCAGCAACATTTTCACCGCTGCGGAGAATGGCCCGCCTTACCTGAACACCTCGGCCGCCTTGCCCTACAAGTGGGTGCGCATCAACCGCAAAGCCAATGCTTCCGACGCGCCTTACTACAACAACGGCAGCGCGGGAAACTCCACCCTCAGCACGCAGGTGTGCTGGAACGGAGTCAGCGAACTGCCGGTCACCTCCTTGCCGGTGACGGACTGCTCTCTCTCGCTGGGCAGCGATCCGGCGGGATGGAGCCCGGTTTACGAGTTGACCTCGCTGGCGGTGACCGCCAACGGAGCTTCCCGTATGCTGCAGATGGAGGTGGCGCAGGACCCGCCCCTGGTGACCCGGGCGGCGGTAGATTCGCAGGACCACGTGGACCTCAACGGCAGCTTGATGGTGAATGGGTGGGATTACTGCACCTGCCAGTGCACGACTAGCAAGGTCAACGATAAAAACGTGACCACCTGCACCGACCGCGCCGGCCTGGTTTGCGATGGCACCCACTTTGCCATCTATGCCGCCGGCACAGTGGACAACCCCACGCCCTCGGAGACGCTGCTCGCGGGCACGCCTCAACCGGTGGTGCAGAATCAGCCCTGGCCGTGGGACATGGACGCGCTGGTAGCCAAGTATCGCGATGCCAGCGGCACGATTAATGTCACGCAGGCGCCTTACAACTGGGCGTGCGCTTCCGGGAGTTGCGGAACCAGGGCCGGTCAGACGCTGGGTGCACCGCCCAGTTTTCCTCCCAGTCCCCCCAACAATCCGGTGGGACCAGCGGGTATGGCAAGGCAGGTCACCTACGTGCCGGGTGATTTGCAACTCACGGGAGGAGCGGTGGGCAATGGCGTACTCATCGTTGACGGCAACCTCGACATCCACGGCGGACTGGAATTTTACGGCCTGATTATCGTGCGGGGGGTGATTTCCTTCACCGGCGGTGGCTCCAGCGGGGTGAATATTTATGGCGCCGTGCTGGCCGGGCAGCAATCCTATGTGGATACCACCCTGGGGGGCAGTGCCAATATTGGCAATAATATACTTGACTAACCACGCTCTTTGTGAGAAGCTAAGCACAGTTGAGAGTAACGCCATGACTCCTAAGACCTTGCAGCAAGCGATTCAACACTTCAGCGATGAAAACGTGTGCATTGACACTGTGGCCTTCATGCGCTGGCCAGATGGCAAGCCAACTTGCGCCAAGTGTGAGAGCCGGGAGCACTATTACCTCGCTTCGCAAAAACGCTGGAAGTGCAAGAAGTGTGCTCACCAGTTCTCCGTAAAAGTTGGAACCATTTTCGAGGATTCCGCAGTGCCTTTGTGCAAATGGCTTGTGGCTTTGTGGATGCTCGTCAACTGCAAGAACGGCGTTAGCAGTTACGAGATTCATCGCGCGATGGGCGTCACTCAGAAGACTGCGTGGTTCATGTTGCAGCGTGCCCGTC
>DATJEH010000184.1:0-8914 GCA_035496875.1 Terriglobales bacterium | reverse complement strand
GTGGCAACCTGGTCCATCAACTGCGAAACCAGTACGTCCTCTGCCAGGGCGTCATCGGCATTGACCATGCCCTCAGCCCAGGGCCTGAAATTTCCCGCGCGCATCAGACGGTAATTCACTGTGGCGCTGCGGTAATCCGGGGGATACGCACGGGGATCTCCCATGTTGGTTCCGACCTGGACAGCGCCCGGCGGCGGTAAGCTGACCGACGGCCGGTCGGTCTGGAAAACCTCGGTCAGGTCGGTGTACAGCACATACTCGCAGTTCTTCTCCCGCACCGTGCTGTCGGCTTCGCCCGACGAATCCAGCGACACCGTCTCAATTTTTGGCGCCTTCCCTTTCTTTACTTCCTTGCTCTTATTGGTGCGCTCCAGCGCCCGCACCAACTGGTTGCGCTGCCAGATGGGGCTAACAATATGCCGCGAATTGTTCTTTAGAGCGGCCACGCAGACGCGTACCGGCACCGGCTTATCTTGCGCATGCACCAAGGTAATCAGAAGGGCTAGGACTACGAGGGACAGGATTCGCCGCATGGGCTCACCTCCCGAAGGCAGGCTGAGGAGCAGCGAACATTTTACGCCTTTCGCGACCGCGCAAACTCCGCCACCGAGGGCAATTCCTCCAGTCCTTCCCCACGCAAGATGGCCTGGAACTCGCGCAGCAGAGCGTCATGCAGCAGGCCGTTGGAGGCCAGGGTCTCTTTGCTGTCAAGGCGGAAGGGCTGGCCATCGAAGCGCGTTACCTGCCCGCCGGCCTCCTCGACCATCAGCACGCCGGCGGCCGTGTCCCAGGGATTAAGGTTGAACTCCCAAAAGCCGTCAAAGCGCCCGCAGGCCACATCGCAGAGGTCGAGCGCCGCCGAACCCGCTCGCCGCACACCGTGGGTCTTCAGCGTGATCTGATGGTAGAAGAAAATGTTGGGGTTTTTGTGCCGCTTGTGGCTGGGAAATCCGGTGGCCACCAGGCATTCGGCCAGATTTGAAATGGCGGAAACGTGAATGGGCCGGCCGTTCAGAAAGGCCCCGGCACCCTTCTCCGCGGTAAACATTTCGTCACGCGTGGGGTCAAAAATCACCGCCGCCACACGTTCGCCGTTATGCTCCAGTCCCAGAGACACGCAGAAAACAGGGAACCCGTGCGCGAAGTTGGTGGTGCCGTCGAGCGGATCCACGTACCAGCGGTATTCGCTGCCCTGCTCGGTGCGCGTCCCCTCTTCCCCCAGGATGTTATGTCCTGGCCAGCGTTCCCGAATGCGGCGGGTGATCAGGGCTTCGGAGGCGCGGTCGGCCTCAGTCACCAGGTCCACGTCGCCCTTGTACTCCACTTTCACCCGGCGCTGGAAGTAGCCCATGAGCAGCGCGCCGGCTTCGCGCGCAATTTCCGCCATGGCAGGCACGAATTGGTGCCGTTCTGCCATTACGGTTTGCGCCGCGCCGCTTCTTCCGCAATGTACATGATCTGGTGCTTGAAGATGAACAGGTTGGGCGCACCCTCGCGGGTCAGCCGCACCATGTTCTTGTCGTAATACTCAATCCAGCCCTTGACCACCTCTCCATCCAGCAGCTTGATGGTCACCGGCCTCTGTTTTTCGCCCAGGGCTTTCAGGTAGGTGGCCTCCTCAAAGGTCTCCTCGGGCGGCGGGGTCTTGCCTTTTTTGGAAGGGTGGGAAATTCCGGCTGCGCGAAATGACATGGCAATATTCTACACGCCCGGCTGGCGGACATTGTTGTTCGCCACGATGCCGGGCGCCTACTCCGCTTTGCTGGTGTAATAGCCGGTGCGCGCCCTTACCGTCCAGTCTTTGCCGGCGGGCGTGTTCACCAGTATCTTGATGCGGCGAAAATCGGAATCGGAGTACCGTTGCGAAGGGTAGTAGGCCAGCAGATACTGGGTGCGCAGCTCGTCGCTGATTTTGCGGAAGGCCTGGTCGAGCTGGTTGATTCCGGTAGCATAAAAATACTTGCCGCCGGTATCGTGCGAAATCTGGATAAGAGCGTGCTCACCGCCGATGTCGCGCCCGGCGTCGGCCTCGATCGGCACCACGATAATGCTGTAGACAATGGCTTCCGCCTCCTGCGCCGCCCGCAGGGCCTGAGCGTAATCGGTGGTGCTCACGGTATCACCGCCATCGGTTATGACCACCATCACTTTGCGTCCCTGGCGGCGCCCCAAGGCCCGCGAGCCCAGGTAAAGCGCGTCATACATGGCGGTAGCCGCACCGGGGTGCACGCGGCTGATGCCATTGTCAATGCGCTTCAGACTTGAGGTAAACGGCGTCAGCTCATCCACAATCTCGCTGAACTGAAACAAGGCTAATGCGTCCACCGGACGCAGGATGGTGTGCGCGAAGCGGCGCGCCGATTCCAGTTCGAGGTGGAGGTCTTTGTAGGTGCTCAGGCTGGTATCCACCTGAAGCACGATGGAAAGCGGCAGGCCCGACTCGCGGGTAAATACCGCGATTTTTTGCGGCTTGCCATCCTCAAACACGGTGAAGTCCTGTTTGGTCAGCCCGCCGAGGGGGGCCCCGTTCTGGTCCACCACGGTAGCGAACACATTCACCAGTTTTACATTGACCTTGAAGGTGGAAGCGGATTGGTCGTCGTCTGGCGCATTCTGCCGCGCCGCCTGTGCCTCCGGCATTTGCTTGAGGGGATTGGCCCCGGTTTGTGCCGGAGCTTCCCGAGCATTCTGCTGGGCCACGCAGCACGGCACGGCAAAGGCCGTAAACAGAAGAAGCGCCAGAAGCCTCCGGAAAAAAGGGTGGCGGCGGGGCGCAGCAGTTTCTAAACCGTCAATTGACAATCGTAAATCGCTCAATGGGTTTGTTCACTTAGATGCCGGCTTCTCGCCCCTGTCCGGAGAAATATCGCTTGGCTTGGCAATTTCCTCCGGGAAAGGCTCGCCATCCGCCCACACCGCTCCGTCCTCGAAATGCTCTTTTTTCCAGATTGGAACAGTCTTCTTCAGAGTATCAATCAGCCAGCGGCAGGCGTCGAACGCGGCCGCCCGGTGCGCCGAAGCAACGGCGATCAGCACACTGGTTTCGCCAATCTCCAGCCGTCCCAGGCGATGGACGATGGCCACCTCGCGTACTGCGAACCGCGACCGCGCCTGCTCTGCCAGTTCTTCCAGTTGCCTGAGTGCCATCGGCTCGTATGCTTCGTAATCCAGGTAGAGGGTGCGACGATTGCGGCTGTGGTTGCGCACAATGCCTTCAAAAACCGCCACTGCGCCATCCTCCGGGCGCTTGATGGCTTCCACGATGGCCGGCGCATCAATCTTCTCCCACACGATTCTTGTGACGCCGGCGCCCTGGCCAGCGGCTGGCGCGGAAGGCGATCGGGAGTCTGTTCCGCTTCCTCCGCTCACTGGAGGAATGAGCGCCACCTCGTCGCCTTCGTGCAGCGGCGCGCTGGCCTGACTGTATTGCTGGTTCAAAGCCACGGCCATGGCGCTGTAGTAGGGCCGCAGCGCCGGCGATACTTCGGCGCACCGTTGGAGCAGGTCAGAAACGCGCGCCCCTTCCGGCAGTTCGAGCGTATCCCATTCCCGCCCCGCCACTTCCTTCAATTGCCCGAAAAATAGGATTTTTACGCGCACGGCTGGTCGTCGGCCCTTGGCCTGCGGTTTTCGGCCTGAGGCCAAAAGCCGCTCCTGCGCTAGTTTAACCTGCCGGACTGGACAGAAGACCTGTGGGGAGTGAATCAGGAGATGCTTCAACTGCGTGGATCAGGAATTTACTGTCGCGTTGGGCGCCAAGCGGCGCGAGGTCTCCTGCTCTTGCTCGTGGACAAATTCGAGGCCATACAAATACACCACCCGGTTGCGCACCAGCCCCGAACAACGGCTGGGTTGGCCCGAGTGCGGGTGCTTGAATTCCACCTCGAGGCGGGCTCCCACCTCAAAATCCGCCACCGCAAACAGGTACATGCCGCCTTCGCTCACGCGCAAGCCGAAGCCGTCAATCATCCCGGCATCACTGATGATGCGCACCGGGGCCTTTAACCAATGCCGGCGCCAGCGCCGCCGTTCCTGTTTTACGCGCCAATTGGGCATATCTGTACAATTATTGTGATTTGCAGCCTGGGCGAAAGTTACCGACGTTCAGGTAGGTACATCAGGTCTTTCTCGTAGGCGGGCGTAGAACCATGGGAGCCAGCTTACTCCGCCTGTGACGACCGTTCTGGCGGCGGGGAAAGGTTAAAAATAGCCGTCCTGGAGAGGCGATAACGGTAGCCGCGCCACTCGATGACGTTGGTGCAGGTGGAGGCCAGGTGGGCGTACAGCCACGTCCAGGTGGCCAACGGAACCAGCCAGGTAAACACCCAGCCATGCCGCTGCAACCAGGGCCGGGATTCGGGCAGTGCCATCCCGGCCAGGTGCTTGCGCGCAGTCCCCTTTAGCATGCCGGCAGCCAGAAGAAATGCCAGAACTACGCCCGCCATCCAGTGCCTATAGCCCAGCGCCACCAGACAGGCCACCATTCCGGTGCAGTACATGAGGGTAGCGAAAAATGAGAGTGCCCATAGCCGCGGGGAATAGACGCGGGTGATGACCATCTGCCGCTGAATCCAACGCAGCAGATCGCAGGCCGCAATACGATCGTTGCTCACTACCAGGGCGCCGGGGGAGAAGCGCAAGTGCAAGTTGGCCGAGCGCACTGCCTGGCTCAGGACGTAATCGTCACTGGCGGTGGCGGCCCACAGCGCCTCCACTCCCAGGCGCGAAAACAGATTCTTGCGCACGGCCATGGCGCCGCCCCAGACAAATTCGACTTTCCCTGGGCCAAAGGCGCCACAGATCACCGCATTCCAAGCGCTGCGCAGGGACGACCAGAAATCCGGGGCTTCGGGCAGGTAAACCCGATAGCCAGTGGATGCTCCAACTCCGGTTTCCGCCAGTGGAGCAATAAGGGCACGCAGCCATCCCCGGCTGACACGGCCATCGGAATCGGCAAAGGCCAGGACTTCCGTCCGCGGGCGGGAGGCGCGCACCGCCGCCAGCAGATTTTGCAGCTTTTCCGCGGCCCCAGGGGGCTGACCTTCCGAAAACACCACCCGCGCCCGAGGCGGGACAACACCCTGGGGAATATCGCCGGGCGAGCGCGCGGTAATGATCAGCTCATAGTCGGGATAGTCCAGGCCAGCCAGCGCAGCCAGGTTCTCCCGCAGGCCTTGATCGTGGCCTTTGATGGGAACGATAAGGCTCACCGGCGGCAGAAAGGTGTTTTGTGCCTGATCAGGCAGACGCTCCCGGTAATAGCTGAACTTTTTGCGTTCGCCACGCCAGGAAGCCACAGCCAGCAGGACCGCCGGAGCCACCAGAATGGCAAACAGCCACATGCGTTTTTCCGCTCATCCCGGCGGCGGGGAGCCGCCGCTCAGTTCTGTATTGTATAGATCAGAACCTCAGCTCCATGGTCGGCACGCGCGGGAACCGCCAGGTAAAAGCGGTCGAATCCTTTCAGGAGTTTGCCCCAATATCCGGCGGTGCGCCCTCCCATCTGGGAAGGGACCTTTACCAGCAGGCGGTAGTGGTCGGCATCCTGCTGCTCGAACACACTGATGTATCCTTCGCCACCGGGCACGTAAATGCGCCTGCGCGCGGCATCGTAATAGAGGTCATCGGATTCCTGGGGGCAGGGCAAAGTGGCCACCACCCGGCCCGAAGCAGTGTCCAGCACCAGCAGGCGGGGGGGCTCGCGGGTGGCCACGAACAGCCGGTGGTTTGCCTCATCCAGCGCCATGGGGAAGTTGGCCTCTTCTTTCACGGGCCAGCGCGTAATGGCGCCGGTTTTGCGATTAATGGCCGCAATCTGCATCAGCCCCGGCAAGTTGACATAGATGTTCGGACCCGATTTTTCCAGCTGAAACGATTCCGGGTGTGCTCCCAGCTTGAACTCCTGGGGCAGGCGCTGGTTGGTGGTTACATCCACCATGGCAATGGCACCGGCTGGGCCGTCGCCATAACCCAGGTAAAGGCGCTTGGATGCGGGGTCGTAGCGCAAGTTATCAACATCGTCGCCGAAGTCCAGGGTGGCAAGCTGGGCGAAGGTGCGGCCATCGAAAATGTAAAGCTTGCCCTCATCGCTGCCCACAAACAGCTTTTTACCTTCCGGCGCATAGGCGACGCCCTGGGGCTTAGGAATGCCAGAGATGCTGCGCGCCACGATGCCGGCCGAAAGGTCAATCACCTCCTCGGTGTTGTTGCCCAGAGCGGAGAGGAACATGGTGCCGTCTGGACCCAGGGAAAAATGGTCAATCCGGCCCTGCACGTGGGGCATGGGAATGCTGCCGGTGAGGGTCATGGGCGGGTCGGGAGATGGCGTTTGGGCCAAGGCAAGCGTACCGCCGATGATCACAACCAGCACGGTGAAGAAGAAAGATCTAGTGGTTTTCATGTTGGGCGCCATCGTCGTACCGTGCCATCTATTGGGCCGCCGCGGGCATGTCCAAATGCCGAATCAGCCAGGGAATAATGACCTTGTTGAAAATCACGGGATCGGGCCACACTCCGACCTGCCGGCCCAGGTGCCCGCCCTGAGGATTGATCCAAGCGTCCTTGGGTATGTCCCCGTTATCCAGGATGAGATAAATATCTGACATGGGAATCAGTGTGTCCTTGGCGCCGGCAATGATGAGCATGGGTGTGGTGGGTTTGCCGATCAGGTGCTGATTCACCAGCGACATCTGGGGCGAAATCTGGTTTGCCTCCTCGATGGTCTTTGCGCCATAGAGATACTGAAACACCTGCGAAAGGCCGAACAGGTATTCGCGATTTCTCAGCATCTCATCTTCGTGCAGACCATGCACATAGCCGGCATGTACGCCGGGCGACTGCGCGATCACGCATTTCAGCCTTGCGCGCTCCACAATGGCCAGCTTGGTGGCCCAATAGGCGCCCCAGCTCTGGCCTTCCACGGCAATGCGAGTCTTGTCCACGTCCGGCCGGGTAAGCAGCCAGTCAATGACGCGCGAATACAGGCGGTCGGCGGTGGGACTCGCCTTGATAGGCGCTTGCCCCGTGCCCGGCGTATCCACCGCGATGTAGCCGATGCCGTGGGGGATGGCGGCGTCGAAACTGAGCGACATGGTTTCCTTGCGGCTGTCGGCGCCATTGATGGCAATCACTATGGGCACCGGGCCCTTGGCAGCCTTAGGCATTCGCAGGTAGCCGACAATCTCCTTGCCCTCAAAAGGTATGCGCACCACCTGGATGGGTGGGTCGAGCAGGCGGCCGTGCGCCACGAAGGCTTCCAGCGACTTGTTGTAGGAGCGTAATTTGCCGGCGGAAATGGGCACCGGCCAGTTGCCGAAATAATAGAGCCGCCAAGCGCGCAGGTAGGCGCCATTGGCTTTGGCGGGGTCGCTCGACTCCAGCGCTTTGGCTTGCGCCATGTAGCGGTCAGCGACAGCGTCGAAGCCCGCAGCCCATTCGTCCATGTCCTTGCTCTTGATGTGCTGGAAGGCTTCGCTTACATCGGCGGGGTCGAGCCCGATCATGGGATACATGCCGGTGCGGGCGCGCACCAAGGCCTCGGTTTTGATTTCTTCCAGCGTACGTTCGCGCGGCGGTTCCTGGGCGGCGGAAGCGTCCGTGGTCATGGCGGTCAGTGCGAAAAATAAGGCGAGAGCGGCATAGACGGCGGCAAATTTTGACACCCGTGTTTCCCCCTTTGGCCTGTGCTCGAATTCATAAATGAGCTACCTCAAGAATCCGACTTCTGTGCCACGGTTTGTTACTGCACCGCCGCGGTGGTCCGCGAGTGCTTCAGGTGCTGGTCCATATATGCCATGGCGGTTTCGAACGCCTTCTCCTGAACGGCATCCGGTTTATAGGTGCCGTCTGGCTGACGGTAGCTGAAAACGTATCCGTGCACGGGATGATTGAAGCTCACCCAGGTCACGTCCTTCCCCGCCTCATGCATCCACTCGTAAGTCAGCTTGAAAATGCCTTGCAGGTGATCCTGGTCGCGGCCCATGATCAGGATGGGCGTGTGGATGGTTTTGATTCGCTCCATGGCCACGGCCTTATTGGCATTGCGCCGAACCACTTCCACGTCCTGGTACTGAATCTCGGTGCCCTCGCGGGGCGCACTAGGGCCGGTGTTGACGCTGAGGAACTCGTGGGCCGCGGGCTCGATGCAAACCCCGGCGCCGAAGTCGTATTCACTGGCCGCCTTGAGGATCATCTCTCCGCTGTGGCTCACGCCCATAGCTCCAATCCCGTTCTTGTCCACGTAGGGCAGTGTTTTCAGATAACGCAGGATGGCAATCAGGTCTTCGTGGTCGAGGGTAGGATTCGATTTCAGCGTGCGCCGGCCGCCGCTGATGCTGTCGGGCAGGTTTTGCCCCGGGCGGTATTCGTTCTCATAGAAATGCGGCACCTCGTTGCGGTAGTTGATGGTCACCACCACATAACCGCGCGCAATCATGCGGTCCTGCATGGGCGCCAGGCGCCGGGTGAGATCCTCCACTTGGAGCATGCCGCGCTTGCCTTCTCCGAAACCCATGGTGATGACGGGAAACGGCCCGTTGCCCGCCGGTTTGCGCACCGCAACAGGAACGTAGATTTCGTCCTTAGTGAGGACAAAGGTGTAGTCGGCGGGAATGTCCGACCCCGGCACCGGCTTGCGAATGACGTAACCGTGGGAGGGAGTTTCCTCCGCGGCGGGCGCGCCACCGGGTAGTTGCGCCCAAACTGCCGGTTCCATCCTTGCGACGAACAACAATGCGCCAAGCATTCCAATCGAGCTCAAGGCCTGCACCACAAACCGCAACATGCGCCAGCTCCTACGCCCCAAATTGGTATGATGCTTCTACCACTCGACCACTACGCAGTCAAGGCTTTGCTCGCCGCCCACTCACCCGCAAGCCACGCATTCAGCCAGTCTCTTAGCCAATTCCCACTTTCT
>DATJEH010000183.1:0-8417 GCA_035496875.1 Terriglobales bacterium | reverse complement strand
TGATTCCTGATGGCCGGCGGCCGACACCTTTATCGCCTGAAGCGCCCCATTTTGAACAATTACACAATTGCCCGATTACTCAATTACTCAATCCCTACGTGGCCTCCACCGCCGCCAACTCCTCCCGCCCCCCCACCTTGGCCGTGGTCACCAGCACCACCGCCGCCACAATGATCACCGTCCCGCCCACGATGAACCGGTTCACGCTCTCGTGCAGCACCAGCCAGCCCAGGAATACTGCGATCACCGGGTTTACGTAAGCATACGTAGAAACCTTACTGGTAGGCGCATGCTTGAGCAGATAGATATAAGCGGTGTAGCCCACCCACGAGCCGAACACCACCAGGTAGAGAATGGCTTCGATGCCATGCGCCGTCCACCTCACGCGCCGCGGCTCTCCCGTGGCCACCGCGATCAGCAGGTTGGCAATACCCGCGGCGGTGATCTCCCAGCCCCCGGCAACGAAGGGATCGCCTCCATGGTCCCACCGCCGCGAGAGCACGGAACCTACGGACCAGCTCAGTGAGCCGAGCACCAGGCTGAGCGAAGCAATCAGCGGCATCAGGCCGAGTTTGCCTCCCCCGCTGAATTCCGGCCACACCAGCACCGCCACTCCTGCCACTCCCAGCCCTATTCCGGCCAGCCCTCGCGCCGGCACCCGGTCGCCGCGCAGGATCCAGCTATCCACCACCAGCATCCAGATGGGAATCACGGCCACGATCAGCGCCGCCAGTCCGCTGGCCACGTATTGTTCCGCCCAGGCCAGCGTCAGGTTGCCGCCGGTGAGCAGCAGCACACCCACAATCGCGAACCTCGTTAAGGCGGCGCCGGAAACCCGCACCCGCCGCCCGCTCACCACGCAGTAGGCCAGCATCAGCGGCCCGGCGATCAGGAAGCGCACGGCGCAGGCCAGCGCCGGCGGTATATGCATTACCGCAATATCAATGGCCAGGTACGTCGAGCCCCAGAACAGGTACACCAGTCCGAACGCAAGTAGGATGGTGTAGCGGTTCTGCCGCTCTGCCTGTTTCATGCGAGTATGGGCAAAGATACCAGACCACGCGCGTGCCGCCGAATTTAGCGACTCGCCTACATCCCTCTCATCTGTCACTAGGTACTAGGCACGGCTTCTGCCCCTTGCGCCGCAACGCTATAATAGAAAGGGCATGAACCACCACCGCCATCACGGCATGAGTTCCCTGCCGGCGCCACCCTGCCGGCTGCGGTGGAATCTTGCCTTCCCGCGAGTGGCCTTGCTTCACGTACCCTCGCGCTCCCGTCCCAATCTGTTCGGCGGCGACTAACTCATCCTCCTTGCGCGCCCTGCTCCGCCAAAACCGGAGCGCGCTTCTACGCACGTTCGCGTGCCCAGCAAATTCCTCGGAGGAATGTCATGTCAACCAAGACCGCAGCACCCGTGGCCGGAGGCCGCATCAAGACCGAGCTTCCCGGACCCAACGCCCGCCGTATCGTCGCCGGCGACAATAAGTGGATTTCGCCCTCTTATACCCGCTCCTATCCCATGGTGGCCAAGCGCGGCCGGGGGGTGGTGGTGGAAGACGTGGACGGCAATGAGTTCCTCGACTTCTCCGCCGGAATTGCCGTGGTCTCAACCGGCCATTGCCATCCCGAGGTAGTCGCCGCCATCCAGAAGCAGGCCGGCGAGCTCATCCACATGTCGGGAACCGATTTCTATTATGAGAACATGGTCACCCTGGCTGAGCGACTCTCCAGGATCGCTCCCATGCGCGGCCCGCATAAGGTGTACTACGGCAATTCCGGCACCGAGGCCATCGAGTGCGCCATCAAGCTCTCCCGCTACCACACCCAGCGGCAGAACATCATCGCCTTCTTCGGCGCCTTCCACGGCCGCACCATGGGCTCGCTGGCGCTCACCGCTTCCAAGCCGCAGCAGAAGCGCCGCTTTGCCCCGCTCATGCCCGGCGTTACCCACATTCCCTATCCCAACCTTTACCGCCGCCCCAAGGGCACGGACGCCAAACAGTACGCCATTGATTGCGCTCGCTTCATCGAGGAGAAGCTGTTCAAGACCACGCTACCTCCTGAAGAAGTAGCCGCCATCTTCGTGGAACCCATCCAGGGTGAAGGCGGATACGTGGTGGCCCCGCCGGAATTCCTGCGCGAACTGCGCCGCATCTGCGACGAAAACGGCATCCTGCTGGTGGCCGACGAAGTTCAGTCCGGCATGGGCCGCACCGGCAAGTGGTGGGCCATCGAGCACGCCGGCGTCGAGCCGGATATTGTCTGCATTGCCAAGGGCATTGCTTCCGGCATGCCTCTGGGCGTGACCGTCAGCAAGGCCGGCATCATGGACTGGGTGCCCGGCTCCCATGCTTCCACCTTCGGCGGCAATCCCGTGTGCATCGCCGCCGCCCTCTCCACGCTTGACGTTATTGAACGCGAAGGCTTGAAGAACGCAGCGGAAATGGGGCGGCACATCCTGCAGCGCCTCGGCACTTGGCCGCAGAAACACAGCATGGTCGGCGACGTGCGCGGACAGGGCCTGATGCTGGGTGTGGAGATCGTAAAGGACCACGAGAACAAAACGCCCGCCGGGCCGGAGCGCGACCGCATCGTGGAACTCGCCTTCCAGCGCGGCATTCTGTTCCTCGGCGCCGGTCCCAACTCCATTCGCATCGCTCCCCCGCTGGTGGTCACTCGCCAGCAGGCCGACGAAGCCCTCGACGTGCTGGAAGAATGCATCGAGACGGTGGGCGGCAAAGCGCACAAATCCACCGGTCCCGGCAAACCCCAAGGCGCATAACTTAAATTGTTTTAAGATAAGAGCCGTAGCCCTGCTGCGGCTCTTTGTTTTTTCACCCGGTAATTTTTCCCGGCAATTTTTGCCCACCCGCTCCGGCCCCCATCTCGCCCGCGTCGTAACTCCTTGAATCCTAAGCTCGACAGCTTGGCAGCCTTTTTGCAACTGCAACCAGCCATGGCGCACCAGTTCAGCAACACTGCCGCCGCCAGAAGCAAGCCTCGGGTTCTTTCTGTCTGTAATGACGGCTCGGTACTGCGCACCCGCGGCATGGTCCTGCAAAACGCCGGCTACACCGTCTCCTCCGCCGAGGACTATGACCAGGCTGTGAACCAATGCGCCGCCGGCAACTTTGATGTGGCTGTGCTCAGCGCTTCCCTGTCCTACGATGACCGCATTGCTCTGGCCGCGGAAGTGAAGAAGCGCTGGCCCACCACCCATGTGGTGATGTATTGCCGCATCCACGAAATGCCCGCCCACGCCGACGCGGTGATTGATCCTTTTGACGGTCCCGGCGCCCTGCTCTTCGCCATTGAATCCACCCTCGACGAGTAATGGAACCCTGTGGCGCGGGCGCCTCGCCCGCGTACCCGCACCCCCCCTCGCGCCAAATGACGCCAGCGGCATTTCCCATCGCGACCCCCGTCCTCTCCTCGGGTTCTTAATGACAGCCGACGTCTCAGGCGCTAAACTCGCTGCATCTCCCCGGTGACCCACCAGGATGTGCGCATGTCTGGCCGCGTGACCCGGTTTTCGTTGCGGCTGCTGGACCGCATGGCCGAGCTGTTGCTGAAGCCTCCGGCCGTGGCCGCGCATCAAAAAGTAGGTATCCGGGGCGAAGAAGAAGCGTATTTCTATCTGCGCCGCCTGGGCTACGTGATGGTAGCGCGCAACTGGCGCTCCCCACGCCGTCGCGGCGAAATTGACCTGATCGGCTGGGATGGCGATGTGCTCTGTTTTGTGGAAGTGAAGTCCCGCACCACCCGCGACGTTAAACCTGCGGAAGCCGCGGTTGACGCCGCCAAGCAGGACGAACTCGGCGGCATGGCCGGCGAGTATCTGCGCCACGTGGCGGGCTCCCCTTCCTGGCGTTTTGACGTGCTCAGCATCTATTACGACCAGCCCGGCGCGCCTCCGCAAATCACCTTATTTAAAAATGCGTTCTCCCTATCGTAAAATCATTGATTTGGGAAAGGATACATAAACAAATTGCCTGAGTTAAGAAAAGACCCTGTGGTTGGCCGGTGGGTGATCATCTCCACCGACCGCGCTAAACGGCCCACCGACTTTGCCCGCGAGCAGGTTAAGATCAAGGGCGGCTTCTGTCCCTTCTGCTACGGCAACGAAGACAAGACCCCGCCGGAAATCCAGGCCTACCGCCCCAACCAGAATGGCGGCCCGCCGCAGCGTGATACCTCCGGCTGGACGGTGCGGGTGGTGCCCAATAAGTTCCCCGCTCTCGGCATCGAAGGCAACCTCAACCGTCAGGCTGAGGGCATGTTCGACAAAATGAACGGTATCGGCGCCCACGAGGTCATCATCGAAACCCCCGACCACAATTCCACCCTGGCCACCCTGCCCGCCAAGCGCGTGGAAGATGTGCTCTGGACCTTTCGCGACCGCATCCTCGACCTCAAGAAGGACCGCCGCTTCAAGTACATCCTCATCTTCAAGAACCACGGCGAGCCTGCCGGCGCATCGCTGGAACATGCCCACTCCCAGCTCATCGCGCTGCCCATTCTGCCCCGCCAGGTCATCGAGGAACTGGAGGGCGCCAAGCAGTACTACATCTTCAAGGAGCGCTGCGTTTTCTGCGACGTCATCCGGCAGGAAATGGAGAACGGTATCCGCGTGGTCAGCGAAAATGAAAATTTCCTGACCATCGCCCCTTACGCCCCGCGCTTCCCCTTTGAAACCTGGATTCTGCCCAAGAGCCACGAGTCCGCCTTCGAGAACTCATCCTCCAGCCTGTATGAGAATCTGGCCAAGGCCCTCAAGCTGCTCCTGCAGAAGGCTGACCGCGTCCTCGATAATCCGCCTTACAACCTGGTGATCCACACCTCGCCGGTGCAGGACCCCACCAACGACCACTATCACTGGCACATCGAATTTATGCCCAAGCTGACCAAGACCGCCGGCTTCGAATGGGGAACGGGCTTCTACATCAACCCCACCCCCCCTGAGGAGGCGGCCAAGTTCCTGCGTGAAGCCAGCGTGGAGGCGCCCGAACCAGCCGCCGCTGTCCCCGTCGCCACTCGCTGAGGAATTGTGGGTTTGAAAATCGGGTAATTCGCAGTGTAGCCACTGCTTGCCGCGGTCAGCGCGGCGAAGAACCTGCTTTATGGTGCACCGAAGTTTCTTTTGTCATCCTGAGCGGAGCAAGCTCATTCGTTGCGACTCAGCTTGCGCAGTCGAAGGACCCCAACGCCCACCGAACCGTACCTGCCGTTCACAGGGAGTTCTTCCCAACGACTCCCCTCAGCTTGCAGATCGTGCTTTTCAATTACCCAATTACAAATTACTAAATTACCCAATTAAATCACACCGCGCTTCTTCTACCCGTCACCAGCTGAATGATGAGAACAATGATGGCCAGCACCAGCAGCAGGTGCAGCCACGCTCCAATCGTATAAGTGCCAATCAGTCCGAGCAGCCACAAGATTAGTAGGATAAAAAAGATCAGCCACAGCATATGAATAACGTGCCTCTTGGCACGCCCCCAGGAAAATGTTACCCGCCGCGCTGCTCCTCGCGGCGGGTATGTTTCGCTAAATCCGGCCTGACCACCTCAAACCACTGGCCGGCGTCCCGTCACCAGCTGCAGAATCAGCACGATCACAGCCGCGACCAGCAATAACCACACAAAAGCCCCAATCTGGTACGTTCCGACCAATCCCAGGAGCCAGGCAATCAGCAGAATTACAAACAGGGTCCAAAGCATCTTCACCTCCGAAGTGCTACTGCACTCGTACGTGAGGTGCAGGTTTGGCCCGGGAGGTTGTCAGCCTAAACTGGACTGAGCAGAAGAGTTCAGGTTTGCGTTTTGCCGCCGCAGGCAACCCGCCATCCCTGCCTGGCACGTGTAGGTTAGGCGCCCACTACCGCCTGCGCGATGCGGTTCTTGCCATTGCGCTTAGCCGTGTACATCAGCTCATCGGCGCTTTGAATCATCTCGTCCAGCGATTCCGGCTCGGCCACAAAGGTCGCCGCCCCAATGCTGAAGGTCACCGGCCAAGCGTTCTGTTTCACCAGGTCCACCAGCACCCGCTGCAGCTTGTAGAGCACAAATTGCCCCGCTTCTGCGCCCGTCTCGGGCAGCAGGATGGCGAACTCGTCTCCCCCTACTCGGGCCACAAAGTCTGTGGCCCGCAGGTTGCGCTTGATGGACCGCGCCACCCACACTAGCAGCACGTCGCCAGTCTGGTGGCCGAAGCGGTCATTCACCACCTTGAAATTATCAATGTCCAGGTACGCCAGGGTGAGCGGGTGCCGGTAGCGGCGCACCCGGTGCTTTTCCATCTCCGCTACCTGGCGGAAGGCGCGCCCGTTGGGCACTCCCGTCAGAAAATCCACCCGCGACAGTTCCTGCTCCTGTTGGTAGGCGGCCTTCAGCCGCATCAAAATCAGCGCCGTGATCAGGAAAAATCCGAACAGCACCACCGCGTTCCAGTACAGAACGATCACATTGGAGGTGCCCGTCGCCATCGCATCCGCGCGCAGCCAGGCGCAGGCGGAAAAGATGGAGGCCAGGATTCCCTCCACCGTTCCCATGTACCAGCTGAGCAGCGCCACTGGCGCCAGGTAGAAGATGGCGAACGAAATGCTGCCCCCCGTGGCTTGAGTCGCGTAGCTGGGTGCCGCTATCAGCACCAGCGCAATCGCAATCAGCTCCAGCTTCGAACGCCGCTGCAGAAATGTGTCCATTCTTTCCGTGCCTTTAGAGTTGGATGACTGCCTCGCGCCGCGGGAACAGGCCTAGGCATTCCTGCGCTTGCGGGCTGCACTCCTGCTTGTTTCCGCCACTCGCCCGCCTTCACCGGAAACCCTGCTTATAGTAGCTTGCGCTGCCGCCGAAGGCGATTACCGACCGGGCGCAATCCCGGTTACGGAAGTACTAAGCGGGCCCGGAGTACCCTTGCAGCCTCGTCATCCTGAGCTCCCGCGACCAATCCCGCTTGCGGGAGCGGGAGCGCAGCGAAGGACCTGCTTCCAAAACCCGACCCCAACTATCCACTTTGCCAATCCTGCTCCCCGCGCCTCTAATGGGTGGATGCGCCGCTTACGGCTGAATGCTGATTGCCGATTGCTGACCGCTTCTCCATGAAGCTCGACCACCTCGACCTGGCCATCATCGCGATTTACCTGGCGGGCATCACGCTCTTCGGCCTCCGCTTCCGCAAAAAGCAGCGCACCCTGCGCGATTACTTCCTCGCCGACCGCACCATTCCCTGGTGGGCCATCGCCCTCTCCATCGTTGCCGCCGAGACCAGCACCCTCACCATCATCAGCATTCCCGGCCTCGCCTATGACACCAACATGGCCTTCCTGCAAGTAGTCTTCGGCTACCTGGTGGCCCGCGTCATCATCTGCATCATTTTCATTCCCTCATACTTCCGCGGCGAAATGTACACCGCCTACCAGCTCATCGAGCGACGCTTTGGCCCGCGCCTCCGCTCCCTGGCCGCCGGACTCTTCCTCATTACCCGTGCCGCCGCTGAAGGCGTGCGCGTTTTCGCCGTCTCCATTGTCGTGGCCATCGCCATCGGTACAGGCGAGATTGCCTCTATCGCCATCATCACTCTGCTCACCCTGATTTATACCTTCGAGGGCGGCATGGCCGCCGTCATCTGGACCGACGTCATCCAGATGATCATCTACATCGGCGGCACCGCTGTTGGCTTCATCACCCTGCTCCGCCTGGTTCCCGGCGGCTGGGGCACGATTCACGCCGCCGCGGCCGCCGCCGGCAAGCTGCGCATTTTCGACTTCACTCCCACCTTCTCCCGCACCTACACCTTCTGGGCCGGCCTGATTGGCGGCACCTTCCTTACCACCGCCAGCCACGGCACCGACCAGCTCATGGTGCAGCGCCTGCTCTCCGCCAAGAACAAAGCCCAGTCGCAGGGCGCGCTGCTCGCCAGCGGCGTCTTCATCCTGGTACAGTTCGCGCTCTTTCTGTTGGTGGGCGCCGCGCTCTTTGTCTTCTACCACCACTTCCCGCCGGCCACGCCCTTCACCCGCTCTGATCGCATCTTCCCCACATTCATCGTCCGCGACATGCCCCGGGGTATCTCCGGGCTGCTGATTGCCGCCATCCTGGCTGCCGCCATGTCCAACCTGAGCGCCGCCCTGAACTCGCTCTCCTCCAGCTCCATCATGGATTTTTATCTGCGCCGCCGGCCCGACTCCTCCGAAAGCCGCCGTCTGGCCGTCTCCCGCGCCTCCACCTTCGTCTGGGCTTTGGTGCTCTTCGCCCTGGCAATTCTTTCCCAGCGCGGCGGGCGCGTAGTCGAAGTCGGGCTTTCCATCGCTTCCGTCGCTTACGGCGCCATGCTGGGAATCTTCCTGCTCGGCCTTCTGACCAGGCGCGCCAATGAGCGCGGCGCCATGATCGGCATGGCCTGCGGCTTCGCCG
>DATJEH010000182.1:0-16685 GCA_035496875.1 Terriglobales bacterium | reverse complement strand
GCGCGAAACATTGCCCTAATCGCCCGGCGCCCGGTAAAATTGAACCGCAGCCATCCGCATGTAGGCCCGTAGCTCAGTCTGGTTAGAGCGCTTCCTTGACACGGAAGAGGTCGATGGTTCGAGTCCATTCGGGCCTACCATTTCATTGAGGTCCCTCGGCTTCGCTCGGGATTTCGGCACGCGGCTCGAACGCCGCGTAAACGCCTCAAGTTCGAGTCCATTCGGGCCTACCATTCCACACTGGATGGTCGTCAATCCGGAGAGCTCCGGGAGCCAGCCGCTGTCGTAGGACAAACAAAATTGGGGAATGCATATCCGTTTACCGGGAAGGCGCGAGGGGTGTCCAAAACACCTCCTCCGACTTTACGAATGATTCCATTTCCGTTTGGTGGTCCGGCATTCCAACGACGGATATGTTATGAGCCTGGATCGACTTTAGTTTTCGCTGCGCCTGCTCGGGTGTGAGCGGCACGCGTCTCGGCGGCGGCCAGGGAAGACCGCGCGGGACCACTTCGCCGTCCACCTTCCGCGATTCAAATGCCTGGTTCGGTGTGACCCCCGGGGGAAACGGCCACGCGGGCAGTCCGTGGACGAGATAAGTATAGAAAGCGCCTTTATAACCCACCCGCTGTGCCGCATCGCGAACAAACCAGAACGCCGCGCGATGGTCAACGTGGCCATCGGTTGCGTCGGTAACGTAGATTTCCGTGGGTTGCAGCGTGTTCAACAGTTCCACCAGGTCCCCGAGCAAAGAGCGGCGTTGGTAAGGAGCCGGTTTGCCATGCACGGAAGTGTGGTAGTCCTTCTGGATGAGCGCGTAGGTTTCACTCTTCTTGGTGAATTGCTGGCGGATTACCTTGTCACCTGTACTGTCGTACAAGTTACCAAGATCGCCATCCGGGTAGCCAAGCAGGATCAGGTCCTCGGCTTTTCCACCCAGAATCTCGAGTGCATTGCGGCTTTGGGTCTCTCGTAAGCGCGAAAGCGCAAGAAAATCATCGGGACCGACTTGATTGATCTTCTTATGGGTGAGGCCGGCTGCCGCAGCGTCAAAACCATCCCCGCTGGTTATGTCAACCACCCGCACGCGTGCACCGCGGGCTAGCGCTTGCATGATAATCCCGGCACAGCCAATAACCTCGTCATCGGGGTGCGGCGCAAAAACCACAATTGATTCAGAGAGAGTAGGGCTGGGTTGCGCAAACGCGGACGACAAACCGATTAGTATGGCGAAGACAAGCGTAGATTTGAAGCAGAAGCGCATTCGATGACTCATGTCAATTTGTCATTCCCACAAACCACTACCAACTACCGACTGCCGCTTTTACCGGAGCCCATCCTCCCCCTTGATCTTGTCTTTCGTCAGCCCGCCCACCCGCGCCAAGGGACGCCCGCTGTCGGTCACCGCCACCGCCACCAGGATTTCATTCGCACGCGGTGCGTCATTGATGCGGACTTCCATGCCGTCGAAGTGGCTGCGCACAAAAGCCGCGTCCTTGTGTCCTAGCGGAATGTCCAGCGCCACGCCCATGCCCCCGCGCTTTTTAGAGGAGGGAATAATCGCCGCGCCTTTGCCCAGCACCCGCCGCACCGGCGTGCCCAGCTTGGGATGCAGGACGGCGGCCGCGTGCTCGATCTCGCCGTTCTCTCCCACGGCCGCTGCTTTGCCGTAGCTCTCCGCCGCCGTGGGCGCGATTCCCAGCGCCGCCACCGCCCGCTGGGTCAGCAATTCCCCCAATTCTTCGCCAATCTCCATCAACTCCGAAAGGTCTTCTACGTACTTGCCCGCGCACGGGTTCTCGATCACTGCTACCGCGGCGGCGCGGCGTGTGGGCGGCTCAATCGCCCGCCCCATCTCGCTTCTCGTTTCCTCCACAAAAGTCGCCAGCTTGCGGATTCGCGCTTTCATCGCAGTCCGTCTTCTCCTTTGATCTCCGAAGCCTTCAGCCCGCCCACTCGCGCATGTACCCGGGCCCCCGTGGTCATCACCAGCGCCAGCACCATCTCGTCGGCGCGCGGCCCATCGCCGATGCCCACCTCCATGGCGTCAAAGTGGCTGCGCACGTAGGCGGCGTTGATGTGCGTGATAGGCACGTCCAGCCGCGTTCCCGGCCCGCCCACCTTCTTGGTTGAAGCTACAATCGCCTTCGCCCCGCCCAGAACCTCGCGCATGGCGTAGCCCCCGGGCACATGCCATAGCGCACCGTGCTCCAGTTCTCCCGCCGAGCCCACAATCGCGCCCTTGCCGTATCCCTCCACCACTCCGGAATCGCCGCCCAGCGCCGCAACCAGCAACTTCGCCATTTCCATGCCCAGCGGCTTCAGGTCATCCATAAATCCTGCGATGTCCTCCACATACCGTCCTGCAAAAGGATTGCGGATCACAGCCAGCGCAGCCGCACGCCGCAATGGCTTCTCCTCTGTCGGTCCGCCTTCGTGGAAAATCTCCTCCACGGTCATCAGCGTTTTTCTGACCCTCACCTCAGGCATGCGCCAGACTCCTGTTTGCTTTACCCGATAGGCCGGCCGCATCCAGGCCCAGCGCCACGCCCGCGATTCTTGTTTCTCCCCGCAAATGGAGCGCCGCGGAATGAACCAGACCTTCCGCCGCCAGCGCCTCCGCCCTCGCCACCCCCGCCTGCAGCGCGCGGTCAACTTCGGTTGTGGAAAGCTCTCCCACCTCGTGCGTGACCAGCAGTTCCCCCAGGTCGCTGTCCGGGGCCAGGCTGCACGCTGGTACACGGGCGATTCGCGAGTTTCCAGGAAGATCAACCGCGTTGGCGATGATGGTGGCCGCGGCATCGGCCTGCGAGGCGGTCCCCGCCAGAACCGTGACCGCGTCCGCAATCCCCAAGGAAAAGCTTCGCCCTCGCCAGCCGCTGGTCGCGATTCCGCGTATGGGCTCGTCCGAAGTAATGGTGGCTGTGCCGAACAGCGACGGCCGCTCCGGCCTCTCCACCATCCCGATCACGAATTGCTCCCCCGGCTTCAGTTGCAATCCGATGTCGCCGCCATCGTTCACGTAAGCTTTTGCCAGCCGCGCCGCGGAAGTCATCGTATCCAGAATTTCCTCGGCCACTGCCCCCGCCACCGCCGCCATGGGCGTGATGAAGGTCCGGCCCGCGTAGGGCGCTACTGCCGCGGCCATGCGCCTGGCGATCTTCCCTTTTGGCGACAATCCGCCGGGCACGGCCGGCGAGCGCAGCATTGGTAGCTCCGAGCACAGTTCATCCAGCACGCCCACAAACCGCCGAGCTGCCGCTTCGTATGCCCGCTGCACTTCATCCCAAGCCCCGAACGCCTCCACGATCAGGTCAATCGGCCCATCCTGCATGTGCAGCCGCCGCTGGTCGGGCAATATACGTATTTGCGCGCGCTGCCTCATGATTGTCCTCGCCCGCGCGCGCCCGCTCCCAGCGGCCAGGGATTATCTCCCCGTGCCGACAAGTGTCTCCGCCGCTCATCATTCACCAGCGACTCCAGCGAGCGCACCTGGTCCACGTACCCGCCAAGTGTGGCGTAATCCGCCAGCTTCAGCGTGAACTCGATGGGAGCAACCAGCGCCGGCGTCGGAACATATCCAAACGCGTTCTCCGGCATTCGGCTCACATCCACCATAAAGGTGATCCCGCCGCCCGGCCACACATAGACGGGCGCCCCGCCGCAGGTCACCCGCGTAAGCGCGTCGCGCACCGAATGCGTCAGCCGCACCGGGTTTTCGGTCACCCCCGCGCGCAGCGACCCACCTGCTCCCGCCATGAACAGCACCGTGCACAGCGCCGGCTCGCAGTTTTCCTTGATTCTGGACACCGACTCGCTCAGCTCGGCCGGCAACTCTGTTTCCACCGGTCGCAAGCCTTCATCCAGCACAAAATAGCTGTAGTGTTCTCCCGTCGTGCTCACCATCAGCAGGCGGAGTCCCGGCCACGCAACTTTAGGATTGAACTCCCGCAGAATAGAAAGCGGCTGTTGAATGTTCGTCCCGCCCCAGCCTGTGCCCGGCTCCGCCACCTGGAAGTAGCGCCCCGGCGTCGAGCGACGTCCCTTGAGCCTGATTCCGGTTGGCGGAATTCCCAGCAGTTTGCCTGCCTGATGTTCCGAAAGTACTCCCGTGATGTGGTCATCCACTACCACCACGTCATCCACTTTGCCGAACCACTGCCTGGCGAATATGCCGATGGTGGCGGAACCGCAACCCACCCGCATCTGCGCTTCCGGCTGGCTGTCCACTACCGGTGCTTTGCCCGCCTGCACCACCACCTTCGCGCCTTCATCTACATCGAGTTCGACACTCTTGCCATTGCACAGGTCGAGCAGGGTCTCGCACGTGACCGTGCCTTCGCGACGGCTGCCTCCGGTCAGGTGGCGCACTCCACCCAGAGAGAACATCTGTGACCCGTACTCGCTGGTGGTCACATGGCCCACCGCCTCTCCCTGCGCCCGCACCAGGTTGGTTTCCGGGCCCAGGTGACGGTCGGTATCAATCTTTACCTTCACGCCGCAGTAGCTGAAGATTCCCTCCGTCACCACCGTGACCATGTCCACGCCTTCCACCTGCGAGGAAATAATGAACGGCGCCGGTTTGTAGTCGGGATACGTGGTTCCGGCTCCAATCGCGGTAATGAAATTCTGCGGACCGCCCACCACGCTGCCGTTCCACTCTGCTGCAGGTTGCAGAAACGGAACGACGGACTCCCCACGCGACACCGCCCGGTCCAGCACCACGTGCGGGTCCAACCGCACTAGTTGGCCTTCGCGGTTGCCGTAGCGGTCGCACGCGCCCGTCCTTCCCGGTTTGATGTAGCAAAGCACCGGGCAGGCATCGCAGCGGATGGCGTCGTCAGGCGGGCGATTTTTCATGGCGCGCAGCCAGGATAGCGGCTCGGATCCGGTCCGGCGTGGCCGGAACCCGCCGCATCCGTACTCCAGTGGCATGGTGAATGGCGTTCAGAATAGCCGGCGCGGTGGGAATCACCGCCTGCTCGCCGATTCCCTTGGCCCCAAACGGTCCGATGGGCGAGGGATCCTCGATCAGAATGGATTCCACTGGCGGCATGTCTCCGGCCGTGGGAATCAGGTAGTCGTGCAGGTTTTCTCCTTTGCCCGGGAAGAACTCCTCCATCAGCGCGTGCCCCAGCCCCTGCGCCGCTCCGCCCTCGATCTGTCCTTCAATCAGCGTGGGATTGATGGCCCGCCCTACGTCGTGCGCCGCCGTAATCTTCAGCACTTTCACCGTGCCCAGTTCCGTCTCCACGGCGACCTCGGCCATGTGCGCACCGAAGCCGAACACGGCGTAGGGAATTCCCTGGCCTTCTGCGTCGAGTGGCTGCGTGGGCGGATCGAAAGTGGCCTCTCGCGTCAGCACGTATCCGTGTTCGTCCAGCGGCAACTCGTGGAGCTTAAGCACATGCTCTTTGCCGCCTTCCGTCACCGTCACACAGCCATCTTGAAACTGAATCGTTGCGCAATCGCAACAGCCGGCCAGCCCCACGATAGCGCGCCGCAGTTCGGCACCTGCCATCTGCGCGGCCTTTCCAGTCACGAAGGTCTGCCGCGAAGCCGAGGTCTTGCCGCAATCCGGCGTAATCGCCGTATCGCCAGACACCAGGTCAAAGCGTTCGATCGGCGCGCCCATAGCGTCCGCGCAGATCTGCGCCACAATCGTGTTCGAACCCTGACCGATGTCCACTGCTCCCTGGTGCAGCGCGATGCGCCCGTCAGCTTTCAAGCCCACGCGCATGGTGGAGGGATTGGGAAGGGAAGTGTTGCCGCAGCCGTACCACATCCCTGCTATCCCCACTCCCCGCCGCACCGGCCCTCTGGTTGCGGCATTGAACGCTGCCGCCTCCGCCAGGGCCGCCTTCCACCTGGGACGCAACGCTTCCAGGCAGGCGCGGATTCCCACTCCCGCTCCCAGCACCTGGCCGGTCACCGTGGGCGTGTCGTTGGTCAAGGCGTTCACAATTCGGAACTCAAGCCGGTCCATGCCCAGCCGATTGGCCAGCTCGTCGTAGGCCTGCTCCTGCGCGATTGCCGTCTGCGGCACGCCGAATCCCCGGAACGCTCCCGCCGGCACCAGGTTGGTATGCACCGCCCGGGTCAATGCCCGGTAATGCGGAACCACGTAAGGCCCGGAAGCGTGTACCGGCACCCGCGCCGCCACCGTCGGCCCCCACGAGGAATATGCCCCGGTGTTAAAGTCGGCGCTGAAGTCCAGCGCTATCAGCCTGCCGTCGCGCCCCGCGCCGGCCCGAATCCGCATCCGCGCCGGATGCCGCTTGGTAGTTGAGACGATGGATTCAACCCTCGTGTACACCATGCGCACCGGTTTTCCCAGGTGCCACGCCGCGACCGCGATGAACGGCTGTACTGAAAGGTCAAGCTTAGAGCCGAATCCTCCGCCTACCGCCGTTGGAATGATCCTCACCGCTGCCGGCGGAATCCCCAGAATGCGCGCTATGTCGGCGCGGTCCATGTAAGGCGATTGCGTACACACCTCAATTTCGATTCCATCACCCACCCGCCGCGCCCAGCCCGCTTCTGGTTCGATGTAGGCGTGCTCGACGAACCCTGTCTCGTATTCCTCTTCCACCACAACGTCCGCTTCCGTCAGCGCCTTCTCCACCTCGCCTCGCACCACCCGCCCGCGCACCAGCACGTTGCCCTCGCGGTGGGCATGAATTCGGGGCGCATCCGCCGCCAGCGCCGCTTCTACGCTGGTCAGCGCCGGCCGTTCCTCCCAGCTCACCGGAAAGCTTGCCGGGTCTAAGTGTTCCACGGCCTCAGCTTCGCCTACCACCGCGGCCACCGCTTCGCCGCGGAACCTGGCCTCGCTCTCCGCGAACACCGGCTGGTCAGCAAACGGTGGAATTACGCCGTAGCGGTTTTCCCCTGGAATGTCCTCTGCCGTGAGCACCGCATGGATTCCAGGGTGCGCGGCCACGAACGCGTCCAGATTCCCGAATCTGAAACCCGCCCGGTTGTAGGGGCAACGAATGGCTCGCGCGGTCAGCGTCCCGGCTGGAATTCCATCCCCGCCGAATATTTCTGTGCCCTCGATCTTCCGGTGTCCGTCCAGGCGCGCTAGCCTCTTGCCCACCGCTGCGCCCGCCGCTGGCGAGACATCAGTCTGTTCTTCGGCTGCCTTCAAAATCGCGTAGATGATTTTGCGATACCCGGTGCAGCGGCACAGCACTCCCCCGATCGCATCCATCACTTCATCTTCCGAAGGAGTCCGGTTCTGCTCCAGCAGCGCGGTTGCCGCCATCAGCATTCCGGGTGTGCAAATGCCGCACTGTGCGGCTCCATGGCGCAAAAATGAATCCTGCAGCTGGCCGAACAGCGGCGGGCGCGCGCGCAACCCCTCCACGGTCGTAACCTCGCGGCCTTCCGCCTGCCCCGCTGCTACCAGACAGGAGGTCACCGGCTCGCCATCCAGCAGAACCGTGCACGCCCCGCAATCGCCGGCATCGCAGCCTACTTTGGTACCGGTGAGACCCAGGTTTTCGCGCAGCACCCTCGACAGCCGCTCCACCGGGCTGACCGCCACCTCGCTGTCGCGCCCATTTATCCTGAAGCGCAGCCGCGTGCCGGTACTTGCCTTAGGCGTCTCCACCGTCGCCATCTCAGCTATTCTCCACGCACGCATCCAGCGCCCGCCCCACCAGCGTCAGGGCAGCGTCCCGGCGATAGGCGGCGGTCGCCCGCACATCATCAATAGGGGAAAGCGGCGCCAGATGTTCCAGCCGCACCATGGCTCCCATGCCCGGTCTCGCCGGTGCACCCGTGAGCGACTGCTCCAGCGCCCTTAATCTTTGTGCCTGCGCCGAGCATGCTCCCACCGCCACGCGCGCCTCTTCCACCACTCCGCCATTCACTTTGACCGCCGCCGCCACCATCACAATCGAAATCACCAGGTAGCGCCGCGCCCCCAGCTTTAAAAATACGGACCTGGCCTCATCCAGTCCGCGCGGCACGAGCACCGCGGTAAGAATTTCATCTTGCCGCCGCAGCGTCTTGCGGTTGCCCAGGATAAACTCCGCCAGCGCCATCCGCCGGCTTCCCGCCTGCGACAGCAACTCCACCTCCGCATCCAAAACCAGCAGCGGCGGGACGCTGTCCGCGGCCGGCGACGCGTTGCACAGGTTCCCCGCCACTGTTCCCCGGTTCTGTATCTGTACGCCGCCGATCTCCCGCGCGGCGCTCTTCAGTGCGTCGCAACATCGCGGCAGGGAACTGGCCAGTAGTTCGCTCCAGGTGGTGAGCCCGCCAATGCGGATTTCACCCCCCGTAACCCTTACCCCTTTCATTTCCCTGATTCTGGAGATGTCAATCACGCTGCCCATGGCTGGCCGGTCGCCCAAGCCGGGATAAAAATCGGTGCCGCCGGCGAGCAGCGTGCCGCCTGCTTGGGCAAGAAGGTGAACGGCTTCGGCGAGCGTATTGGGACGCGCGTAGCGGGTCATTCCTACCTCGAATCGGCAGTGAACAGAAGCGCGGCGGCATGGTCCTACCACCGCGCGGTGGGCGCTATTTTTGCATGAATCAAAGCCTTTGCAAAGTTGCCCGCACGCGTCGCAGGCCCGAGTACAGCTTTTTCCGCTCCTGTGCTAAAGTCTTCGCCCGAGTGCTGTGCTGAGGAGCGCGAGTCCCGTGCCTATCCCGGTTGCAACCGTTCTCTGGCAGGTTGATGTGCAGCGCGATTTCATGCTGCCCGGCGGTGCTCTCTACGTCCACGGAGCGGAGCGGCTTCTGCCCAACGTCCACAAACTGGTGGACCTTGCCCGCAACCGCCACGCCTTCCTCATTTCCAGCGCCTGCCAGCACGCGCCTAACGATCCCGAGTTCAGCGAATTTCCTCCCCATTGCCTGCGCGGCACCCCGGGTGCTGACTTGGTGCCCGAAGCGCGCGCCGCGAACCTGTACACCGTTCCCAACGACCACGCCTTCACCCTGCGGGGAGACCTTTTCGACTTTGAGCAGGTGCTATTCGAGAAGCAGAACATAAATGTGTTTACCAACCCGCACGCCGCCGCCATTGTGGACCGGTTTCCCCGCGATACGGAGTTCGTCGTCTTCGGCGTGGTCACGGAATATTGCGTGCAGATGGCGGCCAACGGTCTGCTCGATCGCGGGCGCCGCGTCGCCGTAGTGCGGGACGCCATCGAGACTCTCAACAAAGATGTTGGTCAAAGAACCCTGTCGCAGCTCGCCGGGCGCGGGGCCCGCCTCATAGTCGCGGACGAAGTTTGCCGTTCCCCATTCCCGTCCCGGCACACAGATGCTGTGACGCGCTGATCCCATTACGCGCTGATGCCGCACTATGAACGATGCCGGATGAAGTTCGCCGTGGAAGCGTGCGCCTTCAGTCGCACGATAGTGGCACGAAGGAAGGGGGCCAGCCCCGGTGGACTAGAGGTCCTCTCAGCCCCCGTACGCCGCCCGCCGCGTGAACTGCCCGCGCCCGGCGCGGCCCAGGAACTTATCGTTCTGCACGATCACTTCTCCCCGTGACATGACCACATCCGGCATACCCGTAACCTCGATCCCTTCAAACATCGAATAATCCACGCGCATGTGGTGGGTCCGGGCGCTGATCTTGTGCTTGCGCTGCGGATTGAAAATTACCAGATCGGCGTCCGACCCGGCGGCGATGGTTCCCTTGTGCGGGTAGAGCCCAAAAAGCTTGGCCGGCGTTGTCGAGACCAGTTCCACGAAGCGGTTCACACTGAAGCGCCCACCGGCTACTCCTCCGCTGTACACCAGGCTGAGCCGGTGCTCGATGCCGGGGCCGCCGTTGGGAATCTTCGTAAAATCATCTCTCCCCAGTTCCTTCTGTTCTTTGAAACAGAACGGGCAATGATCGGTGGAAACCACTTCCAGATCATTCTTCAGCCCCTCCCACAACTTCTGCTGGTGCCACTTCTCCCGCAGCGGCGGCGTGAATACGTATTTCGCCCCTTCGAAACCGGGCACGTCGAAGTTCTCGAGCGAAAGATACAGGTACTGCGGGCAGGTTTCCGCGTGCACCGGCAGTCCCCGGTCGCGCGCCTCCCGTACCTTCTCCAGCGCGTCGTTGCAGCTCAAATGCACGATATAAACCGGTGCGTGCGCCATCTCCGCCAGCGCGATCGCCCGCGCCGTGGCCTCCGCTTCCGCCGTCGTCGGCCGCGTCAGCGCGTGATACTTGGGCGCGGTTTTTCCTTCCGCCAGCGCCTGTTTCACTATCACATCAATGGCGCCGCCGTTTTCCGCGTGCATGCACACCATCGCGCCCTGCTTAGCCGCCGCCTGGAAGGTCTTGAAGATGGTGGCGTCATCCAGCATAAAAACGCCGGGATAAGCCATGAACAGCTTGAAGCTGGTCACCCCCTCCTCCACCAGCGGCTTGATTTCGGGCAGCCGGCTGTCCGGCATGTCGGTGATGATGCAATGAAATGCGTAATCGCACACCGCCTTGCCTTCCGCCTTCTTCATCCAGGTATCGAACGCCTGCCGCAGCCCCTGCCCCTTGTACTGGATGGCGAAATCTATCAGCGTGGTGGTCCCACCGAAAGCCGCCGCCCGTGTTCCGGTCTCGAAATCATCCGAGCTGGTTGTGCCCCCGAAAGGCATGTCCAGGTGCGTGTGCACGTCAATTCCCCCCGGCATCACGTACTTGCCCGCCGCATCAACAATCTGCCGTGCGTTCTCCCGGGGCAGGTTCTTTCCGACCGCCACCACTATGCCATTCGAAATCGCTACATCGGCGGGGTAGGTGTCCGTCGCCGTGACTACCGTTCCGCCGGTAATGATGGTGTCGAATCCCATTTCTCCCTTTCATCTCTCATCCCGAGCGAGGGCGGGTCGAGCCTGCGAGACCAGCCCGGGTCGAGGGACCTTGTGTTTCGAGAATCGCATCGACCCGTCGGCGACGGAATGCATTGTGCTTTTAACAACCGGGCGCAGGAATCAGTTCGTGCTCTTTTTCACCCCGCTGAAGCTCTCATCCAGAATCCGTATCGCTTCTTCCACGTCGCTTTTGCCGATGGTGAGCGGCGGCGACATGCGAATTACGTTCCCCCACAGCCCGCCCTTGCCTACCAGGAGCCCGCGCTTGCGTGCTTCCTCCATCAGCGCTGCGGTGGCCGCAGCCGCAGGCTTCTTAGTCTGCCGGTCCTCCACCAGTTCCATGGCCTGCATCAGCCCCATGCCGCGCACATCGCCGATCAGCGCGTGTTTCTGCTGCAACTCTTCCAGCTTTTGCCGGAAGTACCCGCCCACCACGGCGGCGTTCGTACGCAGGTCATCTTCTTCCACCACGTCAATCACCGCCTTGGCGGCCACGCAGGTCACCGGGTTGCCGCCAAAGGTGGAGATGGTCAGCCCCTGCATAGAATCGGCAATCTCCGGCCGCGCCACGGTCAGCCCGATGGGCACGCCGTTACCCAGGCCCTTGGCCGCGGTCATGATGTCCGGTTCCACCTCCCAGTGCTCGATGCCGAACCACTTGCGCCCGGTGCGGCCCCAGCCGGTCTGCACTTCGTCGGCAATGAAGTCGCCGCCATACTGCTTCACAATATTGAACGCCAGCTTGAAATATTCTTTCGGCGGTGTGATAAACCCGGCTACCCCCTGAATGGGTTCGGCAAGAAACGCCGCAATCCGCCCCGAAGTCGAGGTCTGGATCACCTCCTCCAGGTCGCGCGCGCAGGCCACGCCGCAATCGGGATACTTCAGTCCCAGAGGGCAGCGGTAGCAATAGGGATTCATAGCGTGCACCACGCCCACCTGGATGGTTCCGCGCCGCCAGGTGTTCTGGCCCGTGAGGCTGCGCGCCAGCGATGAGCGCCCGCTGTAGCCGTGCCGCAGCGCCACCACGTCGAAATTTCCCGTATGCATGCGCGCCAGTTGCACCGCGGTTTCATTGGCCTCCGTGCCGCTATTGGTGAAAAACGATTTTTGCAGCGCCCCCGGCGTGATCTGCGCCAGCTTCTCCGCCAGGTTGACCATTGGTTCCATGGGGAAGCAGGTAGAAACGTGCTGCAGCTTGTCTATCTGCTCCTTCATCGGCCCCGTCACCCGCGGGTTGCAATGGCCTACGCTTACGGTCACAATCCCGCCGAAGAAGTCGAGGTACTTGCGGCCCTCCACGTCCCACACGTGCTGCATGTAGCCGCGCTCTAATGGCAGGGGCTCGGAGAAATAATTCGTGACCGAAGGGAAAATGTACTCCTTCTGCTTGCGGTTGATCTCCTCGCGTGAAAGCCCTGCTTTCTGGCTGACCCCTATTGTCTTTGAAGCCAAGTGACACCTCCGAAGAGCGGCGACGACTGAACTCCACGCATTTTTTCCCGGTGGGTTCCCGTACCGGCTGAGACGTGCAGCATTTTACACCTGTGCTAAACTCGCCCTCCTCGGCGGAGGTGGCTATGCAGTTCGGCTTCACCCTCAAACCCGATCTGTCCGTAGAGCGCATCCTAGGACTCGCCCGCCAAGCCGAGCAGGCTGGATTCCAGTACGGCTGGATCTTCGATTCTCACATCCTGTGGAAAGATCCCTATCCTCTGCTCGCGCTGATGGCGGCGAAGACTTCTAAGCTGCATCTTGGCACCTGCGTGACCAATCCCGCGGTGCGCGACATCACCGTCACCGCCAGCCTCTATGCCACCCTCAACGTGATCTCCGGCGGGCGCATGGAACTGGGCATCGGACGCGGCGACAGCTCCCGCCGCGTGCTGGGCAAGAAGCCGGTCACCTCCGCTCATTTGGAAGAGGCCATTTCTGATTTCCGCGCCTTAACCGCCGGCCGCGAGATCCACTACGACGGCCAGCCCACGCAGATCACCTGGGCTCAGGGTTCGCCACGCGTGTGGATCGCCGGTTATGGCCCCAAGGTTCTCACCCTGGCGGGCCGCATCGCCGATGGCATCATTCTGCAGTTCGCCGATCCTGACCTCATCGCCTGGTGCCTGGGCTTTGTTTGGCAGGGTGCAAAGGAAGCCGGCCGTAAGCGCGCCGACATTGAAATCATGGCCGCCGCGCCTGCCTGGGTGTCGGATGACTTGAAAGCGGCGCGCGAGCGAGTGCGCTGGTTTCCCGCCCTGGTTTCCAACCACGTGGTGGACTTGATCGCCCGCTACCAGCCGGAAGAGCTGCCCCCGGCTCTGGTTTCCTATGTGCGCAACCGCCCCGGCTACGATTACCGCCATCACTGCGAAGTGGCGAGTGACAACAAGCAGTTCGTCTCCGATGAAGTGGTGGACCGCTTCTGCCTGGTCGGAGCCGCCAGTCAGCAGGTGGAGAAGCTACATGCGCTGGCCGCGGCCGGCGTCACTCAGTTCAACCTCTATTTAATGTCAGGCGATGAGGAAGCCCAGCTGGACGCTTTTGCCCGGCACATTACTTCACAGTAGGACGCCACGCACCGATCCGCCAAGGCTAGCGCGGTCACCGCCCGCCCGTCGCCTGTCGAGTGTTCATATGCGCCGCCGCGCAGTCCGCAGTTCCCTGCCAAACTTATTGCAGCGCGGAAAGCAGAGACTGCTTCCATCTTGCCGCATCAATCGCCCAGCACACTTTGGCTTTGTGCTTGTTCTCCAGCGCGGGAGCCCAGACCGCCTGATTGCGCTCATCTCCAGCCACGTTAAGCCGGTCCACCACCGTCATTCCACGCGTCAGCTCGCTGTGTGTTTCGATATCCACATAATGCGTGCTCCACTCCGTCCCCACGCTCGGGTCAAGGGCAACGCACATGGCCACCGGGTCAGGCAGCGAGATGCCGTCTTCTCCGGTCTGAATCTTGTAAGCTTTCCGCGCCTGGCTGTTGCACTCGATGGCGAAGCGGGCCACTTCGGTATTGAGTCCCTGAAGGCGTTCGATATCGCTTTCCTTCACCACCGCTTCTCCTCGGGAGAGCTGCCAGCCGATCAGTTCGATGGGAAGCCCGCTGCGGAAGGCGATGCGCGCCGCCTCGGGGTCTACCCAGATGTTGTACTCCGCGGCGGGAGTTACGTTGCCCTCGCAGCAGGGCGCTCCTCCCATGATCACGCAGCGGCCCACCTTGGCCGTGATATCCGGCCGCTTGGCCAGGGCCAGCGCAACATTAGTCAGCGGCCCCAGCGTAACCAGCGTCAGCCCGGGATGCTTCTCCGCGGCCGCGATCATGGCATCGGCGGCATGCAGCTCTTCGGGCGCCTGGCGGGGAGCTGGATAGTTGTGGTCTCCCAGGCCGTCGCGCCCGTGAAACCAGGTGGCATTCTGATAGGGGCGAAGCAGCGGCTTCTCCGCGCCGGCATAAACCGGAACCTGGGCTCCGCAGAGTTCCACCGTGAACAGCGCATTGCGCGTGGACTGCCGCACCCCAACGTTGCCCGCCACCGTGGTGATGGCGACTACCTGAACGTTGGGGGCGCGCAGCGCCATGATGAGCGCTACGGCATCGTCGGAAGCTGTGTCGGTGTCTATAAGGAACGGGCGCGCCATGGGGGTTCAGGCCTCTGCCGCAGGTTCGGCGGCGCCGGAGAGGCGCATCAGGGAGTAATACGCAGCGAAAGCAATCACGAATCCGGCAAACCACGAGTAGTCGTACAAAAAACGCAGCTGTGGAATCACCAGCCCAGACAGTGCCACCCCCGCCCCCATCGCCAGCGCCGCCACCGCCCGCCAGTTCACGCCGGCAGAGTACTCGTACGCGCCTCCGCGCAGGTACAGATCATCCACCACCAGAATGCGGCGACGAATCAGGTAGTAGTCGCAAATCAGAACGCCGGCCAGCGGCCCAAGCAGCGCCGCATATCCGCCCAGCCAGCCCAGAATGAAAGTCTTGTAGTTGGCCAGCAGCTTCCACGGCATCATGGCCACGCCTGCAAAACAGGTAATAATTCCGCCAGTGCGAAAGCTGATCAGCCTCGGCCGCAGGTTGGAAAAATCATTGGCCGGCGACACCACGTTGGCACCGATGTTCACATTCAGAGTGGCCAGAAGAATTGCCAGCAGTGCGACCACCACCGCGAAGGGAGAATGAAAGCGGCTAAGCAACTGTACCGGATCCCAGATGGCGCTGCCGTAAATCACCACCGTCGCCGAAGTCACCGCGATTCCGATGAAGGAATACAGCGCCATGGTAGTGGGCAGCGCCACCGCCTGCCCTACCGCCTGCTGTCGTACGCTGCGCGAGAAGCGGGTGAAGTCGGGGATATTCAGTGAAAGCGTGGCCCAGAAACCCACGGTTCCATTCAGCGCCGGCACAAAAAATTTCAGAAAGTCGGGGAAATTCGCGAACTTCGAGGGCGCGGCCAGCATCGGCCCGAAGCCGTGCGCGGCACGATACGCCCACGCCAGCAGCAGCAATCCAACCCCGATCAGCACCGGCGCGCTGAAACTCTGCAGCGCCCGGATCCACTCCACGCCCTTTATGATCACCACCAGGTTGACTAGCCAGAACAGAAAGAAGCACAGCCACGGCCCCAGCGTCACCTGCCTCCACTGCGGCCACAGCGTGGCCACCAGCGTGTTGATGGCTTCGCCGCCAATCCAGGTCTGAATACCAAACCAGCCGCAGGCCACGATGGCGCGCAGCAAAGCCGCCACATTCGCTCCCAGCACCCCGAACGACGCCCGCGCCAATATCGGAAACGGAATGCCGTAGCGTGCGCCTGGGTGTGAATTCAGCAGCATCGGCGCCAGCACAATGCAGTTGCCCACGAACACCGTGGCCAGCGCCTGTTTCCAGTCCATTCCTCCCTGGATCAGGCTGGCCGCCAGCATGTAGGTCAGGATGTTCACCGACATCGAGATCCACAAGGCGGCGTAGTTGTAGGTACCCCAGGTGCGGCGTTCGGCGGGAACCGGCGCCAGGTCAGGGTTGTAGAGCGAACTGCCGGTGACGCGCGCGGGTGCCGTTGAGGACGGGGTGGCAGCCATGGCGAAGGCTCTCAGTCTGCTGCCGCGCTGAACGCCGATTGCGACGTCAGTTGCGTGTAGGTCTCCGGACGCCGGTCGCGGAAGAATTGCCACGTCTGCCGCACCTTGGTGATCATGTCCAGGTCGAGGTCTGACGTTATCAATTCGTCCTTATCGCGGCTCGCCTGGGCCACAATCTTGCCCCGCGGATCGCAAAAGTAGCTCTTGCCATAAAATTCGCCGATGCTCCACGGCTTCTCTTCGCCCACCCGGTTGATTGCTCCCACAAAGTAGCCATTCGCCACCGCGTGCGCCGGCTGTTCCAGTTCCCATAAATATTCGGAAAGGCCCGCTACCGTCGCCGACGGGTTGAAAACAACCTCCGCTCCGTTGAGCCCCAAAATGCGCGCCCCCTCGGGAAAGTGCCGGTCGTAGCAGATGTAAACTCCCACCCGCGCGTGTTTTGTCTGGAAAACGGGATAACCCAGATCTCCGGGAGTGAAGTAAAATTTCTCCCAGAACCCGGGATGGCAGTGCGGAATGTGATGTTTGCGGTACTTGCCCAGGTAGCTTCCGTCCGCGTCAATCACCGCCGCGGTGTTGAAATAAAGACCTGGCATGGGCTGTTCGTACACCGGAACAACCAGCACCATGTGGTGCTTGGCGGCCAGCTTGCGCATCAGCTTGGTAGTGGCGCCCTCTGGAACCGGTTCCGCCAGCTCATACCAGCGCCCATTCTGCTCGGCGCAAAAATACGGCCCGTAAAAAAGCTCCTGCAGGCATAGGACCTGCACCTTCTTCTG
>DATJEH010000181.1:0-21661 GCA_035496875.1 Terriglobales bacterium | reverse complement strand
CAACGACGGCGACAGCTACTACTTCATGAACACCGAGAACTACGAGCAGACCTACCTGGGCAAGGACATTTTGGGCGACGCGGTAGATTATCTGATCCCCAACCTGCAAATTGACGTGGAGTTCTTCGACGGCAAAGCCGTAGGCGTGGAGCTGCCGCAGACGGTGGACCTGACGGTGGTGGAGACCGAACCCGGACTGAAGAGCGCCACCGCCAGCAGCGTGACCAAACCGGCCAAAACGGAAACCGGGCTGATTGTGCAGGTGCCGCCTTTCATCAATGAAGGCGAGAAGATCCGGGTGGATACGTCGGAAGGGGCGTATTTGTCCAGAGCGTAAACTGACTGACGATTGGTCTAATTGACGAATTACGATTGACGATTGAAAGGCGCGCGCAGCGGGTTGTTAAATCAACCATCGTCAATCTTCAATCGTCAATCCCGAATGACTCCAACTGACAAGACCGCGGACCTCCGCGCTCGCCGCTTTGTAGTGCGGGGGCGGGTACAGGGGGTAGGTTTTCGCTGGTTCGTGGAGCGCGAGGCGCATATGCTGGGCGTTTCCGGCTGGGTGCGCAACAACGCCGACGGCAGCGTGGAAGTGCTGGCCATGGGCACGCGCGAGCAGCTCAGCGGCTTGCGCTCTCGCCTGCAGCAGGGGCCGCGAGCGGCGCGGGTGGATGCGGTGGAGGAGAAAGAGGCCAAGCCGGTAGCCGGATTAAATTCATTCCACATTGAAGGAGCCTGGTAGATGGCGCAGCCGAGCGGCCGCACCAATTGTGATCACCTGAAAAAGCTGATTCGCGAAGTTCCCGATTTCCCGGTCAAGGGAATCCTCTTCTACGACATCACTACCTTGCTGAAAGACCGCGTGGGCTACGCCACGCTGATTGATGCGCTAGCCGAGTATTACCTGCCCAAAAAGCCGCACCTGGTGCTGGGGATCGAGGCGCGGGGCTTCATATTTGGCCCGGCTCTAGCCTACCGGCTGAACGCGGGATTTGTGCCACTGCGCAAGCCGGGCAAGCTTCCGGCCGAGACGGCGCGCTGGGATTACCAACTGGAGTACGGCAAGGCGGCGCTTGAGATTCACCGCGACGCCATCGAGCCCCGGCAGCGGGTAATCATCGTGGATGACCTGCTGGCGACGGGCGGAACCGCGGAGGCCTCGGTGCATCTGGCCAAGTCGCTAGGAGCGGAGATTGCCGGGCTGGGGTTCGTGGTGGAACTCGACTTCCTCAAGGGCCGGGACAAGCTGGCACCCTACGACGTGTACTCGCTGCTGCATTACGACAAGTAGGAGCAGGAGGCGGGGAAGCTAGCAGCCTCTGTTCATGTCATGCCTGCTGGGTCAGGCACAACTCCGCTCCCGTGGGCAGGTAGCTCTTACGGCGGAACCAGTCTTCCATCTTTTCCTTGAGCTCAGCGAGGGGGACGCGGGCGCCGATTTCCATCAGGCCGTCGGCGATGGGGAGAGTGTCGTCGAAGATGGAGGCGTTGGTGAAGTTGCGCATGCTGAAGCTATCGAGCCACTTCTGCGGGCAAGGATGGCGCTGGCCGTCGGCTTCGTATTCCACGCGGATCTTGCGGGAGAACATGGTGGAAACATTGTAGTGGGTAGCTGGCGGCCGGATCTCGGCCGGGGGTGATTGGCAAGAACTCCCCGATATCGTGATGATAGTTGGCACGGCATAGGGGTTTTTCGCCTGCCGGTTCGCAAGCGAATCGGAGGGCTTCGCTCAGCATGACAGCGTCAAAGGAGCAGGAGATTCGGCTTCACGAGTTAATCGCCAAGCTCCGCTCAGCATGACAGGGCAAAGGCAAGGGGCTTTGGCGCAAAAATTAAATGGGCCGGAGACCAAGAAGCGGTGACATTCCTTGGCCTCCAGCCCATTCGACCCTGAATTGGATCGGAGGTGATGTCTATATGCTAGTCCCCTGAGGACGAAAGTCAAGGGGGAATACGAGTTTGCCTTGTAAGCTGTTCAAAAATGGGACTTACAGGCGAGCGGAATAAGCCGGCGAGTAGCTGAAGTTGCGTTGACACTGCTCAAAGGCAGATGGTAGGTTCTAGAGTTTAGCCCAGTCATTCTCGCGGGCTTTCCAGGCGGTCTTTACCACAGGGACATGGACGAAATTCTCAGGCAATTAGGCGGATACCTGCTTGGCGCCATCCCCACCATACTGCTTTTGCTGGTGGTGTTTGCCGGGTACCGGGCGCTGGTGCACCGTCCTTTGTCGCGGGTGCTAGCGGAGCGGCACAGCCGCACCGAAGGCGCCATGGAGCGGGCGCGGGCGGATATTAGCGCAGCGGAAGCCAAAGCCGCCTTTTACGAACAGCGGCTGAGAGAGGCGCGGGCGGCGCTGTTTAAGGCCCAGGAGGCCAGGCGGAAGCAGGCTCAGGAGGCGCGAGCGGCGGCGCTGGCAGAAGCCAAGGCCCATGCCCAGCAACAAGTGGCGCAAGCACGGGCAGCAATAGAGCGGGATAAGACGGCGGCCCAGGGCGGGCTGGAGGTAGAAGCGGCCCGGCTGGCGGACGAGATTATTCGCGCCCTCCTGAGGCCGGCCGCGGCGGCGCAAAAACCGGTAGCCGGCGGCCACCCATGAGGCGCACACCGCAAACCCATACGATTTCGGGGCGTGGGCTCGTACGTGTGTTCCTGCTGAGCGCGCTTGCCTTGCTGCTGCTGTTCACGATCGTGCCGACGGGGGCGATAGCGGCCCCGCCGAAGGGGGCCCAAACCGCGCCGGCCGCCCAGAAAAGTAGGCGCCCACAGAAAGCGGACCAGGCAGCCCAGGAGGGGAGCAGCAAAAGCTTCGGGCAAGAACTGGCGGAAGCCTCGCGGGAAGCGGCGGGGGAGAGTGACCAGACCGCCCAATTCAAGTTTTCACCCTCGGTGCGCTGGTTGGGAAAAGCGCTGGGCATTGGAGTACGAGGCGCGTACTGGCTGGCCTTCATCCTGAATTTTGCGGTGCTAGCGCTGCTGATTTATCTGATCTCACGCTCACGCATCCCGGCCATGTTCCGCAACCGAACCGCCAGCATCCGCAAAGCGATGGAAGAAGCGGCGCGGGCCAGCGCCGAGGCTAACCGGCGGCTGGGAGAAATCGAGGCCCGGCTCTCGCGGATGGATCAGGAGATTGCAGCCATGCAACAGCAAGCGGAGAAGGAAGCGGGCAGCGAAGAAGAAAAGCTGCGGCTGGCGGCGGCGCAGGATGCGCGCCGGATGGTAGAAGGAGCCGAACAGGAAATCGCGGCCGCTGCCACTATGGCGCGGCGGGAATTGAAGGCTTATGCCGCGGAGCTCTCGGTGGCGCTGGCGGAAAAGCGAATTCACATTGACCAGGATACAGACGCGGCGCTGGTGCGCGGCTTCGCCGAACAACTGAGCAACGGCATGGGCGGGCCGCGCAGCAATGGCGGAAAGGACAAACGCTAGCGCATGGCTGCAATCGGCAACCGCTACGCTCGCGCCTTCGCCGACGTGGTGACCGAGCGCAACCTGAACCCCGACCAGGTGCGAAGCGAATTGCATTCGCTGGCGGAAGTGGTGGAACAGAACAGCGAGCTGCGCCGGGTTTGGGAAGCTCCCGCCCTGCCGGCGGCGCAGAAGCGCGCGGTGCTGGACGCGCTGGTGCGGCGCGCCGGCATTTCCGCCATGACACGCAATTTCATAGCGGTGCTGATTGACCACGAACGCATTCCGCTGCTGCACCAGATTGTGCGCCAGTTCGAGGTGGAATTGGACCGGCGCCTGGACCTGACCAAAGCGGAAATCATCAGCGCCCGCGACCTGAGCCCGGAGGAAAAACGGATGCTGGAGAGAGAACTCGGGCGGCTCACCGGCAAGCAGGTACGGGCCAGCTATTCCCGAGATGCCAGTCTCCTGGGAGGCGCAGTCATCAAGGTGGGCAGCACCATCTACGACGGCTCGATTCTGGGACAGTTGAACAAGATTCGCGAACATCTGGTGGAAGATCGGTAGTTGGTCGTTGGTAGCTGGGCGTTAGTCGTCCGCCAGCAGGCCATGGCTAGTGGCAACGGATGCCAACTACTAACTACTGACGACCAGCTACTGAGAACTGAGTGAGGACCAAGGCCTCAGCGGCTAAAGCCGGGAGAATTGGAAGCCTGTACGGCACGGCTGAAGCCGTGCTCTTTCGAAGCGGCTGGGTCTGCACGCTACAGCCGCGCGCTCTTTAAGGTTTGACAACTGAGAAATGAGAACCGAGAACTGATGCATGGCACAAATTAAAGCTGACGAAATCACAGAACTGATTCGCGAGCAGATCGAGAACTACGAATCCAAGATCGCCGTGGACGAGGTAGGCACGGTGATCTCCCTGGGCGACGGCATCGCCCGGCTCTATGGCCTGGACAAGGCGATGGCCGGCGAACTGCTTTCGTTCCCGCACGACGTAAAAGGCATCGCCATGAACCTGGAAGAAGACCAGGTGGGCTCGGTGCTGCTGGGCGACTACACGGAAGTGCGGGAAGGCGACCAAGTCAAGCGCACTGGGCAAATCATGAGCGTGCCCGTGGGCGAGGCCCTGGTTGGGCGAGTGGTGAATTCGCTCGGCCAGCCCATTGACGACAAGGGTCCGATTGCCAGCGACAAGTACATCCCGCTGGAGCGGCTGGCGCCGGGCGTAATTTCGCGGCAACCGGTGCGCGAGCCCATGGCCACTGGCCTGAAGGCCATTGACAGCATGATTCCCATCGGGCGCGGACAGCGAGAGCTGATCATCGGCGACCGGCAGACGGGCAAGACCGCCATCGCCCTGGATACGATTATCAACAACAAGGGCGGCGACCTGATTTGTATCTACTGCGCCATCGGGCAGAAGCGGTCTTCTATTGCGCAGGTAGTGAAAACGCTGAGTGACTTCGGGGCCATGGAATACACCATCGTGGTAGCGGCATCGGCATCGGAGCCGGCCCCGATGCAGTATATTGCCCCTTATGCGGCCTGCGCCATGGGCGAGTATTTCCGCGACAATGGCCGGCACGCGCTGGTGATTTACGACGATCTTTCCAAACACGCGGCGTCCTATCGCGAAATTTCGCTGTTGCTGCGGCGGCCGCCGGGGCGGGAAGCTTATCCCGGCGACGTGTTCTACCTGCACTCGCGGCTGCTGGAGCGCGCGGCCAAGCTGAGCAAGGATTTGGGCGGCGGCTCGCTAACCGCGCTGCCCATTATCGAGACCCAGGCAGGCGACGTCTCCGCCTACATTCCGACCAATGTTATTTCTATTACAGACGGGCAGATTTATCTGGAAACCGACCTGTTCAACAGCGGCATCCGGCCGGCGGTGAACGTGGGCTTGTCGGTTAGCCGTGTTGGGTTTACGGCCGCCATTAAAGCCATGAAGCAGGTGGGGGCCACCCTGAAGCTGGAGCTGGCGCAGTATCGCGAGCTGGCCGCTTTCGCGCAGTTCGGCAGCGACCTGGACAAAGCCACACAAGCGCAACTGGCGCGCGGCGAGCGCCTGGTCGAGGTGCTCAAGCAGGACCAGTACTCGCCGCTTCCCTTCTCCAAGCAGATTCTGATCATTTACGCCGGCACCAATGGCTACCTGGACGATGTGCCGGTGGGGCAGGTGCGGCCCTTCGAAAAGGCGCTCTACGAATACGTAGACACCATGAATCCGGGTCTATTCGAGAGCATCATGAAAAAGAGAGCCCTTGACGACCAGCTGAAGACGGAGATGAACAAGGTCCTGAAGGAGTGCAAGGAGCGGTTCGTGGCGGAGCGGCAGGCGGCGGCAAGATGATTGAAGAATGACGAATGCAGAATGAAGAATTAAGTAATTGACGATTGAAGTGAGGACGAATTATCACCGATGCTGGGGGCTGGGTTTTCATTGGTCATTCATAATTCGTCAATCGTCAATTTAAAAACTCGCAACTGAGAACTGAAACTGATTCATGGCGGGCATACTCGACATCCGGCGGCGGATCAGAAGCGTGCGCAACACGCGGCAGATCACGCGCGCCATGAAGATGATTTCTGCGGCACGGCTGCGGCGGGCGCAGGAGCGAGCGCTTTCAGCGCGGCCCTACGCGCAAATGCTCACCAACGTGCTCAAGTCGCTGGTAATGCGCGCCGAGATCTACGATCCGGAAACGGGCGAGCCACACCATCCGCTGCTGGCGCAGCGCCCGGAGAACACGATTCTGCTGATTGTGGTCACCGGGGATAAGGGTCTGGCGGGCGCCTTCAACGCCAATATCCTGAAAGCGGCCATGCGCTTCATCCAGGCCAAGCAGGGGAAAAATATTGATATTGAAACCGTGGGGCGGAAGGCACGCGACTTCTTCCGCCGGCGCTTCCCGGTAGCTCCCGTGGAACAACCTGAGATCTCGGAGGCGACGGAAGAAAGGCTGGCGCCGGCGCCGCGGGCGGAGAGCCGTTCCGGCGCGGTGCAGATTGTGGGCGAACACATAGGCATTCTGGGGCGGCTGGAATTTGCGCAGGGCAAGGCCCTGGGCCAAAGTGTGATCGAGCGCTACAAGCGCTGCGAAATTGACGCCGTATATGTGCTCTACAACGAGTTCAAATCGGTAGTGTCGCAGCGGGTGGTGGTGGATGAAGTGCTGCCCATCGCACAGATCGGCGCTTCCGGAGTGCGCCAGGCGGAAGAACTGGCAGAGCAAGAAAAGGTGCGCATGGCAGAAGCCGCAAAATCGGCGGGCGTCACAATCAGCGAGGCCGACACCAAGGCCATTGACGAGCGCGCTGTCGCCTTCGCCGCCGCGCCCGTGGACTACATTTACGAACAGCCGCCGCAAGAACTGTTCAACAGCATGCTGCCGCGCTACGTGGAACTGCGCGTGTTTCATACATTGCTGGAGTCGGTGGCGGCGGAACACGCGGCGCGTATGACCGCCATGGATGCGGCCACCAACAATGCCAGCGAGATGATTGACGCGCTGACCCTGGCTATGAACCGGGCGCGGCAGGCCAAGATTACGAAGGAAATTATCGAAATTGTGAGCGGCGCCGCGGCGCTGTGAAAAGCAGCTATTGGCACCTGGCAGTTAGCATTTAGCCCGTGAACGGCATTGCTGAGTCCAGCACAATCGTGGTTGGCTAAAGGCGAAGTGCTAAGTGCTACTGGCAACTGACAACTGACAACCAGCAAACTGGGAACTAATACATGCCTGAAAATATTGGACACGTAATTCAAATCGCCGGACCGGTAGTGGACGTGCAATTCGCGGAAGCCAAACTGCCACCCATCTACCAGGCGGTGCGGGTGGTGGGCGACGGCTTCAACACACCGATGGAAATCAACGTCATTTTGGAAATCGAACAGCACCTGGGCGAAGGCCGGGCGCGCTGCGTGGCCATGGAGCCCACTGACGGCATGGTGCGGGGGATGAAAGCCATTGACCTGGGCGAGCCCATCACCGTGCCGGTGGGCGCGGGCACGCTAGGGCGGGTCATGAACGTGATTGGCGAACCGGTGGACAAACTGGGCCCCATCCAAGCCAAGCAGCGGCTTCCCATTCACCGCCCGGCCCCGGCCTTCGACGAGCAGTCCACCACGGCGGAGATGTTTGAAACCGGCGTCAAAGTGATTGACCTGATCCAGCCGTTTTTGAAGGGCGGCAAGATCGGGCTGTTCGGGGGCGCGGGCGTGGGCAAGACAGTTGTGATCATGGAACTGATCAACAACGTAGCCAAGCAGCATGGCGGCTTCTCCGTATTTGCCGGTGTGGGAGAGCGCACCCGCGAAGGCAACGACCTGTGGCTGGAAATGAGCGAGTCGGGCGTCATTAAACCAGGCAAACCCGAGGAATCGAAAGCGGCGCTGATTTATGGGCAGATGACGGAGCCGCCGGGCGCGCGGCTGCGGGTGGCGCTGACCGGGCTGACCGTGGCGGAATACTTCCGGGACGTGGAAGGGGCGGACACGCTGCTGTTTATTGACAACATTTTTCGCTTCACCCAGGCAGGCTCGGAGGTTTCGGCGCTGCTGGGCCGCATGCCCAGCGCGGTAGGCTACCAGCCCAACCTGGCCACGGAGATGGGCGAACTGCAGGAACGGATTACTTCCACCAAGAAAGGCTCGGTCACCTCAGTGCAGGCGATTTATGTGCCGGCGGACGATTTGACGGATCCGGCGCCGGCCACCACCTTCGCTCACCTGGATGCCACCACGGTGCTGTCGCGGCCGCTGACTGAAATCGGCATTTACCCGGCGGTGGACCCCCTGGGCTCCACTTCGCGCATTCTTGACCCGCGCATTGTCGGCCAGGAGCACTATGACGTGGCGCAGGGCGTGAAGAAGGTGCTGCAGACCTACAAGGATCTACAGGACATCATCGCCATTCTGGGGATTGACGAGCTCAGCGAAGACCAGAAGGTGATGGTGGCGCGGGCACGCAAGATCCAGAAGTTCCTGTCGCAGCCCTTCCATGTGGCCGAGCAGTTTACCGGCCTGCAGGGACGGTACGTAAAAATCCAGGACACGGTGCGCAGCTTCAAGGAAATCCTGGAGGGCAAGCACGACGACATCCCCGAACAGGCTTTCTACATGAAAGGCGACATTGACGAAGTGCTGGAGCACGCCGGCAAGCTGAAGGCGGCAGCAGCATAAAGGCAGTTGTCAGTGGCCAGTGGCCAGTTGGTTTCGTGGAGCTGGGAACTGGCTTCGGTGAGCGAGGAATATCGGTCAGTAGGCAGTTGGTTTTACTAAGTACTGAGTACTGAGAACTGGGTTTTGCCAGATACTATCCAACTCGAAATTGTGACCCCGGAGCGACTGGTGGTGCAGGACGCGGTGACCGAGGTGCAAATTCCCGGCAAGAACGGGTACCTGGGAATATTGCCGGGACATGCGCCTCTGATTACCGAGCTAAGCGTGGGCGAGCTCAGCTATCGCATCAACGGGCTTAGTCATTACCTGGCGATGGCCTGGGGCTTTGCGGAGGTGCTGCCCACGCGGGTGACCATTCTGGCGGAAACCGCGGAACGCGCCGAGGATATTGACGTGGAGCGCGCCCGGCGGGCCAAAGAAAAGGCCGAACAGATGCTGCACAGCAACGATCCCAATACTGATTTCGCCCGCGCGCTGGAAGCGCTCAAACACGCGGAAGTCAGGCTGGACGTGGCGGGGAAGCGGGGATAGTACCAAGTAGCGAGCACCGAGCGTCTGCACTTCGCAATTAGCACCAGCATCTAGCCCCGGACCGGCATCCTTGCGCCACTTTCTTGTCCGAGGTTCACGGCTCTAAGCGTGCCAAGTTCCTATATTTGTGATCCTGGAGAAAGTGCGACCGAGTCTTGCGAAAGAGCACGACTGAAGGACCTACTTCTCCTCTTTGACGCGTCATTCCAGCTGTACGAGCATCAAATTTTCCGCACCCTCAGGGGCTAAAGCCCTAATTTCTTTGCGCCCTGGGCGGTGCGGCTGAAGCCGCACCCTTTCAAAATCGATTTGTGAGATAGATTTCTAGTCGGTTGAGTCACCGGTCGCCCGAGCACGCCCCTTAATTGAGCCTTAGATCCTCAGCCTCAAAAGCTTCCACAGACCTTATTAAAACCCTTCGTGCCTGATCCCGCCTCGGCTTCCCTGCTACACTTTTAGGTTTCGTCTGTAGGCGCGAGGCCAGCATGGAGATCAACACTGTTGGAGTGGTGGGGGCAGGCACCATGGGCAATGGCATCGCCCACGTGTTTGCCGGCCATGGCTACCAGGTAGTGCTCTGCGACGTGGAACAGCGCTTTCTGGAGCGCGCTCTGGGCACCATCAGCAAGAACCTGGAACGCGAAGTTGCCAAGAACAAAATTACCGCCGAGGACCGGAGCGCGGCCCTGGCGCGCATCCAGACGGTGACCGAGCGGCAGCGGCTGGCGGCCTGCGACTTCGTGGTGGAAGCGGCCACCGAGAAGTTCGAAATCAAGGCACAGCTTTTCCGCGAGCTGGATCAAGTATGCCGCCCGGAAGTGATTCTGGCTTCAAACACCTCTTCCATTTCGATCACCAAGCTGGGCGCGCTGACCAGGCGGCCGCAGCAGGTGATCGGCATGCACTTCTTCAATCCGGTGCCGGTGATGAAGCTGGTGGAGGTGATTCGCGGCCTGGCCACCTCGCAGGAAACTTATGAGGCGGTGCGAGCGCTGGGGGTGAAACTGGACAAAACCCCGGTAGAGGTGAACGACGCTCCCGGGTTCGTTTCCAACCGCGTGCTCATGCCTCTGCTCAATGAAGCCATGTATGCGGTAATGGAAGGAGTAGCTACACCGCAGGCAGTGGATGAGGTCTTTAAGCTGGGCATGAATCATCCCATGGGCCCGCTGACCCTGGCCGATTTCATCGGCTTGGATGTATGCCTGGACATCATGCGGGTACTACACGGTGGCTTAGGCGACCCCAAGTACCGGCCTTGCCCGCTGCTGGTCAAAATGGTGGACGCGGGCTGGCTGGGACGCAAATCAGGCCGGGGGTTCTATACTTATTCCAGCTGAGGGCCCCTTAATGCCGGAAGTGCCTGCGCCGCAACCAGCCGCCGCTGCCACCAAAACACAACAAACTGCCAGCCACACGCCGGAAAGGGCGTCACCGGCTGCCGTTCCGGCACAGCCAGCAAGCAGCGAAGCGCCCTGGTACGCGCTGGCGCTGCTGTTGGGATGTATCAGCGGGTTCGTGGAGGTGACACTGGGCGACCTGATGATGACCGGATTTCTGGCCCTGTTTTTCTGCATGGTAATGGGCGCGTTACGTCCAGGCAGGCCGTGGCGGTGGGTGCTGGTGGTGTGCGGCTGCATCCCGCTTTCGCGCCTGTTTGCCGCCAATGTGCTGCACGTCTATACGGAGCGGGCGCAAATCTATGAAGCCTTCGCCTCATTCATCACCGGCAATGCGGGCGCTTATGTGGGGTCGCTGGGACGGCGCCGGACGGATGATTTGTGGAAGATGATCAAATCGGGGAAACGGTAGTTGGTGGTCAGGCGCAGTGGTTGGTTGTTCGCCCGCTACGAATGTTTGGCCCCTGAACCTCTGTTGCTCATTTGAATGAAAATCATAACGGGCTAAATGCTAATTGCGCTGCTAAGCGCTGAGCTTCCGGGGCAGCGGAAGAACCGGCCTATTGCTTCCACCCCATACCGTTGTAAGCCCAAAAATCCACACTAAGGGGCCACGTTAATCAAGAAGTTACTCCCGGCTGGAGGGCACAACCGCTATGCTCCCTACATGGCGGTTACATTAACCGTGCTGGCCAGCGGCAGCCGGGGCAACTGCAGCGTCGTGGCCAGCGGGCGCACGCGCATCCTGGTGGATGCGGGGCTTTCCGGACGCGAAACGTTCAAACGCATCAAATCCAGCGGAGAGGATCCGCACGCGCTCTCCGCCATCCTGATCTCCCACGAACACTCTGACCACATCTGCGGTCTGGCCACGCTGGCTAAGAAACTGGGCGTGCCGGTTTACCTGACGGGCGCGACTTACCAGGCCTGTCGCAAGCTGCTGCGCGACAAAACAGGGCTGGCGTGGAAGCCAGAGCGGGTGGAAACGTTCAATTCCGGCTGCAGCTTCACGGTAGGCGACATCTCGGTAACTCCGTTCACCATTCCTCACGATGCCGCCGACCCGGTGGCGTTCACCTTCCGCACGGAAGGGGTGAAGCTGGCCATTGCGACCGATCTGGGGTACATGCCAGCCAGCGTGCGCCACCACGTGCGGGGCTGCGATGTGCTGATGTTGGAATCCAACCATGACCTGGAAATGCTGCGCGGCGGCCCGTATCCCTGGTCGGTGAAGCAGCGGGTAATGAGCCGGGTGGGGCACCTCTCCAATGACGCGCTCGCGGAATTTTTCGCCAGCGACTATGATGGAAATGCAGCGTTTGTGGTGCTGGCGCATCTATCAGAGCAGAACAATCATCCCGAGCTAGCCAGAGGAACCGCGGAACGCGCGCTGAGTGGCCGGCGTACCCTGCTGCACAACCGGGTGCTGCTGGCAAGCCAATCGGCTCCTCTGGAACCGCTTCGGCTGTAGTTCGTCAGTCATGAGAACACAGTGCGTTGACCCTATCGTGGGCAGCATTTTAGCCGGCTGGCGCTACGACATTTCCGGGATCGCTCCGGAAATGCGCCACGACTATGAGGGCCACTTCGCTGCCTGCTCCTGCTGCCGCAGGCGGCAGCGACTGCACCGGACCATTGATATTGCGCTGATGGTGCTGGCCAGCGCCTCAGCGGTGGTTTTTCTGCTGGCCTTCGGAGTAATCCACCATTTTGAGCCCCATCACGCATTGATTCTGGAACTGGCAGCCGCCGCCGGGTTTGCACTCTCAGCGCTGATTTGGCTGGCGGTAGCGGTGGCTACGCCCGCGCCGCTGGTGGTGGCTGACGCCGCCCGCCTGGGCGCGCGCCAGATTCACGATCGCCTGCCCGAGGAAATCCGCGAGCGCATCCCGGAACAGATCAAGCTGAAGATTTCCGGACAATAGGATGGCGGAGGTCTGGAGATCCCAGCACAATAGAATCCAATTCAGGTTTCGAAGGTTTCACAAGTTTCAAAGTCTCAAGTTTCGGTTTTCAAAGGCAAGTTGACTTTGAAACTTGAAACTGGAAACCCGAAACTACGGTTTCCAAAACCTTGAAACCTGTGCAACTTTGAAACCTTGAAAGCTCTTACTCTGCTTTCATCGCTCCTATCAGCTCCGTAACCTTTTGCACGCGGTGGACGGCGCACCACTGCTCCAGTTCGCGGGCAATGTTTTCGGTGGCGCAGGGGTCCCAGTAGCTGGCGGTGCCGATCTCCACCGCCACAGCTCCGGCCAGCAGGAACTCCGCCACATCTGCGGCAGTGCTGATGCCGCCAATGCCGATCACGGGAATATCCACAGCGTGAGCGGCTTCATACACCATACGCACGGCAATGGGCTTGATGGCGGGGCCGGATAAACCGGCGGTCACGTTGGCAATGCGGGGGCGGCGCGTCTCCACATCAATGGACATGGCCAGAAAGGTGTTGACCAGGGAGATGGCGTCGGCGCCGGCGGCTTCGGCAACCTGGGCCATGGTGCCGATACTGGTCACGTTAGGCGAGAGCTTCACAATCACCGGCCGCCAGGTGGCGCGCTTGGCAGTGGAAACCACGTCATCAAGCAGGTGGATATCGCAGCCGAACACCATGCCGCCAGCCGCGGTATTGGGGCAGGAAACGTTCAGCTCATAGGCGGCAATGCCTTCGCCTTCATTAAGGATCTGAATCGTATCTTCGTAATCTTCGCGGGTATGGCCGAAGACGTTGGCAATGACCACGGTGTTGAGCTTGCGCAATTCCGGCAATTTCTCCAGCACAAAAGCGCGCGCACCGATGTTCTGCAAGCCAATGGCATTAAGCATGCCGGCGGATGTTTCATAAAGCCGCGGAGTAGGATTGCCGGCCATCGGGTCCTTTGACAATCCTTTGGTAACGAAGCCGCCAATCTTGTCGAGGGCGACCACATCCTCAAACTCGATGCCATAACCAAAAGTGCCGCTGGCAGCCAGCACCGGATTGCGCAGTTGCATGCCGGCAAAGCTGACACTCATCTCCGGCTTGGGAGGCAGAGGGGGGCTGCTGCTCATGGCGTCCCTCCACTTGGCTCTTCAATGTGACGATGGGCGAGAGCCTCGGTGAGAACGTGGCCGACGGCGCTGCTGGGTGCATTGAGGCCCAGCAAGGAGGCCAGCGTGGGCGCCAGGTCCACCGGTTCAGTGTGCTGATGGTATGTGCCGGGCTGAAAAGGCATGCCAAAGAAGGCTAGAGGCACATGCGTGTCATAGCTGTAAGGAGAGCCGTGGTCGGTGCCCTGTGTAGAGCCGATGGTGAAGGGCGGGGGAACACCCAGCACGTACCAGCCACCATAAGGCGAATAGCTGTGCAGATACTGAAGGCCAAGAGCGGTAGCGGGCACTTCTCCGCGCGCCAATTGAGCCTTGGTATAGAAGCCGCGCAGGCCAATGCGTTCCAGGGCTTCACCGACCGCTTGCTCGGCGGCAGCTTCCTTCAGGCGCACCGCGGTAAATGCCGCTTGCGAAACAAAAGCAATTGGATAAGAGAGGTCGGGCACAAAGTCACGGGGATGGCCAGGGGAAAGCCGGGCAGTGAGGTCGGCGTTAAGCTGCTTCTGCAACTGAGCGTTGCTTAAGCCGGCAGCGGGAATGCGCATGGCTTTGGCCACCGTGGGCAGCGGCGCCACGCCGTGATCGGCGGAGAGGGCAATCCAAACGTTGGCCAAGCCAAACTGCTTGCCCAGGAAGTCGAAAAAGCCGGCCAGTTGTTGGTCCAAGGCCAGAGCCATGGCGCGCATTTTGGGAGAATCGGGGCCAAACTCGTGGCCGAGAAGGTCATTGGCGGAAAGGCCAATAACGAGCAGATCGGTTGCCGGGCCGGTTCCCAGCTTTTCATTGGCGATAAGAGCGCGGGCAAAGTCCAGTTCGTAGTCGTTGGCAAAGGGGGTGGAGCCGACCACGTCAAAAAATCCGGCGCCCGGCTTACGGGCGGTAGTGAACTGGACGTTGCCCCCGCTGTCCTTCCATTCGCGATTCCAGAATTTGTCCGCCTGGCTGTGGTTGAATTGCTGAACCCAGGCGGGCAAGTCCCGGCGGTAATAGCTGGAGGTAATCCAGGCGCCGCTATGGTCGTCAATCCAGTAAGCGCCGTTGGCGGCCCAGCCCGCGGGCAGGATGGCGGCACGGTCCTTGAGCGCGAGGCCGAAAACGCGCGCCTTGCCCTGGGTGGCGAGCTTCAACTGGTCGCCCAAGGTGCTGGCCAGCAGATAATGAGGCGAAGCGCCGGTACCTGTGGCGCCTACCAGTTGCGTGGAATCGTCCTCCACCGAGGTAACCTCCCGCTTCTTCTGGGAGTCCCACCACTCGTTGCTGAAGATGCCGTTGGCATCGCTGTAGGCGCCGGTGAGCAGGGTGGCATGCCCGGGAGCGGTGCGCGTATTGGCATAATCGAAGCTGCAGTTGGTGAAGTCGGCCCCGTGGTCCATGAGCAGGCGAAAGCCGGAAGGGCCAAAATCGTCGTAAAAGCGCTGCAGGTAGTCGCCGCGAAACTGGTCAATAATGATGACCACTACCAGCTTGGGCCGGGCGTTGTAGGCGGAAGCCAGGGCCAACGTGGATAGAAGACAGAAGCAGATGAGTACAACACAGACACGGCCGATGCGGGAGTTCATCGCACGGTAGTGTAACAGCCCGGTGCGGGCGACTGGCAAGACTCAGGCGAGCTACGCTCGCCCATGCAGGCGAGGACGCCTGTGCCCACACGTTTTCTGGATGGGGTGACACCCTGCGCAGCTTTCCGGTACATTAGCTCTTTCCCATGCTTGACCTGAATTTTGTACGCGACCAGCTGCCGCTGGTGGAGGAGAAACTGGCACAGCGGGGCATGAACGCCGCCGAGGTGCTGGGACAGTTCCGCGAGCTGGACGGGGTGCGACGCCAGCACATCACGGAACTGGAAACGCTGCAGGCGCGGCGCAACCGGGCGTCGGAGGAGATTGCCCGGCTGAAAAAAGCGAAGCAGGAGGCCAGCACGCAGATCGCCGAGACCAAGGAGCTGCGGGAGAAGATTCAGGCCCTGGAGGGCAAGGTTCAGGAAGAAGATGCACGGCTGCGCGAGCTGCTGGCGGGCATTCCCAACATGCCCAACGCCGGCGTGCCAGTGGGCAAGACTTCCGAAGACAACGTGGAGGTGCGGCGCTGGGGCACGCCACCGCAGTTTAACTTCACGCCCAAGCCGCACTGGGAATTGGGCGAACAGTTGGGCATCCTCGACCTGGAGCGGGCCGCCAAGCTGAGCGGGGCTCGCTTCGCGGTGTATTGGGGACTGGGAGCGCGGCTGGAGCGGGCGCTGGCCAGCTTCATGCTCGACCTGCACACCCGCGAGCACGGGTACACCGAGGTGCTGCCGCCCAACCTGGTCAACTCCGAATCCATGTACGGCACCGGGCAGCTGCCCAAGTTTGCCCAGGACTCATTCCGCGTACCCCATGGCGACAAGGACTTGTGGCTGATTCCCACCGCCGAAGTACCGGTCACCAATTTGTATCGTGATGAGATTCTGGAGGCGGCGCGCCTGCCCGTGTTGCTGACCGCCTACACGCCGTGTTTTCGCAGCGAGGCTGGGTCCTACGGCAAGGATGTGCGCGGCATTATCCGCCAGCACCAGTTCCAGAAGGTGGAGCTGGTCAAGTTCAGCCGCCCGGAACATTCCTACGACGAACTGGAAAAGCTGACCCGTGACGCGGAAGAAGTGCTGCAGAAGCTGGGGCTGCACTACCGCGTGATGGCACTGTGCACCGGCGACTTGGGATTCAGTTCGGCGAAAACCTATGACCTGGAAGTGTGGCTGCCCGGGCAACAGCTGTTCCGGGAAATTTCTTCCTGCTCGAATTTTGAGGCGTTCCAGGCGCGCCGGGCCAACATCCGCTACCGGCCGGAAGGCAAGAACAAGACGGAGTTTGTGCACACGCTGAACGGCAGCGGGCTGGCCATTGGGCGCACCTGGCTGGCGATTATCGAAAACTACCAGCAGGCAGACGGCAGTGTTGTCGTCCCTGAGGCACTGCGGCCGTATATGGGAGTGGAGCGGATAACGATGCGGAAGGTCTGAGCGGTTCCTTGACGCCTGCTGCGCCCCGCATAAGGCGTACTTCGCAAGGCGAGTCGCGGGCGAGGGCGCCTGCGCCACAAGATTGACCAAAATTCCAGCCTTGGCTGGCGAATCAATGCGGTTTAGATGCCAGCCACTTCCCCGCTAACTAAATGAGAGCGGCTTTCCCGGCAAACTCCAGCACCGCGCCCTGCTGCGTCTGTAGCTCTTCGACGTGGCCACCGGGATGCTGCAGGCGCAGTGCCGCACCCGCCAGGCTGTTGTTCAGAACGTCAAAAGTTCCGGAGCAGTCAGTCTTCAAGTAGGGCAAGCGGTGAATGCCGGCTCCGCGGCCGTCAACGCTCGCTTCGAGCTGCAAGCCATTTTTCCCGGAACAACGGAAATTCCACTCAAGCGCACCGGGTTCGCGGGCAGTCTCCTGCAACTTGCGGAAGACGTATTCCCTGCCTTCGTGCCACAACACACATTTGCGAAAAATGAGTCCTAGCGGCATCTCGTAAACCAGGGCCTCGAGGGTGCTGGGGAGTGCGCCGGGAGGCGCAAAGAATGCATGCGTCCATTTCCAGAAGTTGCGGTGGCGGTAGCCGCAGTTGTGTCCCTGAACGCCAAAGCCTAGCGGGTCGCCATGGAATTTGCGTCCATCCAGTGTGATCTGGCCGGCGAAGACCGCGTCCGAATGGGGTGTGCGGGAGAAACCAATCCAGCCCTTGTGGCTGAGCGTGGTGTGAAAGCTGGAGCGATAACGCAGCTCCCAGGCGATTTCGTGCCCGTCCACCTGCAAGCGGCCCCCGCAGGAGTCCTCGGTGATGGCGTTCTCGACAAAGGCAAAGCGAAACGGGGTTTGCCCGCGGGAACTGAGGTTCAGACCCGGTAGCGGGAACCCCTGAATGAAGCTCTGCGGCATACCTGCGGCCGGGAACCAGATGGCCCACACCTGGACGGGAAGGCCGTGAGTGTCGGCAGCGCAACCACCCCGCCCTGGGTTCATCAGCAGATAGCGAAACCACCAGGCGCCGCTGCCATCGGCCAAGCCGAGGCGCACGAACCACACCTCGTAGCGGCGGCGCATAGACAGCGAGGAGTAAACCTGGTTCAGGGTGGTCACAAAGGAAAGAATAAACTATCAAGATGTGGGAGCGCCGGAGGGTGAGCCGAATGTAGATTCCCACATTTGGCCGCCACAGATTGAAAAGAGAGCACAGCCCTGTGCGCGGCCAAATGTGGGGCACCCACGAAGGCGCAAGGTCCCTCGACTCGCTCTCCTTCGCAAGCTCGGTCGCGCTCGCTCGGGATGACAGTCGCGGTAGTGGCAAGCGCCCACTGCAGGCTATCGGGTGCGATTGTTATACTCAAATCACATGGTACGAGTACGATTTGCGCCTTCCCCCACCGGCTTCCTGCATGTCGGGAGCGCGCGCACCTTCCTGTTCAACTGGCTGTTTGCGCGCCGTCAGGGAGGCACCATGGTGCTGCGCGTGGACGACACCGACGTGGAGCGCAACACCGAAGCTTCGCTCAACTCTATTTTCGAGGGCCTGCGCTGGCTGGGGTTGAGCTGGGACGAGGAATACAAGCAGTCGGAGCGGCTGCGCCTGCATCGCGAGATGGCGGAAGCGATCTTTCAGAAGGGGCTGGCGTACCGCGATTTCACGCCGGTACAGACGGGCGAGAAGTCCAGCGCGCAAGGCCCGTGGCTATTCAATACCGGCATGCGGGAGCTTTCGCGGGAGGAGAGCGACCGGCGGGCGGCCGCGGGCGAGCCGTTCGCGCTGCGCTTTCGCGTGCCGCGAGAGACGGAACGCGAAATCCGCTTCACCGACATTGTTTACGGCGAGCAGGCCAAGTCCACCGCCGACATCGAAGATTTTGCCCTGCTGCGCAGCGATGGCATGCCGACGTACCACATGGCGTCGTGCGCCGACGACGCCGATTTGCGCATCAGTCACATCATTCGCGGCCAGGACCACCTGACCAACACCTTTAAGCACCTGCTGATTTTCGAGGCGGCGGGAGCGGCGGCGCCAAAATTTGCTCATTTGCCGCTGCTGGTGGCGCCGGATGGCAGCAAGCTTTCGAAACGGCGGCATGGACCGGTGGTGAGCGTTACCACCTACCGCGACGCCGGCTTTTTGCCGGAAGCCTTTATCAATTTTCTGTGTCTGCTGGGCTGGTCGCCGAAAGACAACCGCGAGATGCTCTCCAAGCAGGAACTGGTGGAGGCATTTTCGCTGGAGGGCATCAACCGCGCCAACGCGGTAATCAATTTCAAGGAGCCGCCCACCCAGCCCGATGACACCTTTGATCCCAAGGCGCTGTGGCTGAACGCCGAACACATCCGCGCCTTGCCCGTCGAGGAGCTTTGCCGGCGGCTGCTGCCGGTGGTGCGCCAGGCCGGATGCGAAGTCTCGCCGGAGAAGATGCTGGAGATCACGCGCCTGGTGCGCGAGCGCATCCGCCTGCTGAACGAAGTGCTGACGGTGGCCGACTTTTTCTTCCACGCGCAGCTGCCGCCCTACGATGCGGCGGAGCTAATTCCGCAAAAGGGGGATGCCGAGATGGCGCGCCGGGTATTGCAGCAGGCGCGCGAAGTGCTGCGGAACGCCGAGTTCACACACCAGGGACTGGAGCAGGCGCTGCGCGGTGCAGCCCAGGAGCTGGGCGTGAAGGCGGGGCAGATGTTCCAGCCTATTCGTGTGGCGGTCACTGGACGCAAGAATTCTCCGCCGCTGTTCGAGACGCTGGAGGTGCTGGGAAAGGATACGACACTGGCACGTATCGAGCAGGCAATCGGGAATAACCATCAGCCAACCGGCAGTTGACGCCCAGGTACCCGCTGGTGGGTGAAGAAGGCCAACATCTTATGAGCAATCGTAATCCGGCCGCAGAAGCCGTTAAAGAAAACGCCGCAGGCGGCGAGGCAAGCGCTCTCGCCACGGCGAGGGCGCCCAATTTTCTGCGCGACATCATTCGCGAGGACCTGAAGAGTGATAAGTTCGGCGGCCGGGTGCAGACCCGCTTCCCTCCCGAGCCCAACGGCTACCTGCATATTGGCCACGCCAAGGCCATCTGCCTGGATTTCGGACTGGCCGATGAGTTTGGCGGACATACCAACCTGCGCTTCGACGACACCAACCCGGAAAAGGAAGAGACCGAGTACGTTGAATCCATCCAGGAAGACGTGCGCTGGCTGGGCTTCGAGTGGGACGGCCTGTACTACGCCTCCGACTACTTCGACCAGCTCTACGAGTGGGCGCTGCAGCTGATTCGCGCGGGCAAAGCTTATGTGGACGACCTGACCGCGGAACAGGTCCGCGAGTACCGCGGCACGCTCACTGAACCGGGCAAGGAGAGCCCGTTCCGCAGCCGCTCGGTGGAGGAGAACCTGGACCTGTTTCAGCGCATGCGGGCAGGCGAGTTTCCCGACGGCTCGCGCACCCTGCGCGCCAAGATTGAGATGGCGTCCCCGAATCTGAACATGCGCGACCCGGTGATGTACCGGATTCTGCACGCCGAGCACCACCGCACCGGCAATAAGTGGTGCATCTACCCCATGTACGACTACGCGCATGGGCAGTCGGATTCCATCGAACGCGTCACCCACTCCATGTGCACGCTGGAGTTTGCCGACCACCGCCCGCTTTATGAATGGTTCATCCGCGAACTGGGCATTTTCCCTTCCCAGCAAATCGAATTCGACCGCCTGGGTGTGACCTACACCATCCTGAGCAAGCGCAAGCTGCTGCAACTGGTGCGCGACGGCCACGTGAGCGGCTGGAACGATCCGCGCATGCCCACGCTTTCCGGCATCCGGCGGCGCGGTTACACGCCGGAAGCGATACGCAACTTCGTCACTGCGGCGGGCGTCTCGCGCACCAACGGCAATACCGAACTGGAGATGCTGGAGCACTTTGTGCGCGAAGATTTGAACCGGCACGCGCCGCGGGTAATGGTCGTGTTGCGCCCACTGAAGGTAGTCCTGGACAACTACCCGGAGGGCCAAGTGGAGGAGATGGAGGCGATCAATAATCCCGAAGACGCCTCCGCCGGCACGCGCAAGGTGCCGTTCGCGCGGGTGCTCTACATCGAGCAGGAGGATTTTCGCGAGCAGCCGCCCAAGGGGTACTACCGGCTCTCGCCAGGCCGCGAGGTGCGCCTGCGCTACGGCTATTTTGTGACCTGCACGAATGTAGTGAAAGATCCGCGGACGGGCGAGGTGGTGGAGGTGCACTGCACCTACGATCCCGCCACCCGCGGCGGCAATGCGCCCGACGGGCGCAAAGTGAAAGCCACCATACACTGGGTGTCAGCGGCGCACGCGCTCGAGGCCGAAGTCCGCCTTTACGACAAGCTCTTCACCAAGCCCAATCCCAACCAGGTGGAGGAAGGGCAGGACTTCACCACCAACCTTAATCCCAATTCGCTGGAAGTGTTGCGCGGGTGCCAGTTGGAGCCGTCGCTGGCCGGCGCCGCTGTGGGCAGCCGCTACCAGTTTGAGCGCCTGGGCTACTTCTGCGTGGACCCCGACTCCGTTCCCGGCAAGCTGGTGTTTAACCGCACTGTGGCGCTGAAAGACACCTGGGCGAAGGTGGCGCAGAGAGGGAAGGGCTAGGGGCTGCACCCGTTTGTCAACGTTGTTCCCGCCCAGTTAATCTGAATGAGTCCGGAAGCGCATGGGGTCCGGTGATCCTCCCGGTCTTCAAAACCGGCGGGAGGCGGGTTTGCCCGTCTTCGGTGGGTTCGACTCCCACTCGCTTCCGCCACCTAAAACCCGCATGGTTACTGAAGATTTCTTGTTTATGTGCTAGATACTGTGCTAGGGTCTGGCATGGTCAGGAAACCGATTGTCACGGTTTACGTCCGACATCGAGCCGAATGCCAGCACGATGGCAAGCCGTTCTTTCGTGGCTGCGACTGCCCGAAATGGCTCCGGTACTCGGGCGACGTTTGCCTCTGTGGTCGTTCCCACAAGGGGAGACAGCATCGCTTCCCATCCGCGGTGCGGAGTTGGGCTCAGGCTGAGGAGAAAAGGGAAGAGGCC
>DATJEH010000180.1:0-10220 GCA_035496875.1 Terriglobales bacterium | reverse complement strand
GCTAGACGTTCATTTACCCGATTACACAATTACCCGATTACACAATTACTGCGTTCCTTTCTTCCTATACTCATCCAGAACGTGCTCCGCCTTTTCCGGCGTCAACTTCTCGTGGAAGTCGTAGTTGACCTGCATGGCGGGAGCCCAGCTGCAGGCGCCGATGCATTCCACTTCCTCAAACGAGAACATGCCGTCGGCGGTGGTGCCTTTATGGCCGACGCCCAGGCGCTTCTTCAGGTGCTCAATCACCTCATCGGCGCCGCACAGCATGCAGCTGATATTGCGGCAGACCTGCACGTTGTACTTGCCGCGCGGGCGTGTGGTCAGCATGGAGTAGTAGCTGATCACGTTGCGCACTTCCAATTCGGTCAATTCCAGGCGCTGCGCCACCTCGCGGATGGCATCCTCCGTGAGATAGCCCAGTTCATCCTGCATGAAGAGAAGCGTCGGAACGAGCACGGACCGCTTCGTCGGGTAATGCCCCAACATTTCCATGAAGCGGCGCTCGAATTGGTCGGAAAACCTCATGATTGTGTAATCGGGCGTGTAATTGACCTCTTCTTGCGAGCAGTGCCGAATGAAGCCGTGAAAATGGCCGCTAGTTCCCGAGATTCCCTAAGCAGAGGCACCAGCCGCGGTGTGGGCAGGATTCCCGATTCGCTGATTAGTTCCAGCCAAAACACCGTCTCGTCCGCCTCTTCCATTACGATTCCAATCCATGCGGCAAACTCTTGCCGGGACCGTGCCCTGCAAGCAGCGCGATAATTTGCCGCCACTGATGTACCGCTGCGCAGCAGTTGCTTGCCTATAACCTGAGCGTCTCCACCTCTCGGCAACGCCCGGAACAACCGGATGATGCGCAATGCGAATTTCTTAGTACGTTCTCTTAAATCTTCGGGCTTCGACGCCACGCTGACCACCTCGCGCCGATTTTCAATTACACAATTTCTCAATTACCCGATTACTCAATTACCTGTCTATCTCTCCCAGCACAATGTCAATGCTGCCGATGGCAGCCACCACGTCGGCGATCAGGCGCCCTTCGCACATCTTCGGCAAAGCTTGCAGATTTACATAGGAAGGCGAGCGCATGTGCACGCGGTAGGGCTTGGCGGTGCCGTCGCTGACGATGTAGTAGCCCATCTCGCCGCGTGGTGATTCAATCGCCTGGTAAACTTCGCCCGCGGGAACCGTAAAGCCCTCGGTAATAATTTTGAAGTGGTAGATGAGGGCTTCCATTTGGGTCTTCATCTTCTCCCGCTCCGGCAACACCACTTTGGGAGCTTCTGCCTTGATGCGGCCCTCAGGCAGCCCGGCCAGGGCCTGCTGAACAATCTGGTTGGACTCGCGCAGTTCCTCCACCCGCACCATGTAGCGGGCGAAAACGTCGCCTTCGCTGCGCACCGGCACCTTGAACTGAAACTGGTCGTAGCCGGAGTAAGGCATGTCGCGGCGCAAGTCCCAGTCCACGCCGGACGCACGCAGGGTGGGCCCGGTGGCGCCCAGCGCCATGGCATCGTCGGGCGCGAGATAAGCGACCTTCCTGGTACGCTCCACCCAGATGGGATTGGAGGTCAGCAGGCCTTCGTACTCGTCTACTTTTTCGGGGAAGCGGTCGGCAAACTGCTTCACCCGCTCCAAGAAGCCCAGCGGCGGTTCCAGCGCCAGCCCGCCTATGCGGAAATAGGAGGTCATCATGCGCTGGCCGCTGACCATCTCAAAAATGCGCAGCAGGTCTTCACGCTCGCGGAAGCAATAGAGGAACACCGACATGGCGCCAATATCGAGCGCGTGCGTCCCCAGCCACACCAGGTGTGAATTGATGCGGGTCAATTCATTGAGCATGACCCGGAGCCACTGTGCCCGGGGCGGGATTTCCAGCCCCAGCAGCTTCTCCGCCGCCAGCACGTAGCACAGGTTGTTGGTCATGGGGCAGAGATAATCAATGCGGTCGGTGAGCGGTACCACTTGCTGGTAGAACTTGGCTTCGCAGGTCTTCTCGATTCCGGTGTGCAGGTAGCCGATGTCGGGCATCATGCGCACCACGTTTTCGCCGTCAATCTCCAGGATCAGCCGGAGCACCCCGTGGGTGGAGGGGTGCTGCGGCCCCATGTTCAGGATCATGGTGCGATCCTGTCCAGGCTCGATAACCGGGGTTGTAGTCAGATGGCCCATGCTTACCGATATCCTTCGACGGGATAATCCTTGCGCAAGGGATGGCCTTCCCAATCCTCGGGCATCAGGAGGCGGCGGAGGTAGGGATGTCCCTGGAAACGCACGCCAAACAGATCAAAGACCTCGCGCTCGAAAAAGTTAGCCGCCGGCCACACGCTGGTAATGGACTCCAGGCTGGGGTCCGACCCTGATAGCTGCACCTTAAGGCGCACTCGTTCCTTCCGCTTCATGGAAAGCAAGTGGTAAATCACCTCGAAACGCGGCTCCGAGGGGTACAGGTCTACGCAAGTCAAGTCGGAGAGAAAATTGAACTGGGCGTCGGCCGAATCTCTCAAAATGGCGCAGGCCTCGCGGATGGCGCCGCGCTCCAGGTAGATGGTTAGCTCGTCGCGATCGAACTTGGCCGATTGCACCGCCTCCCGTCTCCAGGCGAGCAAGGCAGCCAGCGCCGGGCGCTCCAGCAGGTCATTCAGATTGGTGATAGCGGGGGTGATGGGCATCTAAAGCGACTCTCCCCGGGTGGTGGACCAGTCCAGCACGCCCTTCTTCCAGACATAGAAGAATCCCACCAGCACGATGCCGATGTACACCAGCATCTCCCAGAAGCCGAACATCTTGAGCTCCCGCAGCAGGATGGCCCAGGGGTAGAGGAAAACCGCTTCCACATCGAACAGGATGAAAAGCATGGCCACCAGGTAAAACTTGACCGAAAAACGCTCGCGGGCATCGCCGGTTGGGGTGATACCGCACTCGTAGGGCTGCATTTTGGCCCGCGTGGGTCGGCGCTGACCTACAATCCAGGATAAGAGTACGATGGCAGTCGCCAAAGCTCCGGCAAAGACGAAGTAGATCAGCAATGGCAGGTAGCGAGTGAAGTAATTGTCCGGCATAGACCTGGCTGTATATAATTCGCGGCCAATATAAAGGCTAAACAAATTAGATTAGGTTTTGATAGTTGCCACTGTCAAGCGCGCGGGGCGTGGCGGGGGCGGCAAAGGGGTTATCCGCACTGGTACGCGGTGACAAATCGCTATGATTTTTGGTTTTAATACCGACGTGAAGCACCAGGATACGGTTTACCACGTGCAGAGCGAAGCTCGGGAGCATGAGCGCCTGCTGCAGACGCAGGTATTCGTGCGCGGACGGTGTATTGGGAAATTGGCCACCCCCTACCAGAGTGAGCAGCGCGACGATACTTCCGAGAAACAGCTGGAACAGAGCCTGCGGACGCAGCACAAATCGGTGCTGGACGCGATTCGAGAGGGCCGCCTGGAAGGCGTGCTGGGCCGCCCCGACCAGGAAGTCCCCAAAGCACCCAGCGGCCTCAAGTTGCAGTGGACCAACTCCGACTCGCCGCGCTCGGCGGAAGGCCTGATGGTAAGGATTGTGGTGAGCGAGGGCGAGGCGCCGGTGGAAGGCGCGAAGGTGACCGCCCGGCTGAAGCGGGCCGAAGGCGAGCCCCTCTACTCGCAGGCGACCACCGATGCTTCCGGAGCAGCGGAACTGAAGTTGGGAGCCGCCAACCCCGGCCTCGCGGGTTCCGATATTCTCGTGCAGGCCACCCACGGCGGCCGGGTCGTCACCCGCAAGTTTCGCCTGCGCAAATCCGCCCGCGCCTGACCTCAAACCATTCACCACAGAGGACACAGAGGTCGCAGAGGTTCCTGGGTCTTGGCCCGGAGGCAGTTCAGCCCTTGGTCGGGTGCCAATCAGCCCAGAAAAGAAATGAAAAATATTCCTCCGTGTCCTTGTGTCCTCTGTGGTGGGATTTGGTTTTGCGGGGGTTAGAATCCAGGCATGAAGCTGCAGATCAATGGAGAAGAGCGGGAATTGGCGGAGGGCCTGAACCTGGCAGCGCTCCTGGAGCAGTTGGGCATGAAGCCAGACCGCGTGGCGGTGGAACTCAACCGCGAAATCGTCAGCCGCCACCTTTGGTCTCAGATTCGCCTGCGTGCCGGCGACCGCCTGGAAATTGTGCAGTTCGTTGGCGGCGGATGGCTTTAGAAAACTAAAACCTTAACCGCTGAGGACGCAGAGGAACCTAGTCTGCGTCCTCTGGGGTTTTCATTTTCCCCCCCGAGGAGACCGGCTGCATAGACTAATCGAGCACGACGTCAAAGTGCTGGCGCAAGGCGGCGCGCCATTCGTCTTCCGTGGCGAGGGTGCGCTCTTCTTTTTGGCCACCGCGCGTGATAATCAGCTTCATATCAGACAGCGTGATCCGCCCCTCCGGCGTGGCCCGCGTGCATAGGCGCTTGCGGGTGAAGCTGGAATCAGGCGAGGTCTGGTGGTAATCGCACATTTCCTCAAAGTCCTGCATCTGCCGTGGTTGAAGGGTGAAGCGATATTGCGCTTTCCAGGAACCTTCGGCCTCCCACTTTTCAAGCTGGAGTACACCGGCAGTTTCGGAGACGCGGTAGATTTGGGCCCCGTCTTTCTGGGCGATGCCGGAAAGAAGGCGGAGCGGCTCGATAAAAGAATCGCCAAAACCAACGTCCGCCAGCCAGGGCTGATCCAGGTCCACACGCAGGGTGAGGTGATCGAATTCGGGGCCGAAGGAGCCATCGCTGCGTGCCACGCAAGCCGAGAGAAGCGTTACCTGGAATCCCATGGCCTGCAGCAAGGCGGCGAAGGCGCCATTCATCTCGTAGCAGAAGCCGCCCCGGTGTCCCTCCACGATCTTGCGCACGCAGCTCTCCGGGTCCACCACGAGCTTTCGCCCGCGTGCAATATCCAGATTCTCAAAGGGCACGCTGAGCAGGTGGGCGCGATGGACGGCGCGCAGCACTTCCAGTTTGGGCGTGACCGGCCCCGAGTAGCCGATGCGCTCGAGATAGGCGGGCACATTCATGGGTGCAAACCAGAATCAAGGCCTAACCGCAGAGTGCGCGGAGTACGCCGAGGAAGATGTTTTCATTTTTCGGTACTAATGATCCCAGGCGACCAAAACCATACGGGGTGAATCAACACTTACTTTAAGCCTCTGCGTCCTTAGCGTCCTCTGCGCTTTTCATTTTGCCGGCGAGACGCCAGCCCAGTTACAGCGACATCACACCCGGCATCGCGTAATAGAAGAACAGGGCGATCAGCACCAAATAGGCGAGCATGATGAGCGTCCAACCCATATTATGGCGGATAACCTCGCCCTCGCTGCGCACGAACCTGCTGGTGGAAACGCCCACACTGGCGGTCTGCGGCGCAATGGGCTTGCCCACTTCGGCGCCCACCGAGTTCAGCGAAGGCAGCAGAAGAGCCGGCATATTGAGCAGCCGCCCGGTCACTGCCTGCACTGGGCCGAACATGGCGTTGGTGGATGTGTTGCTGCCGGAAAGCGCCACCCCGATCCAGCCCAGAATAGGCGCCAGGGCCACAAAAACCACGCCCGTCTTGGAGAGCCCGTAGGCCAGCGAGTTGGCCATTCCGGTATAGACGAAGCTGTAGGCCAGGGCAAAAACCAACAGGGCCACGATGAGCGCGCCCCAAATCTGGTGGAAGGTCTTGGCGAACACTTGCTTCAAATCGTCCGCCCCGGGCCGCAGCAAGGCCAGAATCAGCAGCCAGGAGGCCAGAATGGAGGTGCCCCCGCCCAACGGGTTGAAATTGAAGGTAGAGACAATGGCCTTCCCGGTCACCGAGGAAAGGGCCGTTTCCGACAGGTGAAACAGGCTGATGGAGGGCAGGTGGGACCAGGGACCGGTCCAGGCCACCACCACTGCGATCAGCACAATGTAAGGCAGCCAGACGGCAAATGCGCTCCCGACGTTGGTGGGCTCCGAAGTCTTAGCGGTTGGGGGCACCAGTTCCAGCGGCAGCCCGCCAAAGCCACGAATGGTTTTTGGCGACCACACTTTCACGAATCCAAACAGCACCCAGAACGAGACCAACGCCCCGCTCAGGTCGGGCAGGTAGGGCCCAAGGTAGTGCGCCACCGGCCACTGTCCAGCAATGTAGGAAAAGGAGCCAACCAAGGCCAGCGGCCAGGCTTCGCGCACCCCTTTCCAGCCGCTGACCAGGTAAATCAGGACCCATGGTGGCAGCAGCGCCAGGACCGCCACTATGTTTCCCACCGAGGCGGAGAGCGCCATCACCGGCAGGGAAGTCACTACCGAGAGCGCCAGGATGGGCACTCCCAGCGCGCCATAGGAGACGGGAGCATTGTTGGCCAGGGCGGCGATGCGAATGGCCTCCAGATCGGCAATGCCCAAGCCGGCAAGAATCGGCACCACCACCGCCCAGGGATAGCCGAATCCCACCAACCCCTCCAGCAGCGCGCCGAAGGCCCAGGCCAGCATGATGGTTTGTACGCGAATGTCGGCGGTGGCGTGGTGCACCATCCAAGACTTGAAGCGGGCGAAATCGCCGGTCACAACCAGGGTGTTGAAGATGACCAAGCCCCAGAGAGTGATCCAGTCAATCACCCAGGCGCCGGAAAGAGCTCCATAGCCGTAGGAGCGCAACATGCTGCCCCAGGGGGCATGCCAGACCAGCGCGCCCAGAGCGAGCGCAACGGCGCCGGCAATCAGAGCCGCCAGCCATGCCGTCAAGCGCACAATGGCCAGCAGCAACAGCAGCACCGCTAGTGGAACCAGCGCCAGCAGAACCGTAAGCCACATGTTGCCGGCCGGGTTGAGCGTTTGCGTGAAAATCGGGTGCTCCTGCTTTCGCCGTGAGGCCAATCAAACCACAGAGGACACAGAGGAAGCATTTATTTCATGTTCTTTGGCCGCCCAGTTCGTCTTCGGCTGAATCCTGTCAATCCTAGGTGCTCAGGCTATCGGCCGTCCCCAAACATGAAATAAGAATCCTTTGTGTCCTCTGTGGTGGTCAAAATGCCGGGGCTCATGACTTCTTCATCCACTCCGCCGGTACCTCCACGTAGGAGGGGTCGAGTTCGCGGATGGAGGAGCAGCCCAGCAGGCGCAAGGTGCGCTCCAAATCGGCGGTCAGGATTTGAATGGCGCGAGTGACCCCCGCTTCCCCTGCCGCTGCCAGTCCGTAAGCGTAGGCACGTCCAATGAGCACGGCGCGGGCACCCAGACAGATAGCCTTGACGATATCGCCGCCGCGGCGGATGCCGCCATCCATCAGCACTTCTGTTTTGTCGCCCACCGCCGCTACCACTTCCGGCAGCGCCCGCAGAGTTGGAGAAACACAATCCAGTTGCCGGCCCCCGTGATTGGAGACCACCACCGCGGCCGCGCCCTCGTCCACCGCGCGGCGCGCGTCGTCGGCGGTGAGCACGCCTTTCACCACAATGGGGCCGGGCCACGCCTGGCGCAGCCAGCGCAGGTCTTCCCAAGTAACCGCGGCGGCTGCCAGCGCGGCGCCAACATCAATCAGCGGCATGGGTTTGCCGTCGGGGAGGACAACGTTAGCCATGGGGGGCACTCCCCCATCGAGCAGGAAATCCAGCAGCCAGCGCGGCCGCGATAGCACCTGGGAAACGTAGGGAAGCTTGGAAAAAACATTCCCGCCCAGCAGCGGGACCATGCCGTTGCGCACATCGCGCTCCCGTAGCCCGGCCACAGCCGTGTCAATGGTCACCACCAGCGCCGCGCATCCGGCCACATGCGCGCGCTCCACTGTGCGAAGCGCCACTTCTTCCCGCCCGCCCACCAGGTAGAGCTGGTAGCACACCGGGCCGCTGGAGGCAGCTTTCACATCCTCCAGCCGATGCCCGGAAAGGGTGGAAAGCATGTAGCCGGTGCCGGCTTTACCGGCGGCTCGCGCGGCGGCGCACTCACCGTCTGGGTGCATCACCCGGCTGTAGCCCACCGGAGCCAGCAGGAAGGGAAGCAAGAGGTCCAATCCCAGCACCCGGGTGCGCAGGTCGCAGGCAGGCACGGCGACCGCATGGCGCGGCCGGAAGGTGACCTGCTCGAAGGCGCGGCAGTTCTCGCGCAGCGTTACTTCGCCGTCGGCGCCGCCGTCCAGGTAGTCGAACACCACCCGGGGCACGCGGCCCTTGGCCACGCGGCGCAGGTCTTCAATCTTGACTACACGAGGAGGTGCAACGGCACGCTTCATGTTTCAGACGACGATCGTAATACCGAATGGGAGGGCGAGTTTATCACAGGCGCGCGGGCAGGAGCCGGGCCGAACCGAACGCGCAATTTGACCAAAACCGGGCGCAGGCATTACCGTTCCTAGTTCGCAGCAACACCCAGTTTCACTCCGCCGCTTTACCAGCTGAGGAGGCTACGTGCACCGCATCGCCATTTACTGCCAGCTCCTGGTCTTTCCTTTGGCGCTTTGTCTGCCCATGGTCTTCGCGCAGCACGGGGCGGGTGGCAATACCAGAATGCACAAGGAGTCTTTCGGCAAGACGCCGGAAGGGCAGCCGGCTGACCTCTATATTCTGCGCAACAAAAACGGCATGGAAGTGGCGATCACCAACTACGGCGCCACGATTGTGCGCATGAAGGTGCCGGACCGGCGCGGCAAATTCGAGGATGTGGTGCTGGGCTACGACAACCTGGAGGGCTATACCGTCAACAAGCCCTACTTCGGCGCCTCCATCGGGCGCTATGCCAACCGCATTGCCCACGGCCAGTTCAAGCTCCACGGCCGCGTTTACACGTTGCCCAAAAATGACGGCGACAACACCCTGCACAGCGGCCCCAGCGGCTTTAATAAGCGGTTGTGGAAGGCGAAGGACGTCTCCAATCCCGAAGCCGCGGCGGTGCAAATGAGTTACCTGAGCAAGGATGGCGATCAGGGCTTCCCGGGCAATATGTCCGTGGAGGTTCGCTTCACCCTGGCCGACGACAACAGCCTGAAAATTGAATACGCTGCCACCAGCGACAAGGATACCGTGGTCAACCTGACCAACCACTCCTACTTCAATCTTGCCGGACAGGGACATGGCAACATTCTGGGCCAGGAACTGACGTTGCATGCCAGCCGCTTCACGCCCATCAATGCCAACCTGATTCCGACGGGACAGATTGCGAGTGTGACGGGCACGCCCCTCGATTTCACCAAGTCCACCGCCATCGGCGCCCGTATTAATTCTGACTACGAGCAAATAAAGCTGGCGCGCGGCTACGACCACAATTTCGTGCTGGATGGCAGTCCTATGCGCAAGGCGGTGCTGGCCGCCCGCGCCTACGACCCGGGCTCCGGGCGCGTGCTGGAAGTATGGACAACGCAGCCGGGAATCCAGTTCTACAGCGGTAATTTCCTCGACGGCACGGTGGCGGGCAAGGGCGGGGTGAAGTATCCCTTGCGTTCCGGCTTCGCCCTGGAGACGCAACATTTCCCCGATTCGCCCAACCAGCCCAAATTCCCCACCACCGAACTGAAGGCGGGGCGCTGGTTCCGCTCCACCACAACCTACAAGTTTTCCACACAGTAGAGGCCGCAACGCGGCATTATCTCGCGCCGTCCTGCGAGGCTTTCCCGGTTAGCTGGCGGATGATGCGGGCTTCCTCTTCGCGATAGGGCCTGCCGTCGCTGTGAAAAACCTCGTGGAACCACACTGGTGGTTGCTCCAGCACATAGGGCTGCTGCCAGGAATCCCAGGGCAAGTAGGTTTGCGTCTTGCCGGCTACCAGTCCCCAGTTAATGGCCCCCACGTGGTCTTTCTTGGCGAGGGGAAGAATAGCGTCGAAGGTGCTGCCCATGGGACGCGCCATGAATTCGGTGCAGATGATGGGCCGGTGGTAACGCTCCAGCCAGCGCACGTGTTCCTGGAAATTCTCCGGCCAGGAATAATTGTGAAAGGTCAGGATGTCGGATTCTCCCAACTGAATTCGCTGCATGGGGTTTAACTTGCTGTCCGTCGACCAGTCTCCATTCCACACGCCGCTGGTTAGCGGCTGCGAGGGGTGCCCGGCGCGCGCCCACTCATAAACTTTGGGCAGCAGCGCCAGCACCAGTTCAACTTTGTTCTTGGGCTCAAGGCGCGAGTAAGACCCATTGTTGGTGTTGTCGGGCTCGTTCCATAAATCCCAGGCCAGAACCCGCGGGTCGTTGGCGAAGGCGCCGACCACTCCCTTCACATAAGCCTCAAGGCGGGGATATTGCGAGGGGTCCTGCAGGGC
>DATJEH010000179.1:0-5505 GCA_035496875.1 Terriglobales bacterium | reverse complement strand
CCCGGCGCCGACCGCAGCAACAGCATGGCTATGGTAACCGACTACGTTCCCGGAGCAATCATCGCGCACGACCAGTTGCATGTGCGTGGCGGCCACCAGATAACCTGGCTGCTGGATGGCATTCCCGTGCCCAACACCAATATCGCCAGCAACGTTGGCCCTCAGTTCGACCCTAAAAACATTGATCAGCTGGAGGTGCAGCGCGGCGGGCTTTCCGCCGAGTATGGCGACCGCTCTTACGGCGTGTTCAACGTGATCACGCGCAACGGCTTCGAGCGCAACAATCAGGGCGAGCTGGTCCTCAACTACGGCAATTTCAATACTACCGACGACCAGCTCAGCTTCGGCAGTCACACCCAGCGCTTCGCCTACTACGCCAGCGTGGACGGCAATCGCAGCGACCTGGGCCTGCAGACGCCCCTGCCCGAGGCGCTGCACGACGCCGATAACGGGCTGGGCGGATTCGCGTCGCTGATTTTCAACAGCACGCCTTCCGACCAGCTGCGGCTGGTCACCTCGGTGCGCCGCGACCACTACCAGATTCCCAACACCTACGAGCAGCAGGCTTCCGGTACGCGCGATGTCCAGGACGAGCAGGACGCGTTTGTGGACTTCTCCTGGGTGCACACCGAGGGCGAGCATGTGCTGCTCACGGTCTCGCCGTTCTATCACTTTAATCGCGCACACTACCTGGGCGGGCCTCAGGATCTGCCGGTGAGCCCTGAAGACGACCGCGGCTCCAGCTACGCGGGCGGCGTGGTCAGCCTGGCGTTGGTTGGGGGCAGAAACAACGCCCACTTCGGGGTGCAGGGGTTCGCCCAGCGCGACAATACTCTGTTCGGCATCAGCAATACGGCCGCCGGCACTTCGCTCCGCCAGCGCACCATGGTTTGGGGGCAACTGGAGAGCGCCTTCATGGAAGACCAGTTTAAAGCCACGCGGTGGCTCACCTTAAACGGCGGACTGCGGATAACGCACTTTGCCGGCGGGCTCAGTGAAACGGCCGCCGACCCGCGCCTGGGGGCGGCTGTTCAACTGCCGCGCCTGGGCTGGGTACTGCGTGCCTTCTACGGCCGCTACTACCAGGCGCCACCTCTGCTGACGGTGGGCGGGCCGCTGCTCGATGTGGCCGCTACCCAGGGCTTCGGTTTTCTGCCCCTGCGCGGCGAGCGCGACCAGGAGAACGAGTTCGGGCTCACCATTCCCCTGGGCGGCTGGAGCTTCGATGTAGACCACTTCCACACCAGCGCCACCAATTACTTCGATCATGACGTGCTGGGCAATTCCAATATCTTCTTTCCCGTGACCCTGGCCGCCTCCCGGATCCACGGTTGGGAGGCTAGCGTGCGCTCGCCACAACTGGCGCATAGTCTGCAGTTGCACCTCGCCTATTCGCACCAGTACGTGCAGGGCCAAGGAGCGGTAACCGGCGGACTCACCGATTTTTCCCCGCCTGAAAATGGCTACTACTTCCTCGACCACGATCAGCGGGACACACTCAGCACTGGCTTTCTAGCCAACTTGCCCTGCCATAGCTGGGCGGATACGGAGGTTTCCTATGGTTCGGGGTTCCTGAACGGGGATGGGCCGGTGCATTTGCCCACCCACACCAGCGTGGATCTCAGCCTGGGGAAGTCATTCGGGGAGGCGTGGTCGGTGCGGCTGACGGCGTTGAACCTGGCCAATAGCCGCTACTTGCTCGACAACAGCAACACCTTTGGCGGGACGCACTACAATTATCCCCGGCAATTCAGCGTGGGAGTGAGCTACAAGTTCAAATATTAGAGTATCTTGTGGGAGCACAGGCGCACTCGCCTGTGCGGGCGAGCGTGGGAGCGGTTACTTCGGGTACCATAGAGCAGGTGAACGGAAGTGGCTGCTGCTGCGTCTAAAATCAAGTAGCCGCTCCCGCATCTAACAGGGAGCGCCAGTTAAAGAGGTGGGGAGAGCAATAGAATGAAGAGTTTAGTCGCACGTGCAATGGGAATAGCAGCATTGATTCTGGGTGTGGCCGCGGCCGGCGTAGCCGCCGGGCCGACGGAAGTCAATGCGGTTCTGCGTCCCCCAAAGGGCGCCAAGGTTGCCATCGTGGTGTTTGAGGACTTGCAGTGCCCCATGTGCGCGCAGGTTTCGCCGCTGCTGGACCGCGCAGCCCAGCAGTACAACATCCCGGTCATTCGCCATGATTTCCCCCTGCCTAAGCACAGCTGGTCCTACCAGGCAGCCGTATTGGCACGCTATTTCGATACCCACTCGCAGAAACTGGGAGACGAGTTTCGCGACCTGGTGTTTGCCCATCAGTTGGAGATCACGCCGGGAAGCCTGCATGGTTTTGCCGAGCGTTTTGCCGCCGATCACAAAGTGGACCTTCCCTTCATGATTGACCCGCAAGGCAAACTGGCGGCCGAGGTGAACGCAGACCGCGACCTGGGTAACCGCATTGGCATTAACCACACGCCCACGGTTTATGTTGTAAGCAATAAGAACTCCAGCCAGCCTTACGTCGAGGTAACCGACACCAGCCAGTTGTTTCAGACCATTGACCGCATGAGGCAGTAGCGGAGCGCTTCTAACCGCAGCGTCTTAAGAGAGCAGTGCCTCGACTCGCGCTTGCCTCGCAAACGCGGCGCGCGTTCCCTTGGGATGACAGTACAAATGTTAGGCGGCGGATTCCTGGAGCTGGCGCAGCACTTCCAGCAATTCCGGGATTTCTGGCGTCTGATCCAGGGGATAGACCTGGCTGAAGGCGATGTGGCCGCCCTTATCCACGATAAAAACGCAGCGCTCATTGATGCCGGGGATAGGCGGACCTTGGCGCAGAACGCCGTACTTGCGGGCGACCTCGCCGTGGGGATAGAAGTCGCTGCATAGCGGAAAATCCACCATCCCAATGTCCTTCTTCTGCCAGGCGATATGGCAGGGAACAGGATCGTTGCTGATGCCCACGACCTGGGCATCGAGGCCGGCGAACCGTGCCAATTCGGCATGGAACGACGGCACCTGGGCGGCTCAGGTGGGCGTCCAATCCAGGGGATGGAAGGCAATCACCACGTGCTTTTTGCCGCGATACCCGCTGAGCCGAAATTGGTGCGGTTTCTCACCAATCACTCCGGACAGTTCGAAATCCGGCGCTGTAGCGCCCACCGGCAATGCGGCCATGAATCCTCCACAAACAACATCAAAGCAGTATCGAAGAAGTTATCTTAAAAGGCGGCAGCGGGCGCGGCAAGCGGCAGGCTGGCAGGCCAATTGCTCCAGTTCCTCTTGCAAACGCCGGTCCGTGATCGGCCTTGTCCCGGCAAGCCCTGGATAACAAACCCGGTTGCACCGGCATCGTATCTATTTGTCAGACCGTCAGGACGGCTGGAAACTCTTATCGGCCAGCAAATTTTATATCCTGATCCCAAAAAGACGGAGTGCTTCATGTTTGGATCCAAGCGTTATAACTACGGCCGCTTCAGTCGTGAGCAGCTGCAGGCGGAACTGGGGACCAACAAGATGAGTGGTCCCAGAGCGGGGGAGGAGGCGCCGGATTTCGAGTTGCCGTCGCTGGAAGGCGAAGAGATTCGTTTGAGCGACTACGCGGGCGAGAAGAACGTGGTGCTTACTTTCGGGTCCGCCACTTGTCCCATGACCGCTGGTTCCATCCGCGGGCTCAATCGCCTGCATAAGAAGTATGCGGATAAGGATGTTGAATTCCTGTTTGTCTACGTGCGCGAGGCGCATCCGGGTGACCAATTGCCCGCGCACCGCTCACTCAATGACAAAACCGAGGCTGCCGAGCTGTTCCGCGAGGAAGAAGACGTGGAGGTCACCATCCTGCTGGACACTCTGGACGGCAAGGTGCACCGGCAATACGGTAGCCGACCCAATTCCACGTACTTGATTGACAGGTCCGGCCGCGTAGCCTTCCGCGCCGTGTGGACACGTCCCAACGCGGTGGAGGAAGCGCTGGAGGAACTGCTGGATTTCCAGGAAGAGAGCGGGAAAGAGCACGGGGTAGTGCGGGACGGGGAAGATACTTCCCTGCCCAGGCGTCACAGCATGCTGCATGCGCACCGCGCCCTGGAACGGGGTGGCCCCCAAGCCGTGCGGGATTTCAAAGAAGCCATGGGCGCTAGCGGCCGGGTGGCAGTGGCGACCAGCCGGATGGCGGAACCGGTAAGGCTGCACCCCGCCAAGGCCTTTGCCGCTGTCGCCATAACTGGAGGCGTGATTGTAGGCGCGCTCTATGTCGGAATGAAGTTGCGTCAACGACGGCTGCAGATGCGCTCGCCTTACTATTTTCCCCGGCCGCGGCGCAAAAAAGGCGATACCGGCGGCTATGAGGCGGTGGGCATTTAGAACGACGACTTCCCCTTCATCCGGCTGATTCCTGGCCTCCCCTCAGCAGGGCGGGTATGTTCAACAGGAAGGCAGGAACACAGGGATCCGGCAGTGACTGCCGTTTGCGAACTTCTAGTGGCCACCGGTCGAATGCGCCTCCGCAGGCGGCAAGTCTACCGCGCGGCCGGTGCGAATGGATTCCCGCGCCGCATCCAGTATTTCCACCACTTGCACATTGAGCGGTGCTGCCACCGGATTTTCGATTGGCTTATTGTGCCGGATGCAGTCCACGAGATAGCTGATGGGATTGCTGGTCTGGTGCGGCACTGGCTGCAGATTCACCGGCTTGCCTTCCAGAGGCAAGTCATCGGCGCGGGCCGGCCGCAGCAGCAACTGGTCTGCGGTGGCCAGCAGGCTTCCCTTGGGACCGAACACCTGTACCCGGTCCATGTTGTAAGGCCAATCCCAGGAGGGCTCGAGAATGGCCACCGCATCCGAGTATTCCAGGATGATGGTGGCGTCGTCCTCCACCCGGTTATGCTGCTGCGTCTTGATTGTTTCCGCGGTGGCGAAGACCCGCGTGGGGCGCCCTTTCAGCCACAGCGCCCACTCCGCCCCGTAACAGCCAAAGTCCATGAGCGCGCCGCCGCCGTTCTTCACCGGGTCATAGAGCCAGGCCTCGAATTCTTTTGACACCCCGATTTCTTTCGGTCCCTCATGACCGTACTGCACGATGATTTTCTGCACCGGGCCGAGTTCGCCGCCATACACGCGATGGAACAGGTCGTGGCTGGGAGCCACCCAAGCGTTCCAATAATTGACCATCAGCTTGATGCCTGCCTGCCGTGCCAGCCGTTCCATCTCCCGCGCGTCACGGGCGTTGGTGGCCATGGGCTTCTCGGTGGAGTAACTGATGTGGCGGCGGGCACAGGCCCGCAGGATCTCCAGGTGGCGGTCAGTCTCGGTGGTCACGATCACCGCCTCCGGCTTGGCTTCGTCCAGCATCTCCACGTAATCGGAGTAGAACTTCACGCTGGCGGGCACCTGGGCCTTCGCTTTCTGCACCAGGCCGGGATGCGCATCGGCGATAGCCACCAACTCGGCCTGCGGCTCCTTGGCGATGTCCTTGAGCAGCCCCCACACGTGGTCATGGTCGAGCCCGACAATGGCCAACCGCAC
>DATJEH010000178.1:0-6315 GCA_035496875.1 Terriglobales bacterium | reverse complement strand
GCGGAAAAGCACCGCCGCGAGTTGTTCACCGCCAGCCTGCTGGGCGCGGCCACGCAAGCTCCAGCCGCCGGGGCTTCCTACGTGGCGGTGGCGGCCGCATCGCCGACACAGCAGCAAGGTGCACACCCGGCACCGCCCGCCGATGCCGAGGAACAGAAACGCCGCCAGTTGGCCATGGCTTCGCTGTTCGGCGTCCCGGCGGTGGCCGCAACGACAGCGATGGCGGGAGGCGAGCCGAATACGCTTGCCGCGACCGGTCCCATGGCACCGCCCCCTAAGCCGGTTGTCCCCTTCGACCTGCACCCGCCGGTGGTGCTCATGAAGGGCAGCCATAATCCGGCATTCCTGATTTCCTGGCACAGCCAGCGCGACCTGCTCACCGAGTTGGGCTGGAAATCGGCGCTTTATATTTGGGGTGGACCTATATTGACCCTGGTCTCAGTGGGGTTCGTGCTGAGCCGCTTTGGATTATGGTAGCTGTGGAGCTAAGCGCTCCTGATTTTGGCCCGAACTGGTCAACCGGATTTCGGAAGGGCGCAGCTTGAGCTGTGCCGTACAGGCAATCAGTTCTTCACGGCTTTAGCCCTTGAGGCTATGGCCTGCGGGAGGAATAAATGCAAATCGTGATCCTATTGGCGCTCCTGTTCGTGGTCGGCGGCCTGGTCTGGTATCTGGTCACGATCTATAACGGCCTCATCGAACTGAAGAACGACATTGATAAGGCCTGGGCGAACATTGACGTCATGCTCAAACAGCGTCACGACGAGCTTACCAACCTGGTCGCCGTCTGTAAGGGCTACATGGAATTCGAGCGCGACACCTTCGAAAAAATAGCCCTGGCGCGTTCGCAATATGACCGCGCGGTCACCGTCAGCCAGAAAGCGCAGGCCGACCAGAGCATGACCCAGGCCACGCGCGGCCTGCTGGCGGTGGCGGAAAACTATCCCCAACTCAAAGCCAGCGACAACTTTCTGAAATTGCAGGAGCGCATCACCGACCTGGAAAGCCAGATCGCCGACCGCCGCGAGTTCTATAACGATTCCGTCAACACCTACAATGTGCGCATTCAGCAGGCGCCTGACATGGTAGTGGCCGGCTGGATGCACCTGCAACCGCGGCAGATGTTCAAGGTGGAACAGGCGGACAAGGCCAACGTGCCCATGGTGTTTTCCAGCGGCGCGCGCTAATTCGCAGCGGCTGCGCTATCCCAGCCCCGCCAGCTTGTCCAGCACCTTGAAGTTTCCCGCTACCGCCGCCAGGGAGGTGAGGTTTCGCCGGTCGGCCAGCGCTTTGAGCGCCGCCGTTATCCTTCCCTCACCCAGGCGGTCCAGCGCATCACCCAGCGACACGGCAAAGTGCAGCATCACGCTGGAATCCCGGTAGCAATCGGCAATGCACGCCGTGCACCCGTCCCGCACCAGCGGCGTATCCGCGAACTCCCATACCGAGCACAGCGGTTCGTTCCAGGCGTCGCAGCGCCACATATCGTAATTCCAGTCCATGTAGAAGCTCTTGTAGCCGCCATAGCAGACGAATTTTTCCCGCTGCCCGCGCACATGCCGTTTCATGTCGGCGACCGAGGCACGGGGATTGTTTACGGGAAACGACTTGCGCAGCTTGTCCACGCCTTCAAACGCGGCCAGCAGTTCGCCGTTAGCGAATTTCATGAGCTGCGAACTGTCCGACCAGGCCAGCGAAGAAGACCCCAGCCGCGCTTGTTGCGGATAGGAAAAGGCCACAGCGGCGAACCCCAAGTCTCTCAAGAACGGAGCCAGCGCGGAATAATCCTTCACCAGCTTGCTCATGGCTACCTGCGCGATCGGAACCATTCCCAGGGCAGGCATTTCCGAGATCGCAGAACGGATGCGGCTTACCAGTCCGTTCAGTCCGCGGTTGGCCTCGTGGGCGGCGATGCTGGCGGCATCCATCGAAATGTACACCGTCTTCAGCCTGGCCTTGGCCAAGCTTTGCAGCCGCGCGGGCAGCAGCCAGCCGTTAGTGATGATGGCGGGCACCAGGTCTCTTTCGACCGTGCTCGCGATCATCTCTTCCAGCCGGGGATGCAACAATGGTTCGCCTCCGAAGAAGCTCACGTAGCGGATGCCGCGCCTGTATAGAATATCGAGCGCGCTGGCAAAACGGACCGCATCTATCCAGCGCAATTCAACCACGCGCCCGCGGGCGAAATTGCAGAAGTCACATGCGGCGTTGCAGGAATTTGTAACTGCGATGTTGCACAGCCCCGGGCCGCCTCTCCGAACCATGCGCAGCACATCCCAGACCTTCGCTGTCTTTCTGGACACATTTCTCTCCCGGAGAGCGGAACTGCTCCCTCAGGACTGCCCGCAATTCGATTCCGCAAACAGCAGCAGGTTTGTACCGGAGGATTAAGTTGGTGCAGTTATTCACAAGGGTAGCGAGCAACCTTGGGGAACACTCGTCTGGGTGCTGCAAGGCCGTGAGGGTCCGCAGCGACCACTTCCCTCCGCCCGGCCTCATCGAGTACCGTGATAGGAGGCTGTGATGAGCAACTGCGTTCGAATTGGGGTAATCGGCGACTTCAACCCTGAATTCCACACTCACCCGGCGATTGCTGAGGCAATCGGCCACTCCGCCGCCAAGCTGGACCTGCCGGTGGAGGTGAAATGGGTGCCCACCCCCGTGCTTCAATATCCGGGCGGTGAAAAAGCGCTGGAGGGCTTCGACGGGCTGATCGCCGCGCCCGGCAGTCCTTACCGCAGCTTCGACGGCATGTTGCGCGGCATTGAGTTTGCCCGCGCCCGCAATTGGCCGTTCACCGCGACCTGAGGGGGTTTTCAACACACTCTGTTAGAGTGTGCCCGGAACGTGCTCCAGTTCGCCGATGCCGACAGCGCGGAACATAATCCCCAGTCCAAACACATCATCATCTCGCCCGTGCTTTGCGCCGTCCCCCAGCGCCGCCCCACCGACCCCAAACTCTGCGGCCCCGTCCCCGGCATTCGCCTGAAGCCAGGCTCGCTTCTGCAGCGAATTTATGGCCACGAAGAAGTGGTAGAGGAATTCTTTTGCAATTACGAAGTCAACCCGGAATATGAGTCGCAACTGGCCTCCGCCGGTCTGGAAGTAGTAGCCCGCGGAGAGCACGCCGAAGCCCGGGCAGTGGAACTCGCCGGCCACAGGTTCTTTGTGGCCACCCTCTTCCAGCCGCAGCTATCATCCGGCCTTCAGAAGCCGCATCCGCTGCTCACCGCTTTTGTAGGCGCCGCTGCGGAGTTCAGCCGCAGACCTCAGGCCCCGAGCCAAACCGCAAGCGCCTAGAGCCTCGCATCGGCTGTATCCAGAAGTGCATTGACATTTCGCCTTCTGTTCGCCCACAATGGGAGCGCAATGTCTCTCACCAAAAAGCAGAAGGAAGTTTACGAGTTCATTGACCGCTTCGTGCAGGAGCATCAGCACTCGCCCTCCTTCGAGGAAATCGGTAAAGGGCTGAAGCTCAACTCTCTGGCCACCGTGCACAAGCACATCAGCAACCTGGAAAAGAAGGGACTGCTGAAGCGCGACTATAACCGCAGCCGCTCCATTGAACTCCTGCCCCCGCGCGGCGGCCTCAAACAGGCGCTGGGCTGGAATTCCGGCACCGTTCTGCCCCTGGTGGGCCGTATTGCCGCCGGCCGCCCGGTGGAGGCCCTGGAAAACCCGGAAACCATCTCTCTGGCTGATTTCACCCGCTCCCGCGATGTCTTCGTGCTGGAGGTGCGGGGCGATTCGATGCAGGACGAAGCCATCCTGAGCGGAGACTATGTTCTGGTGGAGAAGACCAAAGTCGCCCGCAACGGCGACATTGTAGTCGCCCTCGTGGACGGCAGCGACGCCACCCTAAAGCGCTTCTACAAGGAAGGCGACACCATCCGCCTGCAACCTTCTAACGCCGCCATGAAGCCGATTATGGTGCCCGCCTCCGGGGTGCAAATCCAGGGCCGGGTGATCGGTGTACTGCGCAAGTACTAGCTACCCTGACCCATTTCGGGAGTCCACCAGTGGCTTGCGACCGAACAGGCTGTGCGGCATCTAATTCAAGTGCTACGATAAACCGGCGGCCGCCTGGGAGTGCGGCTGCGCTAGGGAGAGAAGATGGCATCCGAGGCAATCTTTGAGGTAACTGATTCTAACTTTGACCAGTCCGTGCTCAAGTCAGACCAGCCGGTGCTGGTGGATTTCTGGGCTGCCTGGTGCGGCCCCTGCCGCGCTCTGGCGCCGATTGTGGATGAAGTGGCGGCCCAGTACGGCGGCCGTGTAAAGATCGGGAAGATGGACGTGGACCGCAACCCCGCCACGCCCCAGCGCTACGGCATCCGCGGCATTCCCACCCTGCTCGTCTTCAAGGGTGGCCAGGTGCAGGAGCAGATCGTGGGCTACGTTCCCAAGGAAAAGATCGAAAAAGCGCTGGACAAACAACTGGCGTAAAAGCGGCTCTTAGCTTTTAGCTTTTAGTTTTTTAGCTTTCACGGTAGAAATTCATGGGCGGCACGGCTCAAAGCTGTGTCGCCTTTGCTTTTGCCGGCTACCAACTGCCAGCTACTAACCATTTCAGCGTCTTCCGCGCCTTGATGGTGAATCGCCCAAACAATAAAAAAGCGCCCTGAACCTCTCAGTTCAGGACGCCACGGCAGCCCTCCCCCAGAACTGCCAAACTACGAGATGGATAGTAAAGCGAGGGCAGAAGGCTGTAAACGTAACTGAAGTAACGTGATACAGGGGGGCGGTGCGGGCATGTTTCCAGATTTGTAACAATCAAAGCCAAGCCCTACCAACTCTGCTGTTGCATTTCTCAACGTGCCCATCCCGTTTCCGCCAAGGCCCTGAATCTGCATGAGATCGGACACAATCTCGAGCCTGCGGGTACTGCCAGGTTACCGTGGTCATCTATCGTCGCCGCCGGGATACCACTAACATATCTTGGTAACAGCCGGGCGGCACTCCGGTACTAGCATCCGAGGTTCCTCTCAGGATCTTGCATTCCGGCGGCTGTTGGCAGGTCAACTCATGGGCGCCAAATTACTCGATGCCATCACCAGCCGCATGTGCTCGCACCAGTTTGCCTGGCCGCGGCGCAGGCCGGACGGCCACTACTACCAGGTATGCGTGCTGTGCGGCGCGGAATACATGTACGACTGGAACTCCATGACCCGCACCGGGCGGATTCAGCCCCTGGCCGCCGGGCAGGCGCCGCCCCAAGCCGGGCATCGTTCACGGCGCCGCTCCAACTGGGTGCCGCGTGCCCGCCGCCTGCGCGCCGACTTGCCCATGGAATATCGCCCTGCGGGCAGCGACAAGTGGCACACCGGTACGGTGGAGAATATCAGCCAGTCCGGCATCTTCTTCCGCGCCAGCGAAGTGTTAAGCCACGACACCGACGTTGAACTGGTCTTCGAGATGCCGGAGGAGATCACTGGCCAGCCCAACAGCCGCGTCCTGTGCAAGGGCTACATCGTGCGCGCCATTCGCGGCCCTGCCAGCAAGGGCTCGCGCCCGGAACCGGCCCTGGCTGCCGCCATCTCCGGCTATACGTTCCTGCCGGAAAAACCGGCCGCTGCCGGCGGCGCCCCGGCGCCTTCACCGGAGAAAAAGTAGCCCGGCTGGTAGCGGCATCTCAAGTTAGAGGCTGAGTTGGCCGTTTCTTTCCCTAAACCCTTCACTACGTAAGGAATGAGGGAACACCAGAAATGCATGATTCCTTTGTGTCCTTTTTGGTGATGCTTTGTTCCTTGCCCACACCCCCTGTCTCAACTTGGCCAAGCGGCAATTCCTTATTTTCCAGTAAAATGCTGGTTGATAAGGTCCCGAGCAGGCATGGTGGTTGAAAAGCAGCCTTCGCGCTGCGCCCGGCAAATTCCGTTTTCCCCAGGCCTATGCGCCAACTGACGCGCCTTTTGCGCTACGTGGGCCCCTACAAGGTCCAACTGCTGACCTCAGTGGTGGCCATGGCTTTGGTGGGCCTGCTGGATGCCTTCCGCCTGCTGCTCATCGGTCCCATCCTGGACGCAGTGCTCAACCCAGCGGCGCAAACTAAGAAACTGGCCCTGTTTACCTACCCGGGCACGCATCACACCGTGTATCTGCAACGCTTTGTCCCTTCCCACTTCAGCAACGCGTGGACGGTGGTGGCCTTCGCGCTGGTTGCAGCCACATTGTTGAAGGGCATTTTCGATTATCTGGGCACTTACCTGGTGAACTATGCCGGCTACGGCATGATCACCGACCTGCGCAACGATGTTCATGACTCCTTCCTGCGGCGCTCGGCGGCTTTCTTCCAGCAGCATTCCACCGGCACTC
>DATJEH010000177.1:0-8275 GCA_035496875.1 Terriglobales bacterium | reverse complement strand
GAGAGATTCGAACTTGAGGCGATCAGCAGGCGTGAGCGCAGCGGGAGCCTGCTGCCGAAATCCTGAGCGCAGCGAAGGATCTGAAGCACAGGCGTGAGCGCAACGGGAGTCTGCTGCCGAAATCCTGAGCGCAGCGAAGGATCTGAAGCATGGCGCGCCCTGAGAGATTCGAACTCCCGACCTTCTGGTTCGTAGCCAGACGCTCTATCCAACTGAGCTAAGGGCGCGTCGCTTCCATATTAGCAAACGTCACTGCCCCGCAGAAACTGGCTGCCCGCCAAAAGCGTGAAAGCCTGCTGACCTGCGCCAGAAGTGCGGCCGCGAGTTGCTGGCGGAGTCTGATTACCTCACTTCCAAATCCCTCCGGTCTGAAGCCGTGAGACTTGGCAGTCGCGAACCGCGGCCATACGGGCCCGTCCCTTTCAAAAAGCGGTTAAATCAGAGTTTCTTGTCTTTATTGGGCTTGCAAACTATTCTTCGACCGCAGCTCGCGCGGGGGCTCCACGGCACGAGCTACTGTACTGATCTTGCCCTCCGGCTCTCGTTTTCAGGCAGGTTTACTGTGCAAAAGCGCCCTTGATCCCCGCTGACTGGAAGAATAGTTGCAGTTCTTTGCAGTGCTCAGTAAATCTTTCCCGGCAGCGGTAAAAGCTACCGGCACCCCCCTCGGGAAGTGAAGCTAAGTTATTCATTTTCAGCAAGGTGGGTATGGCACGGGGGATGCAATAGAGACGGCCAGACGAAGTGGCGCGCAACAGGGGCGCTCTTGAGAATAAACTTCGGCCAGAGGTTTTCTTGAGCGCCCCTTTTGCTTTGTCTGAAGAACTTACACGCTGAACGGCAGCCCTCCCTTAAAAGACAAGTACCTTCCCCACACCTCTCCCCTGTGAATTCGGTGGAAACCCTGACAGGCATCAGGCTAAGGCGAGTTTTTCCAGCACATCAATGCCGGCTCGCCGGAGCAGTCCGGCCACGGTGTTTTCGTTGAGCCGGGAAGCGTCAAATTCCACCCGCATAGTGCGGTCTTTACCGTTGAATTGAATGCGGCGAATGCCGTAGACCTCACGCACGCTGTCCACTGCCCGCATAGCTCCTTCGGTGGGCCGGGCGCCGTAGCGGAACACCACATCTAAGCTTGTCATTCCACAGTCCTTCTAGGAAGCCAAATGGCTCACAAAGAATATAGCAGCCTGGCCGGCGCAGAGCCGGAGTGCTAGTTGTATAATCTCGCGAAATTCGGCTCGGCCCCACTCAGATGGTTGTAGGTCTTTAACCGTAATCATGCAAACCAGGAATTGCGCTCGCAATTCTTTGGTTTTCTAGCCAAACCAGAGTGCGCCATTTTTCGTCAACCCGCGACATCTGTTCGCTTTTTGTTAACCCTCCCAAGGAACACACATTAACCAGGCGTGATCAACTGTGTCCGCGGGAACTCACATTTTTCCCACTTTGGGCGTAAAGGCGTAAGATAGGCGGGAGGTTTTCGCTTGAGCTACGAATCAGAGACCCCCTTCGACAGCGTCGAGGGCGCGCAGGAATACATCAAGCTGCTCAACCAGACGGTCATTGAGGCACAGCAGTCGGTTGAGGCGGATCTGAATGCGGGCGGCATGGGCGGCGATGCCAAACAACTGGAGGCGCTGCGCCTGGTTTTTTATAACCTGGAGAAGCTATCGCAACACCTCAAGGCGGGCAGCCGCATCCTCAATGATCTGCGCACACTGCGGCGGCTGCTGCTGCAGGAACGGCGCTCCAGGGCTGCCGTAGTTGCGCCGCGTCCGCAGAACGTCAAGCGGGAGGTCCCGGTGCTCAACCGGGAATTGCTGTAGCCTCCGAGCCGCGCGAATCTGAGTCCGCGCCTCTTGGCCGTTTATTATGAATAGCGGCGCATGGCTCGCATCCTCATTCATGCCTTCGGTTCCTACGGCGATATCCATCCTTACATGGGACTGGCGCTCGAGCTGCAGCGCCGGGGACACCAGCCGGTCATCGCCACCAGTTCCATCTATCGTCAGAAGATAGAAGCCGAAAGAATTGCCTTCCGCTCCATCCGGCCCGACCTGCCACGCATTGACCGCGAATTAATGCGCAAGGTGTTTGACCGGCGCAAAGGCACGGAATTCATCTTCCGCCACATTCTGATGCCCGCACTGCGCGACAGCTACCGTGATCTGGCGGCGGTGGCCGAAAGCCCGGACGCGATCATTACTCACCCCGTCGCCTTTGCCGGGCCGCTGCTGGCGCGGCTGCGGCACATTCCGTGGATTTCAACCGTTCTGGCGCCTGCCAGCTTCATGTCCGCGCAGGATCCCCCGGCATTTCCCGGTTTTCCTTTTCCTGAACAGGTGAGGCGGCTGGGGCGCGGGTTTCACCGGGCTTTCTACACCGTGGCCGAGCGCCTCACGCGCCCCTGGCTGGACCCGTACCGCGAACTGGAGGCGGAACTGGGTCTGCCGCCGAGCGCTAATCCAATCTTTGACGGGCAGCACTCGCCGCAGCTGGTGCTGGGATTGTTTTCGCCGCTGCTGGCAGCGCCCCAGCCTGATTGGCCGCCGCAGGCACAAGCCACCGGCTTCATATTCTTCGATCGCGACGAGGTGGAGCATCCACCCGAGCCTGAGTTGGAACGGTTTCTGAATGCCGGTCCCGCTCCGCTCGCTTTTACCCTGGGCTCGGCGGCGGTGCAGGCGGCTGCAAACTTCTTTGTGGAAAGCGCGAAGGCGGCCCGACTATTGCAGCAGCGCGCCGTGCTGCTGGTGGGCAAAGACATGCCGCGGCCGCCGGCAGACTTGCTCTCCTCCGGGATTGTGGCCTGCGATTACGCCCCCTTTTCCCAGCTCTTTCCTCGCGCGGCCGCCATCGTGCACCAGGGCGGAATCGGCACTACGGCGCAGGTCATGCGCTCGGGGCGTCCGGCTTTGGCCATGCCCCTCAGCCACGACCAGTTCGATAATGCGGTGCGCAGCCAACGCCTCGGGACCACGCGCATCATCGGCCGGCGGCATTATCGCGCCCAAAAAGCAGCGGCGGAATTGGAGCGCCTGCTGGGGGACGCGAAGTACGCACAGCGGGCGGCGGGGGTGGGGGGAAGGATTCAGGCGGAAGATGGCGCGGGCGCGGCTTGCGACGCGATTGAGAGCTTCCTGTCGCGGGCGAGGGCGCCCGCTACACACAAAGACGCTGCCGCCAACTCAAGCTCGCGCTGCTAGCCGCAATTGTGCCTGCCGCGCCGTCTCACGAAGAAGCGGATCCGGATGCTCCAGGCATTTTTGGAGCTCCTGCCTTAGATTTTGCAATCCCAAACTGCCAATCGCAAAGGCGCCGCACGCTCGCAGCCAGGGGTCGTCGCTCTTGACCAAGGCCTCGACAGCTTTTTCCTTGCTGACAACATCGGTGTGGAGGACATTGTTGGCCACGCGGATACGTTCCGCGAGGGTAACTTCCCCATCAATGAGGGGCACCAGAAGGTTGCGTATTTGCTGCCGGAGGATGTTGTCCAAAAACTCAAGGGCGTTATCGTGTACGGTTCTTTCCTTGGATTGCAGCGCGACGTAGGCGCTATGCAGGTCGAGGTGGGGATGCATCAGGGACATCAAGCGGAAGATGCGCTCCACTTCCTGCCTCATTGATTCCCGCAGGCCACGCGTGATGAGATCATCCTGATCGGGAGTTTCCTGGAGCATACCCAGGATCTGATAGGAGCGGTAGTGCCCCATAATCTCGGCCTGCAGCGCTGTATCCAGAAGTTCCCTGTCGAGCGACATTGCGGATGGCGTCTGTTGAAGTTTGTTCAGAGCAGAAATGATTCGAAATCGAAAGGTGTTGTCCGGCTCCAGGAGATTGTCCATAAGTACCCGCTGCGAATTTGCGGTTGCGATGCGTTGCAGCACCGCCGGGATCTCACGCCTCACCTCCATTGCCGTGGCGGGATCGCATAGGCGGTCGCCCAGCGTGCCCACAATGGCATCTCCGAATTCGGCCAGGGCTTCGATAGCAGGTTTGCGCAACTGGGCATCAGGTAAACGAAGCAACACCTCGCTGACAAAGCAGAGCTTCCGATGTTCGCCAACGGCGCGAATGGCATGGAGCACCACTTCCGGTTCGGTGTCAGCCAGGAGCTTCTCAAGCTGCGCCTCGAAGCAATCTGGAAAAATAACCAGCAGACGGGCAGCCTCCTCGCGGTTCTTTTTACCGTCGGGGCCGGTATCCGCAAGCATAGCGTTGAGTATTTCATGGGCCGCTTCCAAGCTCTGGTTCGGGCCTGGACGGGATAAAAACGCCGCGACAGCCGAGCGCATTGAGAAGTCGGTGAAATCACCCAGTTCCTGGATGTGGTCCAGGGGGTCCACATGAGAAAAGTGGGCCAGATACAGCAGGGCTTCGGTGCGGACGCCCAGATGTGGGTCCTGCAGCAGTTCCTGAATCCGCGGTACCACCACCTTGTCGCCAACCTCGGCCAGCATCTCGATGGCTTTCTGCTTCACTTCGGGTGCGGGATGGTTAAGCAGGTCACGAATAACCGGGTGAGACTCCTTTCGTTGTTCCGCATCAAACAGGCTCAAAGCATAGAGAACATCCTTCGGGTCTGTAGCCTTTAACCCGGAAGCAAAGATCTCGGCGGTCGAGCGGTCCAAGACCGGAGCCGACGCGCGTTCGGTGTCGAGCCGATGCTGGTACACACTTTCGCGCAAAGTGGCGATATATTCCCTCCGTGCGACGAGGGCCGCCCACAGCCAGGCGCCCAGTAGAGCCAGCGTTACCCAACTGAGCTGCGGCGCTTTAAGGTGAAGGTAGCTGGCGAAAAACAGCACCAACACTCCCGACAACCCATCTCCCGAACGCCAGATCACCGTATCGATGAAAGGCTTGACTTGGAACTTAATCTTGGGTGTGACTGGCAGATAGAGGAGTTCTACAGTTGATCTGTCCAGGGAGTAGCGTAGAACCTGGTCGCTGCCTTTCAATACGAAAACGGCGGCCAGAGTGCCCCAGATCAGAACTCCGAACGAACTTGCGATGAGCGCGATCGGCACGGCAACTAACCCCAAGCCGATGCCGAAGCGTCGCAACACCCGGCCCGTTAGGAACAGCTGGAACAACAGGCACAGAATGCCGGCGTAGAAGTAAAACGAGCCAAAGAACAGGGCCAGAGCATCCTTGTTGCCCAGGAAGTGCTTAGCGATAGCCTTGAACTGCCACCCTGTCATAGTCGTGGCGTAGGAAGAGAGCAGGACGACCAGGGCAATGGCACGCAGATACTTAGAGTGCCAGATCAAGTTAAGGCTTTGAGACAAGCTCGATACGGACTCTTGGTCGGAGGAAGGCTTAGCGGCTCCGCCTGCGCTTGAGCCGTAGCGTCGAGCCAAAATGTACACCGGAACTGCTGCCGCGGCTAAGAGTATCGCTATGAGTAAGAGTAGGCTCTCCGTGCCGGCGATTTTGGGGAGAGACTTGCATAGGTAGCCCCCGAAGATGCCGCCGGAGATCCCGCCGGCACCGATCACCCCAAAGAGTCGCTTGGCTTCGCGTGTCGTCAGGACATAATTTGCCAGAGTCCAGACCTGCGCAGGACAGACCACACCAAAGATACCTACCCAAATATAAAAAGCCGGAAAGAGCCAGCGCAGGTGGTAATAGTGGCTGAGATACCAGAATACAAAGCTGTTGGCAGCGAAGAAGAGAAGGCTGCCCGTGAACAGAACCGGCGGGCTCAGTTTGCGAGCTATGCGGATGTAGCCGGCCGCAACAAATCCCACGAGCACGGCAATGCTGATATCTACAAAGGGCAGTTGGCTGGCCCGGAACTGGTCGAGAAACAAGGCATCGCGTGCCACTCTACCTGCTACGTACGTGGTAAGAACCAGGAAAAGGTACAAGAACAGTAAGCCCGCGCGGCCGAAATCTCCGCGCCGCAAGTTCAGTACACGCTCAATCGCTTGCGTCATGAAAGGAGCCAGGAGGCGGCTGCCAATCCAGGGAGCAAATTTCGTGCGGCCAAATTACCCAAATCCTTACGCCCAGGCTTCTGAGGCCCAAGAGTGCGCGAATTCTACTCTCAAGCGCCATCTGAATGAAAGTCAAAACTGGCGCCTTCCAGCCACCCGATGCCTGTTCCCACATCAGGCTGGAAGCAGGCTGGCATGCGTTCCGGCCGGGACAAGAGCGGAACGCAAGCTATAATCCCGTCACCTGTTTGGATGTCATCCACGCTGTATGTTGGTAGAAGGAACAAATGGCTGCGCCAGCGATCACTCTTATTGACCCTGTTGCCCGCCGCGCTCGCCGTCGGATTGCCTTGCGTCTTCTCCCGTATGTGTTGCTCCTTTACGTCATTGCTTACCTGGATAGAAACAACCTTGCTACCGCGGCCCTGCAGATGCCCCATGATCTCGGTTTCGATGAGCGCGTAATTGGGCTGGGGGCAGGGATTTTCTCCCTTGGCTACATCATCTTAGAAATTCCCGGCACCATCATCGTGGAGCGCTGGAGTGCACGTCGCTGGATTACGCGCATCATGATTTCCTGGGGACTGGTCACGATGGGGATGGCCTTCATCCGTACCCCGCATCAGTTCTACGCAGTGCGGTTCTTTCTGGGACTGGCGGAGGCCGGCTTTTTTCCTGGAATAATCGTGTACCTGACGCACTGGTTCGTCTATGAAGATCGGGCCAAGGCAGTGGCTGGCTTCATGGCCGCCATCCCCTTAGCCTTCGCCGTGGGCTCACCAATATCTGGATTGCTGCTGGGTGTCCACTGGTTTGGCTTGCGCGGCTGGCAGTGTCTGTTCATCGTGGAAGGCCTGCCCGCTCTCTTCTTCGGCGTTGTGACCTGGTTTTATCTGTCCGATTGGCCGCATGAGGCAAAGTGGTTGCCCACTGCGGAGCGGCAATGGCTCATCAATCAACTGGAAAGCGAGAAGCGGGCTAAAGAATCGGTCCGCGCCTACACCATGTGGGAGGCGATTAGCCACCGCGATGTTCTCATCCTGACTGCATTGCATTTCGTGCAGAATGGGTCCGCGTACGGTATCGCTTTCTGGCTGCCAACTATGCTCAAGCGCTTGTCGGGGGTGAGCGATTTCAAGGTAACTCTAATGGTGGCTTTGCCCAACCTGCTCGGCTTTATTGCCATGCAGGCAAACGGTTGGCATTCCGACCGCACTGCCGAACGGCGCTGGCACACCGCCATTCCACTTTGGGTGACCGCGGCGGCTCTTCTGGTGCTCTCCGTCGCCAATTGGGGAACTCTGCCCTCTCTCTTGCTATTTTCGGTTGCCGCTGCCAGCCTGCTCGCGTTTTTACCCAGTTTTTGGGCCATGCCCTCCGCGTTTCTTTGCGATTCGGCTGCGGCCATGGCTACCGGCACGATTAACTGTGTCGCGGCCGGGCTCGGGGGCTTTCTTGGCCCGGCCTTGGTCGGGCTACAGGCCGCACGAACCCACTCCTTCAGGTCCGGTTTTGCGGTCCTGGCCGTCGCGCTCACAATTGGAGGTGTATTACCTCTCTTCGTAGGCATTCGTCGTGGCCGCATAGCACAGACTGGAAATTAACCCTCACCGTGTGGAGCGCATGGCCAGTCTGGCCAGCATGAGGCGTCCGGCAACCGAACGCTTTGAGCGAACGACGGGCAATCCTTCCAAATGATTCAAACACGAAATAGCTTAATTCTTATGCTCCCACCATGGCCGGCTCTTTAACCCCATAAATCGAGAACCACGGGGTTGCCGCCTTCAGGCGCTGGTTAACATTCTCGATGTTCTTCACCCCTTCGCTCTCCAGCCACTTGCGGAAGGCGCTGGCGCCCTGGCTGGCATAAATCGGGATGCCATCCTTCCAGGTGGCGCGGCCGCAGAGAACGCCGTTGAACTTTACGCCGGACTCAGCCGCCAGCTCCAGTGACTCGGTAAACTCGGCGTTGCTCACGCCCGCGGAAAGATAGATGAACGGCTTGTTGGTCGTGCCCGCGGCGCGACGGAAGTGCTCCATGGCTTCCTTCTTGGTGTAGGCCTTCTGGCCGGCATAGACCTTGGCGCCTTCCACGAACTTCATGTTCACCGGCACTTCCACCTTGAGCACGTCCACGCCGTAGCGGTCCTTGGTGAACTCCTCCATGCTGCGGGCGACAATGTCCGGCTTCTTCCTGGAGAACTCAAGACCTTTTTCGTCCGCGCCCTCTTCATAGCCGACTAGCTCTAGGAAAAAGGGAATGTCGTTGGCGCGGCACTCGTCGCCTATCCGCTCTACCCAGGCGTGCTTCTGGTCGTTGATCTCCTTGG
>DATJEH010000176.1:0-3865 GCA_035496875.1 Terriglobales bacterium | reverse complement strand
GATGACGGCGGCATCGCCATAGCTCTGGGTTTTCATGTCCGCCAGGTCCACCGCCTTGAGCGTGGGGTCGCCCTTGCCAATCCCGTCCAGCACTTCTTTGCGGGTGCTGACGCTGCCATCGGGATTGGTTTGCACCATGGTGTCGTCCAGGTAAGGCGCAATCATGGCCGGATCGGCTTTCACCTCCGACTCCGCCCACTTGTGCTCGATTTGCTCCAACTGGTCGGCTACATTGCCCTGAACCGGGGTGCTGGTCTCCGGGGCATTTTTCTTGTGCTGCGCCGCGATAGCACCCGCGGAAAGGCCAACCGCTATGACCATCGCCAACACTGTCCTCATGCACTGCCTCCTGGGGAATGCTGGGATAAATATACATGGGCAGCGGCTAGCCGGGAGTTAGTAGCCGCTGGCGTGAATGAAGCGGCACATGGCCAAGTACGTGGCGGAGCAGGAGACAGAAGCAGCAGAGTGACTCTAGGGCCCGTGGTCAACGGCCTGTATTGACCGCCGACCGTCAGCCCTAGTTTCGTTCTTTACGACCGGTTCTTGGCTTCAGCCTTGGCGCCGCGCACGGCGGCCAGGAAGCCTTCAGCTGAACGCGGAGCTTTTACCTTACCCGTCAGAATCGCCTGCACTGTGACTGAGCGTCCGTAATAAGCCCGGTCGGCGTCCTGATCAGGCTGAATGTAGGACCCGCCCGCGGCTACACCGGCGAAGGCACCCTTGGCCCGCGAGTAGGTCAGGATCTGGGTGTTGACCTTCCAATCGATGCCTGCGGAAGCATGGCGGCCAATAGGCCCTGCCGCCGCGGAAACATCAACGCCGAGCTGGAACTTGGCATCCAGCAAATGGCGTGCGCCCTGCTCGGTCATGAACATCATCACCAGGTCAACGCCTTCCACGCCGATCTGCGCTCCAACGTCGCCCCCGGTCATAGTGAAGAACGCGGGCGCACTCCAGTCGCCCCCGGGAACGCGGCACGTTGCCACGCCACGGCCGCGGCGCCCTCCCACAATGAACCCTCCTTTCAGCATGTGGGGCACTACAGCCACGCACTTAGCGCCCGACATCACCTCCTCCGGAATGCCCTTTTCGGGGGCGCTCATGATGCTCTTCAGAACCGCGGCGGCATTTTCCAGGCGCAGCTCCGTGTCGGTCTTGTCCTGCTCGCCCCAGGAAAGCGTCGGCAGCACCAATGCCAGCAGGGCTGCTGCCAGCGCAAACTTACGAAATGAAGGGTTCATAGACTCAATCTCCCATTGAAACCAGCAGCTTGACCCCTGATAGCCGGCCCATGGCCGGTGAAGAGGGTAGTCAGCTATCGCAATCGCTGCTTCATTAGAGAGGCAATGGACAAGCGGGGTTCGCCCACGCGGTGCTGGAAAACCAGTGCTGTTCAGCCGCGGAGTTGGCATAATGCAGCAATCATGCACAAGGCAGAGAACAAGCCGGCTGTGACCAGCGGTTCCGAGTCAGGCTCAGACCCGGCCACAACCGCAACCAGGGGAGAAGTAGAAACCATGCGTGTTTGTCCGACCTGTTCGTCAGAACTGCAGGAGGTACGCTGCAAGCTGAGCTGCCCCAGGTGCGGGTTTTTTCTCAGCTGCTCGGACTATTACTGAGCAGCGAGAGCAACTGCCCAGGAGTCAGCCGATAGGCACTCAAGGCCGCGTGGCCGTGGGTCGCGCCGGTTGCATCTCACATTCGGGTCTTTGGGCCAACTGAAGGGGGTGGCGGAGCCAGGTTTTTATCGTTTCCCTGGCTTGGGCGCGGCTGAAGCAGAACGATGTCAGGCCGCCCACGCCACTCCGCTTGTTTCTCATCAACGCTACACCTCGCGTGGGCTCGAACCTAGCCGCGCTGATGGCTGGTTCGCTGGACCGGCTTGGGCACTTTCGTGGAATGGGCGGGGAGAACAGTGGCGTGCCGGCGAACAACTTCGATGAACTGCGGTAGATGCTTAAGTCCGTCACAGCCGGAGACGAACTCTATCCCCATCCCCTTAGCTGGGTTGCCTACTGTCACGCGGCCATCAAGGTGGATGCGCTGGTTACACGCTTCCAGAGCCAGTTCCAGGAGAGTTCCCGGCAGGCATGTCCCAAGAGCCTGAACGTGGCACCCGCCCAGGCTGATGTTTGTGAGCTTTCCCGACATGGTTGTGCAGTTGCCCGCTATGCGAAACTCCACACTTCCCAGACAACGATGCCGGGTGTAGCGGCGCTTCTCCGGCTGAGAAGGAATGAATTCGTCATTGCTGGACTTGTGAGCAGCACGTACTGCTCCGGCCCCGGCAGACGGCAAAGGTTCGCAGAAGATCTGAGATTTCGCAGCATCAGGGACCGGTGTAATGTTCCAGATGTTTTTCCGAGGCTCCAGGGTCCTCACCCCGATGTGTCCGTGCTCTTTGCTTCCCGGCGTTCCCACCCACATGACGCGAAATTTGGCAGTCTTGCGTTTGTAGGTGATTTGAAGGATCTCGCCCGGCCCCTTCAGACATTCGATACCATCCACACGCGCCCCATGAAAGCTCGTATCTTTTGCGTAAGCCGTTTGTACAAAGGGATGTCCCTGGGCATCTCTTCCACACACTTCTACCTTGAGCCGAACCTGGGATCGCGATTCCTGTCTGCCCTGCTTCAAAAGCACACCCGGTCCGTGCTGAGCTCATCAGCTGCTCAGTGCCCTCTGGACCCCACTTATAGCTTATGATTGAACCTTAGGAGACGCTAAAAGCCCAAGTTACCGACGTGTACCCCTCTAATTTCCCCAAGGTGTAGGGCTTCCATGCCCACAGGAATCAGGCGATTCATTCCCATCGGGGAAAGGAGCTTCTCGGTTTGCCGGCGGTTTAGTTGTGGGTCGTGAAGGTTGGAATCACACCGGCAGCACGTTGTGGCCCTGACCCGCTGCCTTCTGGACCGCCAAAATCTCCTGCAGCACACTGCGGAGGCGCTGCAACTCCAGAGCGTTGGCGCCGTCGGACTTCGCCATTTTCGGGTTGTCGTGCACTTCCAGAAAGACGCCGTCCACTCCTGCAGCTACGGCGGCGCGCGCCAGGAGGGGGATAAACTCAGGTTGACCGCCGCTGACCGCGCCCTCGCCGTTGCCAGCCGCAGAGGGCAGTTGCACCGAATGAGTCGCGTCGAACACCACCGGCGCAAACTCGCGCATGATGGCCAGCGAGCGCATGTCCACCACCAGGTTGTTATAACCGAATGATGACCCGCGCTCGGTAACAAAAACCTGCTCACTGCCGGCGGCGCGGCATTTCTCCACTGCATGCCGCATATCCCAGGGCGAAACGAACTGGCCTTTCTTGATGTTGACCGCGCGCCCGCTCCGGGCCGCCGCCACCAGCAAGTCAGTCTGCCGGCAGAGAAAGGCGGGAATCTGGACGACATCGGCGACTTCGGCCACCCGCTGCACGTCCACCGCTTCATGAACATCGGTCAACACCGGCACATGGACCGTGCGCGCAATTTTGTTGAGGATGCGCAAGCCCTCGTCCAGGCCCGGCCCGCGGTAACTCTTCACCGAGGTGCGGTTGGCCTTGTCGTAGGAAGCTTTGAAGATGTAGGGCAGGCGCAGCGCGCGGGCGACGCCGGCGATGGACTCCGCCATCTTGATGGCGTGGTCTTCGCTTTCGATAACGCACGGTCCGGCGATGAGGAAGAGCTCACCCCCGCCGACCTCGACATTACCGACTTTGAATGCGCTTCCCACGTGGTTTTTTTACCACAGAGGACACAGAGAAATCATTTCTTCATCTCGCATTGCAAAACAGATTTCATTTTACAAATGGCGCCCAGGAAGAAGCCGAGTACAAATCTTTAATCATCAATCATTCAATCTTCAATTGTTCTCC
>DATJEH010000175.1:0-8190 GCA_035496875.1 Terriglobales bacterium | reverse complement strand
CGGCTGGAGATGTTTTTGAGCACCTCGGTGGGCAGGGGCACCCAGTCGGCGGTCATGCCGTCTTCGGAATGGACGGCGCGGATGGCGCAAGTGTAAGCGTAAGTGCGCTGGTCACCCATCACGCCCACCGACATCACGGGCAGAAGAACAGCGAAGGATTGCCAGATACGGGTATACAGCCCGGCGCGCTTGATTTCGCTGACCACGATGTCATCGGCCTCGCGCAGCAGGGCGAGGCGCTCCGGCGTGACCTCACCCAGAATCCGCACCGCGAGCCCCGGACCAGGAAAGGGCTGGCGCTGCAGAATGTCTTCCGGCATGCCCAAATCGCGGCCGATCTTGCGGACCTCATCCTTAAACAAATCCTTTAAGGGTTCAATAAGGCGCAATTTCATGTTTTCCGGCAGGCCGCCGACATTGTGGTGGGTTTTAATTGTCTGTGAAGGACCGCGCACGGAGCGCGATTCGATCACATCGGGATAGAGCGTTCCCTGCACCAAAAACTCCACGTGTCCCTGCTCGCGCTGGATGCGCTCCGCTTGTTCCTCGAAGATGGCAATGAACTCGTTGCCTATAATGTGGCGCTTCTTTTCCGGGTCGGTCACGCCCGCCAGCAGCGCCAGGAATCGCTGAGAGGCGTCTACCGCCACCAAGTGCAGGCCCAGCTTATCGCGCAGGTTCTGCTGCACCTTTTCGAATTCATTCTTGCGCAACACCCCGTTATTGACGAAGACGCAGGTCAGGCGGTCCGCAATGGCCCGATGCACCAGCACGGCCGCGACCGAGGAATCCACACCGCCGGAGAGGGCGCAGATGGCGCGGCCTTGGGCGCCAACCGTTTCCCGCACCTGCGCCACGGTAGCGTCCACAAAATGCTGGGCCGTCCAACTAGGCTTGGCGCCGCAGATTTCAAAAGCGAAGTTCTTCAGGATTTCCGTGCCCAGCTTGGTGTGATGCACCTCAGGGTGGAACTGCACCGCGAACATCTTCTTTTCCGGATTCTCGATAGCGGCCACTGCGTTAGAAGTCTTCCCGATGAGGCGGAACCCCTGGGGTAACTCCATGGCCTCGTCGCCGTGCGACATCCAGACGGAAAGCAGCTTGGGAAGGCCGGTGAACAGGCGGGAGCCGTCCAGGATTTCCACCGTGGCGTGACCATACTCGCGCTTGTCGGCGGGGCGGACCTTGCCGCCCAGGACATGGGTCATGAGCTGCAGGCCGTAGCAGATACCGAGTACGGGCAATCCCAGATTGAAGACGCGCGGATCGGCCGCGGGCGCATCCTGGTCATAGACCGAACTGGGGCCGCCGGACAGAATGATGCCCGCCGGGGCATAACTTTTAATCTCATCAATGGGCGCGGTGCAGGGCAGGACCACCGAGAAAACGTTTTGTTCGCGGATGCGACGCGCAATGAGCTGCGAGTACTGGGCGCCAAAATCGAGGACGACGATGGATTGGGCTTCCACGGTCTAATGTGCCAGAAGGATGATAGTAGTGTAAAGGAAAAAGCAGGAGTCAGGAGTCAGGAGTCAGGAGCCAGGAGTCAGTCAAATGATAGTTGGCAGGCCAGATGATGGGTAGTTTGCTGAATGTATTACAGAGTCAGGACTGGAGCAGAGGGGTGCCGCCCTCTGCGGCCTCGAGGGTTGGCGGCAATTCCGCCAGGTTACCCTGGGGCGCAGGTTGAGCCGGTTCGGGGGCGACGGCGCTTTCTCCGCCTGCTCCCGCCAAAGCCAAATACGCCGCCAGGCGGGTGATGTAGAGAAAATCGGCACAGGCGAAATAGGCCAGCACAATAGCGACCAGAGCCCAGGCAGCGGCAAAGGAAACACGGGTCATAAGATCAGAGACCAGCAGGCCGGCAGCAACCGCAGCCGCCAGCGCGATGTAGTGCAGCAGCCCGAAGGGGAGACTGGTCAGCAGCACATCGCCGAAGGCACCGCGGACAAAATCCACAGCGGCCGATACTGCCCCGAAGGTGTCCTGCCGGTCGCGCACCGCGAAAATGGCGGCAAGCGAAAGCAGCCAGTTGAGCAAGGCCCAGACCAGCCATATACAACCGAGCAGAATGGCGGCGAGAACAACGCCGGGCGCAGCATCCCCCACCGGGCCGGCGGAGGTTGCAAGTATCAGGGCTCCAACCGCGGCGAGCGCCGCCGCCAGGAAGAGTCCGGCTCTGAGGAAACTCAGGCCCAGCAAAGACCTGGACTTGGCGCGCGTCTCCGGGAGCAAGGCGCTGAGAGTAGCCAGCCGCCCCAGGGCGGCGCTGACTATCCAAAGCACGGCGATCGCCGTTCCGGCCACGATCATACCGGCCGCCAAACGAACCGCGCTGCCCCGCAACGCGTGAGCCACGGCGGCCAGCGTCAACAGCGGCTCTCCGCGTTTGACCAGCAGCTGTTCACGCCAGGAAATGGGAATTGCGCTCAGATACTCCAGAACAGAGACGACCGCCAGCAGGCATGCAGCCACGGCAAAGCACCAGCGCCAGGTGATTTCCGCGAGCGGCAGAGCTGGTTGGCGGCGAATGGATGCAAAACCGCGCCGAATTGACGATTGTGCGGCCACAGCTGCGTAGGATACAGCAAGCAAGAGAAAAGAATTCAGGTTTCAAGGTTCGAGGTTTCAAAGTTTCGAGGTTTCAAAGTTTCGAGCTTCAAGTTTCGACGCCCGAGCGGCTAGTCAAACCTCAATTGTTCCGTGCATGGAACACAGCGGGCAACCTGTGCACCGCCTGCAGCATCCCTCCCAATGTCGGACAATTCATCTACACGTGAGCGGGACAGGGTTCCGGCGAGGGAGAGAATGCCGTCGTCTGCCAATCCACCCGTCTTTCGCGGGGAGGAGCAAGCATGAAAGCGCAGAAATTCCTAGCCTTGGCGGGAATGCTAACCATGATTTTACCGCTGGCCTCGCTGGCCAGCTCGAAGACCAGCAAGGAGCAGAAGAAAAAAGTGGCCGTAGTAGACCAAGTCGAATTAGCCGGCAAGACCCTGAAGCCGGGCAGCTATCAGTTGGAGTGGCAGGGCAACGGCCCCACCGTAGAAGTCAACTTTATGCAATCTGGCAAGACGCTGTTGACCGCTCCTGCAACAGTAGCGCAACTGCACCAGAAGGCGCCGTACGATGCGGTGGTGGAGAGCACAAAGAAGAATGGCAGCAGAACCATCAGCGAAATCGAGTGGAACAACCAGCGTGAAGCGCTGAGGTTCGGACCCCAAGCCCGAACCAGCCGCGCGCACCGCTCCAGCAAACGCGCCTCTTAGTTGCACGCCACTTCCGGGGCGGGCCCCGAGCTGGGCCCGCTCATTAGAACCTCTTTCCCTTCGGTGGCACTCCTTCGGGATGACATTTCGAGTGAGAATTCCCTGGCATGGTAGCCGAGCGAACCGGCGTTGCAGGGTCCTTCGACTCCGCCGGCCGATTAGGCCGGCTGCGCTCAGGATGACATTGGTCATTGTTTTGGTCCGCGGAAAGAGTTCAGCGCACCACGATGTTGACCAGCTTGCCGGGAACGATGATTATTTTCACCACCTGCTTGCCGGCAATGAAGGACTGAACCTTTTCGTCGGCCAGGGCGCGCTGGCGCACATCTTCCTCGGAAGCATCGGCAGACACCACAATGCGGCTGCGCAGTTTGCCGTTGACCTGCACCGGGATTTCGATCTCTTCTTCCCTGGCCAGACCCGGCTCGTACTTGGGCCAGGGTGCGTGCAGCAGGCTCTCGCGCTCGCCCAGCATCTCCCATAGCTCGTGCGCCAGGTAGGGCGCGAACGGGGCCATCAGGAGCACCAGGTCACGCTGTGCTTCTCTCAAGAGTCGGTCTGGAATACCGTCGCCCTTCTGCTCCTCGGTCGCATGGAGCTGGTTCACCAGCTCCATGATGGCGGCGATGGAAGTGTTGAAGTGCCACCGGCCCTGGAAGTCGGTGCTCACGCGCTTAATGGTCTGGTGGAGCTTGCGCTGCAGGGCGCGGGCCTGGGGGGAAAGTTGAGACGGAGCAAGCTCCGTCTCTACTGAACTGCGCTGAATATCGGCGCCGACGGGCCGGGCGACGGCGGTGTGACGGCTGACAAAGCGGTGCACGCGGCCCAGGAACCGATAAATTCCCTCCACACTCGCGTCCTGCCAATCCAGATCGCGGTCGGGAGGCGCGGCAAACAGACTGTACATGCGGGCGCTGTCGGCGCCGTAGCGGGCCACCATCTCGTCGGGTGTGACCACGTTGCCCAGGCTCTTGGACATCTTGGCGCCGTCCTTGATGACCATGCCCTGAGTAAAGAGGCGGACTACCGGCTCGTCATTTTTGATGATGCCCAGGTCGCGCATGAACTTGGTCCAGAAGCGCGAATAGATGAGGTGCAGAATGGCGTGCTCGACCCCGCCGATGTACTGGTCAATAGGGAACCAGTAATTGGCTTCGCGGCTGCTGAAGGGCTGGCGGTCATTAAGCGCGTCGGTATAGCGGTAGAAATACCAGGAGGAATCCACGAAGGTGTCCATGGTATCGGTCTCGCGGCGCGCGATTCCGCCGCACTTGGGGCAGGAGGCATTGACGAATTCGGGCAAACGCCCCAGGGGCGAACCGCCGGTGAGGGTGATTTCCACGTTTTCCGGCAGGAGCACGGGCAGATCTTTTTCCGGCACAGGAACAATGCCGCACTTGGCGCAATACAACATGGGGATGGGGGTGCCCCAGTAGCGCTGGCGCGAGATACCCCAGTCTTTCAAGCGGTAGGTGACGGTGGCTTTGCCAAAGCCGTGCTCCTCGGCGTATTGCGCCATCGTGGTGATGGCCTCGGAGCAAGAGAGCCCGTTGAACGGACCGGAGTTGATAAGGAGGCTGGCGGTAGCGGTAAAGGGCAGCACCGGCTCTTCCGGCTCGCCGGCAGCGGGCGGCTCCTCCTCGCGTCGCGGCAGTATGACCACGCGGATATCCAAGCCGTATTTCTTGGCGAACTCGTAGTCGCGCTCATCGTGCGCCGGCACCGACATAATGGCGCCGGTGCCATAGTCCATGAGGATGTAGTTGGCCACCCAGATGGGCAGGCGCTCGCGGTTGAAGGGATTGATGGCGAAGCGCCCGGTATCAATGCCGTGCTTCTCGATGGCGCCGACGTCACCCACTTCCCTGGCTTTGCGCTGCTCGGCGAGCAACTCTTCTATCTCGGCGCCCAGCTCCGGATTCTGAGCGATGAAGCCGCTCACCAGCGGATGCTCCGGAGCAAGCTGGATGGAGGTGGCGCCGAAGATAGTGTCAATGCGGGTGGTAAAGACGGTGATGTTGCCGCCGGCCGGACCGGCAGGACCTTCGACTTTGAAGTCCACCATTGCGCCTTCGCTGCGCCCGATCCAGTTGCGCTGCATGATGCGCACTTTTTCCGGCCAGTGCTCCAGCCGGTCGAGGTCGCGCAAGAGCTCTTCCGCGTAGTTGGTGATGCGCAGGAACCACTGCTCCAGCTCGCGCTGCTCCACCGGCGTGTCTTCGTGGCGCCAGCAGCAACCCTTCACCACCTGCTCGTTGGCCAGCACGGTGGCACATTTGGGACACCAGTTCACCTTGCTTTTTTTGCGGTAGGCGAGGCCGCGCTCGTAGAGCTTGAGGAAGAACCACTGATTCCAGCGGTAGTACTCGGGAAAGCAGGTGGTGACCTCGCGCTGCCAGTCGTAAGCGAAGCCGAGGCGCTTCATCTGCGCCTTCATATTGGAGATGTTGCGCAGCGTCCACTCGCGGGGCGGCGTGTTGTTCTGGATAGCGGCGTTCTCCGCCGGAAGGCCGAATGAATCCCAGCCCATGGGGTGAAGCACGTTGTAGCCGTTCATCCACATGAAGCGGGCGAGGGCATCACCGATGGCGTAGTTGCGCACGTGCCCCATGTGCAGCGCGCCCGAGGGATAGGGCAGCATTTCCAATACGTAGTATTTGGGCCGGGTGGAGCCGGCTTCGGCGCGGTAGAGCGCGGGGTCCTTTTGCCAGCGCTCAAACCATTTCTGCTCGATACGCTGAGGGTCATAGCGCTCGTCGCGGGTATCCGGCTGGGCAGGGTTGTCGGGCATGACGTTTTTGGCCGTGAGCTATTATTGAATCTTTAATTTTACACGGATTGCTGCCGTGACCGTCGAGGTCCCGTCCAGGGGTATGGACCTCAGGGGCGGAGCGCCGACGCCACAACTTTTCCTATTTGCGGGCCATGGGTTCGGTCAGGAAGAACGCCTTGACGGCGATGTCGTTGGGCTGCATGCCGACGGGAACAATGGCCCACAGAGCGCGGTCGCTGCTGATTTTAGAGGTGGTGGCGAGGCGCTTCATGCGGATGACGGCCACATCGTCCGACTGTGTATCGAGCGCCAGCAGAAAATCCTGGTTGGAGGTGAGCGCTAAGCCGTCCGGCTGGTTCCCTACCCCGACCGCACCCAGCACTCTGCCGGTATCAATGCTATAAACGGCGACTGTGTTGGAACCAAAATTGCTCTCGTAGAGCAGCGCGTTGTCCGCGGTGACCACCCCGCGCACAGGGTGGGAGCCGATGAGGTAGCTGCCGCCGACTTCATTGGTGTTGGTTTCAATTATGGAAATGCTGTCGGAATCGAAGTTGCTCACCATCAACTCCCCGCCGTCGGGCTTCAGCTGCAAGTGAACCGGAGTCTTGCCCACGTCGAGCAGGGCCAGCAGCTTATCGTTTTTCAGGTCCACAGCGGCCACCTGGTTGGAGCCGCTGCAGGAAACGAAGGCTTTGCCGGAATCGGGAAGGATGGCGATGTCCTCGGGCTGGCGGCAGAGGGGAATGGTGGCGCGCACGGCGAGGCGGCGGGCATCGAGCAAAGAGACAGTATTGTCGCCGCGGTTGGAGACGACCACGGTGGCGCCATCCGGCGAAACCTGCGCCAGGCCGGGCGCGGCGCCCACCCGGATGTTGGCCAGCACGGTGCGCGCCTGCAGGTCAAGAACCGAGACATTGGCCGAGCCCGAGTTGGCCACGTAGGCGCGCCTGCCGTCGTCGGAAACGCTGATGAAATAGGGGGCGCGGTGCACGCCGATGGTGGCCACCACCAGGTTGCGCTCGGCGTCAATCACGCTGATGTTGTTGGACTCGGTGTTGACCACATAGATTTCATTCCTCTTATTGTTGGCGGTAACGCCGGTGGGATTGGCGCCCACGTGAATGGATTTGATTACATTGAATCGAGGATAGGGCCTGGGCGTGAGGTCGAGCACGCTGACGGTATTGCTCTTGCCGTTGGTGACGTAGGCGTACTCGCGATAGCCGGGAGCGTAGTGCGGCAGGTCCGGAGTGCGAAAATACCAGACCAGAGCGGCTACGCCCGCCAGTATCACGCAGAGGATAAGAAGCTTTTTCAAGACCGGGCGGCGGCGGGCACCGTGTTCTGGCTCTGGGCAGCGGCCGGCCCGGGCACGTAGCGCTCGAGCACGGCGGCGATCTGCCGGATCTGTCTCATCAGCTCATCGAACTGGTCGGGGTAGATGGACTGGATGCCGTCAGAGAGCGCGCGGTCGGGATTGTTGTGCACCTCGACCATGAGGCCGTCTGCTCCCACCGCTACCGCTGCCCGCGAGAGCGGCGTGACCTTGTTGCGCTTGCCGGTGCCGTGGCTGGGGTCAACCAGAATCGGCAGGTGGCTCAGTCGCTGCACCGCCGGAATCAGGCTCAGGTCCAGGGTGTTGCGGGTGTGGTCGGCGAAGGTACGCACCCCGCGCTCGCACAGGATCACCTGGTAATTGCCTTCGCTCATGATGTATTCGGCGGCCATGAGGAACTCTTCCAGGGTGGCGGACATGCCGCGCTTGAGCAAGACCGGTTTGCGGGCACGGCCGGCGCGCTTGAGCAAAGAAAAATTCTGCATGTTGCGGGCGCCGATCTGGATGACGTCGGCGTAGCGCTCCACCAGTTCCAGCGACTCCTGGTCCACCGCTTCGGTAACGACTCTCAAGCCAAAGCGGTCGCGAATTTCCGCCAGAATGCGCAGACCGTCTTCGCCCATCCCCTGGAAGGAGTAAGGAGAGGTACGCGGTTTGTAAGCGCCGCCGCGGAAGAACTGAGCGCCGGCAGCGCGCACGCGCTCAGCAATGGCGAAAGCCTGGTCGCGGCTCTCCACCGCGCAAGGACCGGCGATGACGGCCAGGCTGCGCCCGCCGATGGAGGCGTCGGTGCCAGCGAAGGTGATGAC
>DATJEH010000174.1:0-3116 GCA_035496875.1 Terriglobales bacterium | reverse complement strand
ACGGGGAAGATGGATGACGCGGTGCAGGCCTTCGACAAGGCCATCGCCGCCGATCCCACCAAGGCCGACGCTTACTACTGGAAGGGAGTCAACCTGCTGGGCAAGGCCACGACTGACAAGACGGGCAAAATGACGGCGCCTCCGGGAACGTCCGAAGCCTTCAACAAGTACCTGGAGCTGCAGCCGCAGGGCACCTACGCGGACGCCGCCAAACAGATGCTGGCCAGCATTGGAGCGTCGGTGGAGACCAGCTTCGGCAAGAGCAAGAAGAAGACCAGCAAGCGGCAATAGGCAAAATGAATTGTTGCTGAAAGGGCGGCGTTCGTGCCGCCCTTGTTTTTAGGTGACCCTGCGGTTCGCTCCAGCGTTCATGCACCAACGTGCGCACCAGATGCGCCCTTCGCCATAGCCGTCCGAGCTCTCCTTCAGGTAGATTAGCCCTTCCCCCTTTTTATGCCGCGCTGCGCACCGGCAAAGGTGCCGGCGTGTCCCAGGAGGACATTATCGCCAGCCCAACTCAAGCTCCCGATCCCGCTGCCCAGGCTTCGGCCGCTTCTGTGTCCGCCACCAACGGCATTTTGATATCCATGCTGCGGGTTTCCGACAAGGTGAGCGACCTGATATTTTCTCCAGGCCGCCCTCCGCAAGTGGAGTTGAATGGTCAACTAACGGCCGTGCAGCACCTTCCCGTGCTCAGCGCGGATGACACACGGCGCGTTGCCGGCGACCTGATTGGCAACAATAAGCAGGCCATGACCAAGCTGCGCGAGCAGGGTGCGTGCGATATTTCCTACAGCCTGCCCGGCTCGGCGCGCTTCCGGGTCAACATTTTCATTCAGCGGGGCACCTGCGCCATCGTGATGCGGGTGATTCCCAACACCATTCCCGATTTCGCCGGCCTGCACCTGCCGCCGCAGCTGGCCGAAATCGTCAATCTCAAGAACGGCATTGTGCTTATAACAGGGCCCACCGGCTCCGGCAAGTCTTCGACCATGGCGGCCATTGTGGGCCACATGAACCAGGAGCGCGCCTACCACATCCTCACCATCGAAGATCCCATTGAGTTTCTGCATACGCACAAGCGCTGCACCATTCACCAGCGCGAACTGCACAGCGATACGCCCAGCTTCGCCCTGGCGCTACGCGCCGCCTTGCGCCAGGCCCCCAAGGTGATCCTGGTAGGGGAAATGCGCGACCGGGAGACCATCGAAATCGCTCTGGAAGCGGCGGAAACCGGACACCTGGTGATGTCCACCTTGCACACCATTGACGCTTCCAAGACGGTGGAACGCATTATCGGCGTCTTCCCGCAATCGGAGCAGCAGGGCATTCGCAACCGCCTGGCGCGTTCCTTCCGCTACATCATTTCCCAGCGCCTGCTGCCCCGCAAGGACGGCAGCGGCCGGGTGGCCATCATTGAAATCCTTACCTCCACTCTCCGTACCCGCGAGTACGTGGAAAAGGGCGAGCGCGACGGCAAGACCCTGCTGGATGCCATGCGCACCGGCAGCCAGGACGGAATGCAGCACTTTGACGGCGAGATCGAGAAACTGATCCGCGCCGGGGTGATCGAACTGGAAAGCGGCCTCTCCTACGCCACCAATGCCGGCAACCTGCGCCTGGAAGTGGCCGACCTGGTGGGACCGCCGCCGCCTGAGCCCGCACCTGAGCCACCCAAGGCCGAGCCCGCGGGCGAAACCGAGCTGGAAATCGAGCGCTAACACCTTTTCACCACTGAGACACAGAGGCACGGAGAAGACCAGCAGGGCGCATGGGATCGCTCTGGGTGGAGATGCGGCTAAACCCCGTCCCCGCATGTTTTCCGCTATCATCGAGGGCATGAACGCAACCCTGGCCCCAGTTCTGCCATTCGAAGGAGCCCGCGCCATCGTTGAGCAGCAAGCGGCAGGCATTACAGCCGCTGAGCCCGAGTCGGTGCACCTGGAGCACGCGGGCGGGCGGGTGCTGGCGGAGGCGCTGGCCGCGGACCGTGATTTTCCGCCTTTTCCGCGATCTGCGCGCGATGGCTATGCGGTCCGGGCGGCCGATCTGGCCCGCGTTCCCGTGCAACTAAAAATCACTGGCGAAAGCAAGGCGGGCGCGCCCCCTGAAACCATCCCGGCGGAAGTGAGCCGCGGCGAGGCGGTGCTCATCATGACCGGAGCGCCGGCCCCGAAGGACGCCGACGCCGTGGTCATGCTGGAGTACACCGCGCGCCACGGCGACAGGGTCGAAATCCAGAAAAGCGCCGCCTCCGGAGAGAACATCGTGCCGCGAGGCAGCGAGGGCCGCGCCGGGGACGTGCTGCTGAAATGCGGCGAGCGCCTGGACGCGGCGGGAGTGGCGGTAGCCGCATCGGTCGGCAAAGCCAGCCTGCTGGTCCACGCCCTGCCCCGGGTAGCCATCCTGGCCACGGGCGACGAGATTGTGGATGTTACCGCTCAACCCAGCCCCAACCAGATTCGCAATTCCAACAGCTACTCCTTGGCCGCCCAGGTGCGCTCTGCCGGCGGCCTGCCCGTGCTTCTCCCCATCGCGCCCGACGAACCGGTCCAGTTGCGCCGCTTGATTGAACAGGGATTGCAGGCCGACCTGCTCCTCCTGGCGGGCGGAGTTTCGATGGGCAAATACGACCTGGTGGAGCAGGTGCTGGACGAACTGGGCGCGGAATTTTTCTTCACGGGCGCGCTCATCCAGCCGGGGAGGCCGGTGGTATTCGGGCGCGCGAGAAAGAAGTACTTCTTCGGTCTGCCCGGCAATCCGGTTTCCACCATGGTGACCTTCGAGCTGTTCGCCCGGCCAATGCTGGAGGCGCTGGCCGGCGCCAAGCTGCGCCAGTTGGCCTTCTTTCCGGTCCGGCTGAAGCGCGAAATCAAGGTCAGGCCGGGGCTCACGCGGTTTCTTCCGGGGCTGCTCAGCGGGCAACTTGGCCAGCTCGAGGTTGAACTGGCCCCCTGGCAGGGCTCGGGTGACATTGCCGGGGCCGCGCGCGCCAACTGCTATGTGGTGGTTCCGCCCGACCGCGAGCGCATCCCCGCGGGGGAAACTGCGGCGGTGTGGGTGAAGGGTTAATGCGCTCCGGGCACCCCCCGTATCTGGGGCGATGAAAAGTGCTA
>DATJEH010000173.1:0-13999 GCA_035496875.1 Terriglobales bacterium | reverse complement strand
GCCGCCACCCCAAGTTTTATCGGATCGCTCAACACGGTAAATACCATCGCCTCCACCGTTCCTGGGATTGGTGATGTCAATCCTTATGGAGTTGCCCTCGTGCCGGTCAGCACAGGCAAACTTGTGCAGGGACACATTCTGATCAGCAACTTCAATAACGGAGGAAATCTGCAAGGCACAGGCACGACTATCGTTGATATTGCGCCGGATGGAGCTTTTCAGCCTTTTGCCCAGATTGATGCCGGCAGTCTTCCGGGTCCATGCCCTGGCGGAGTAGGTTTGACCACTGCCCTGGTAGTGCTGCGCACAGGATGGGTGATTGTCGGCAGCCTGCCAACTACGGATGGCACGGCGGCCACCGCTCAAGCCGGGTGCCTGCTGGTGCTGAACAGCCAGGCTCAGGTGGTGGAAACTTTTTCCGGCTCTCCCATCAACGGCCCCTGGGACATGACCGCTCTCGATGCCGGCTCTCTGGTGGAACTGTTCTTTACCAATGTGCTCAACGGAACAGTGGCCGCGAACGGCAAGGTCGTGCATCGGGGAACGGTGGCGCGTTTTCTTCTCAGCGTCTCTTCCAGCCAAATGCCCAGTTTACTTTTGAGTTCGGTGATTGGTTCGAAATTCCCTACGCGCACTGATCCTGCGGCCCTGGTCATTGGGCCCACCGGCCTCACACTGGATAGTTCCGGGAAACACTTGTACGTTAACGACAGCCTGAGTAACCGGATTGCGGTCATTTCTCACCCTGTTTTGCGCCTCTCCAGCGCCGGCAGAGGCAAAACCGTTTCACGCGGCGGCTTTCTCAATGACCCCCTGGGTCTGACGCTTGCGCCCAACGGAGACCTCATCGCCGCCAATGGCAACGACGGCAATCTGGTGGAAGTGACTCCGCGGGGGAAGCAAGTGGCCGAGAAACTGGTGGACAACACCGGCGGGCCGCCGCCCGGAGGGGGCACGCTTTTCGGCCTGATTGCCCTTCCCGGTCAGGTCTTTTTCGTGGACGATGGGAGCAACACCCTAAACGTGCTGGAATAGCCGCCGGGACCGGGGCGGCAAAAAATCAAGGGGCACGGCGCACGCCGTGCCCCTGCTGATAACTGGCCACTGACAACCGATTCTAAGGCGCTTCGATCAACTCCATCTTGCCGTCCTTGGTGCGGTGCAGCACCATGACTTTGCCGTTGGGATCGCGGAAGACAAAGACGTCGCGATCGCGGAACTGGGCTTCCTTGACCGCCTCCTCCAGGGTCAGCGGCCGCAGGGCCACTCCGTCACGCGAGCGAATGATGTGGGGCTCGGTGGCGCGGGGCGCGGCGGGATAGTTATGGGCTACCAGGGGCACCGCCGATTCCGCGGAAGCGCCCACGGCCACCAGCATCTCCTCCTGGCTGCCCTGCCCGTTCCACTTGTCTTTGGGCTGGCGCTTTCTGGTGCGCCAGCGGGCCTTGTACTTGACCGCCTGCTGCTCAATGCGCTCCATGGCCGCGTTGATGGCGGCCACCATGTCAGGAGCTTCCGCCAGGCCGACCAGGGGATGGTTGCGCGGGCTGATGGTGATTTCCGCCTTGTGGCGATGCTTCTCCACGGTCAGAATCACTTTGGTTTTGAAATTGTCGCCGAGGATTTTTACCAGTTTGGCTAAGCCGGTTTCTACTTCCTGTCGAATGCGGGGAGTGATTTCAAACTGCCTGCCGGTGTATTCCACATTCATCGACTGCCCCTCCTGATCGGAATACCTACAGTTGCCGGGAAACAGCGACTGCAACTAGCTTTTCACTCTGCGCTGGTGGGTACTCGGGATGCGCATATCCTCCCGATACTTCGCGACCGTGCGGCGAGTGACCTGGATACCCTGCGACTGGAGGATGCGGGTGATCTGCTCGTCGGTCAACGGCCTGGCGGAATCTTCTTCCTCGATAAGCTTCTTGACCCGCCGTTTGAGGATAAGCAGCGAGGTGGCGCCGCCCTCCGGGCCATTCACGCTCTCGCTGAAGAAGTAGCGGAGCTCGAAAACGCCCTGGGGTGTGTGGCCGTACTTGTTGGCAACCGCGCGGCTGACGGTGGAGGGATGCACCCCGATTTCCTCTGCCACTTCCTTGATCATCATGGGCTTGAGCTGGTCTATGCCCCTCTCCAGGAAGTCGCGCTGCCGCCCGATAATGGCGTAACAAACCCTGAGGATGGTCTGCTTGCGCTGCTCGATGTTTTTGATCAGCTGGATGGCGGACTTGTAGCGCTCCTTGACGTAGTTGCGCACGTCCTTTTCGGCGGCGTCGCGCTGCAGCAGCCGGCGGTAAGCCGGGTTGAGGCGGAGCTGCGGCACGTCGTCTTCGTTCATCAGGACGAGCCACTCGTCCCCCTGCTTGACGAAAGCCACGTCCGGCTCGATCAGCCGCGGCTCGGTCTTGTTGTAACGCTGGCCGGGACGGGGGTCGAGTGTCTTGATGAGTTCCACCGCCTCCATCACCGCCTCCAGGGGACGGCTAGTGGCGCGGCCAATTTCCTTGTACTGCTTTCCCTGCAATTCGCGCAGGTGCTTATCCACAATGGCAACGGCATCGGCCACCAGCTGAGAGGCGGCGGCAGATTCGCCATTTTTGAGCTGCTTGTGGTCCTCCGCCTGATGGGCAAGCTGCACCAGAAGGCATTCGCGCAAGTCGCGGCTGGCTACTCCCACCGGGTCCAGGTGCTGCACCACTTCGATGGCTTCCTTCAGCGCAGCGGCATCGAACAGGGCCGGTCCCTGGTCAATCTTCACTTGCGGGACTTCGGGGTCGGCAGCGGCCGTGACCACGGGTAAAGGATCCCGCGGGCCCGCCACGGACTCCTCGCCCGCTGCAGGCTCAGCGGCGCTCTGCGCTCCCAACTCGTTCCCGCTCCCCGACGCAGCGACGTTTGGCAGGGTAGCGCTCTCAGCGAAAGGACCGCCTGGCCCGGCGCTGCCAGTCCCGTTGCGCGACGCGGAGGCAACGGACATGCGGGCGGCGGACAGCAGTTCCTCGTCACTCGCGATCAGGTATCCATCTTCATTCAGGTTACCAATCACCAGTTCGGCTGCCGCGGCCACTTCTGGGCGAAGGGGCAGCGAGCCCAACTGCCACATCAGATGGTCGGTCAAGGTCGAAGGCCGGGAGAGGAAGTTCTCGAAAGAGGGTTTCTCCACCGACTCCATTTCGCCCTGGCTGCGGTATCCCGGGTCGAGGTAATCCTGGAAAAATGAGCCGAAATCTATTTCGTCAAAGGGGTCTTTCTTTTCCGCCTGGACGATAGGTTCGTCCGCCGCGGCCACCCGGTCCCGGTCCTCTTCCCGGCTGGCTACCTCGTCCAGCAAGGGGACCGTGGAATCCATCTCCTCCAGCACCGGGTTTTCCACGATCTCGGCATTGATCATGTCCTTGAGCTCAAGCTTGTTGAGCGCAAGCACGCTGACCATCTGCACCAGGCCCGGGGTCAGAATCTGCTTCTGCGTGACCTTCAGGTTTAGTTTTGGCTGGAGTAAGACCATAGCGGCCCGAAATCGGCTAAGTTCAGATTACACCCACCCGGGGCTCCGACCCAAGAAATTGGCAAGCAAAATGCGTGACCTACGTAACCCTTGATTTTCAATATGATAAGAAATGCCGAAGAGGTTCTTTGCACTTTCAACAGCCCCGGGTTAACTCATCTGTAACCCGATGGTTGTGTCGGCATGCCGTCAACCTGACCTACACCAGGGAAAAGCTCTCGCCCAGGTACACCCGGCGGACCTCGGGGTCGCTGCCCAGTTGCTCCGGGGTGCCGGTACGGAAAATGCGTCCTTCGTTGATGATGTAGGCGCGATCGGTGACGGAGAGGGTCTCGCGTACGTTGTGGTCAGTTACCAGGATGCCGATGCCGCTGGACTTGAGGTCGAAGATGATCTTCTGCAGGTCGAGCACGGCGATGGGGTCAATGCCGGAAAAAGGCTCGTCCAGCAGAATAAAACTGGGGGAGATGCACAGGCTGCGGGCGATTTCCACTCTCCGGCGCTCACCCCCGGAGAGGGCATAACCTTTGTTCTTGCGGATGACCGCCAAGCCCAGTTGTTCGATGAGGCGCTCAGTCTTTTCCCGCCGCTCGTGCCAGGACATGGGTTGCGCTTCCAGAACGGCCAGAATGTTCTCTTCCACCGTCAGCTTGCGGAATACCGAGGCTTCCTGCGGGAGGTAACTGATGCCGTAATGGCGCGCTCGCAGGTACATGGGCACGCGCGTGATCTCCTCTCCATCCATGAGCACGCGGCCCTCGTCAGGAGGGGTAAGGCCGACGACCATGTAGAAGGTGGTAGTCTTGCCGGCGCCGTTGGGGCCCAACAGTCCAACCACTTCGCCCTGCTCGATGTTGAGGCTGACGCCGTTAACCACTCGCCGGCCGCGATAGGATTTACAAACTTCCTGGGTGGAGAGCGTATGCATTTACTTCGCCACTCTTGACTGAGCGATGGGAGGAGAAGGCGCGCTTTCGACCAGCACCCTATCATCGCGATTATAGAAAGTCAACGAATCGCCCTGCACGGTGCCGCGTTCGGCATCAAAAATGCTCGGCGAGCCGCCGCTTAAAACGTACTTGCCGTCGGCGGCCGTGTATACCAAGTGATCCCCTTGGCCGTGACGCGTGGGCTGAATCAAAACCACGTGGCCATCCGCCACCACATGATCCAGGTGGCTGGCGCTGGGCTCGTTGGTTGGCGCTTTTACTCCCGGCTTCTGGTCGCGCGGCAGCAGGTAAATCGTGGCCTGGTCGGCGGTTAAAGTGCCATCCGTCATCCTCGCCACCACGCTTCCCACAAAACGCGCCTGGCGTATTTGATCAAGATAGGTGAGCTGGTCGGAAGCCACATTGACCGGCGTGACCTTACCGTTAGTATCGGTCTGCACAAATAGCGTGGCCACGCGGTCGTGGGCGTCGGCCTGAGCATGCACCGTGCGGTCATTGCGATTAAAAGTGATAGTCGGGGCCCGCACAATGTTGCCGCCCTGCCACAGGCGAGCCGCGCCCACATACACCGCCACTCCCGTATTGCGGTTCGCGGTCATGCTGACGGAGGTGACGTGGATGGGGTCGGAGCTCGCCAGCATGGCTCCGGAAGGATCGGGTTTCAGATCGCTGTAGGTGGACTTGACGTTTCCCTGGGCAAACGCCAGACCGGTGGGACGGACCATGCGGATATTGTCGGCACTGGTGGTGGTGCCGCCATCCACCACCCGCGGCGAACCGGTGAGCAGCAGGTTGCCGTTACCCGGATCGTAGGCGGCATTCTGCGCCCAGCCTTCGCGCTGGTCTTCGGTGTAGTGCACGTTCTCGTTCTGCACCAGGTTGCTTACCTGGCCGTCGGGAGCGAAGGCCACATCCAGAACGCGGCTGGTACTGACCCGCTGCGGCAGGCCAGGGGTGCGGGAAACAATCTTCGCGTCGGGAGCGCCGTGCAGGGTCTTCATGCGGTTCTGCTCGGTAAAGGTGGCGTGAAAGGTGCGGGCAGTTACCACGGTGCGAACCGGGCCGGCGGGCCTGGGACGAGCCGCGCGCGCGCCAGGCTGGCTCTGCTGATCATTGGCGGAGAGAATCACGATCTGGGCTTTTCCAGAAGTGTCGGCGTGGTCCAGAATGCTGCCCGGCTTGAGGGTGAAATCCACCGCGTCGGCGTCCACTTCGGTCTGCTGCGGCTGACCATCCGGGGAAGGAGCGCGATGCTGGACCATCTTCACCGCTCCCACCGCGTGAATGAAATTTAGAACGTTGTGCCCGCTGAAGCGCAAATAAGCGCGGCGGGATTGCCCCTCGGCAGGCTGCTTGCCGGTGGCCTGTACGTGGACTTGGCCGGAAAGCACGCCCCATTCCACCTGGTTGTGGGGGGCGATCTGGAAATCGCCTTGCGCCGCCTGCAGGTGGGTAGGAGCATCGCTGATGGTATCGGCATGCACATTACCCACGGCCAGCAAGCGGTAGGCGGTGTTGTCGGGGCGCAGGAAGATTGTGCCCTGGTCAGAGGAGAAGTGTTCGTCGCTGCGCGTGACCTGGGGCTGGGCCATCACAATCTGGCGTGGGACCTTGGTCATCACCGCATGGTTGGCGACGATGTGCATGGGATCGTCGCCGGTGGTGGTCAGCTCCACCTGGGAATTCATGGTCAGGGAATTATCTTTGGCGTTGTAGCTGGCGCCTACGGCGGAGCCGCTGGCCTGAGGCATGCTGAAGCGCACCAGCGCCGGCGTGGCCGCGTTTCCCGTCTTCTGGTTGAAGGTCAGATTGCTGGTATCAATATGGACGGGGTTTTTCATCACTTCCGGGGGCGTCTGGTCGGGCCGTAAAGGGCCCTGGGCATTGCTTTGCAGGTCCATGTGGACGGCGCCGATGCCGATCACATCACCGGATTTGGGATTGTATTCAAATTGCTTACCGTAGATCTGATCGAAACGGTTGGACTGCTTGCCGTAAACCACGATAGTCACGTCGTGCAGCCTGGCCCGGCCGCCGGCCTTGAACTGCACCGCGCGGGAGGCTCGCACAGTAAACAAGGTGTGCCCGCCCTCCGATTTGGAGAGAGCAAATCCCTGGGTGGTCTGCTGGATGGTGACCCCCAGGGGGTTAGGCAAAACATGCACGATCTGGCCCGACTGCCAGCGCGCGTACAGGTAAAAGCCCGCCACAACCGCCACCAGGAAGATGGCAGCAGCGGCAAACCAGTAGCGCAAGCGGGCAATGGAAACTGGCATAATCAGCTGCTTTTGATCGGTTAGATGCCAGTGTAGCAGGGCCAGAAGCCAGCATTCAGCAATCAGCAGTCAGCATTCAGCCCGTCAACATTGGAGTCACGATTAGCGGGCCGCCGCCCATTTTCGATTCGAGGACCGCCTTCGCACCTGCCCAGGACCGGCGTTCTCGGCTTTATAATGCCGCACCTGGTGAGGCGAATGGCTCATTCATCCTGCAGAGTGGGCGAAATAGTAAAGCCCAGGGGCGAAAGCTCTGGCTAAGCGGGGGAGAAAACGATAATGCTCTGTAAGGGTGACACAACTTGACTCCTGCAAGAATCAAAAGCAGGTCCTTCGCGCGCTCCCTCGCGTTCGCTCAGTCGCGCGGCTTAGGATGACAAATCAGAAGCCAGACGACGTGCGGCGTAGCTAAAAACCACGAACTTACGAACAACTCAGCACGGCTACGACTTTGAATGCTAGTGCAACAAGACTGCCATCTTTGAGCCTGTGATTTGGCGCAGGTTGGCCTGATTTCTGAATGCTAACGCCCGCCGCTGTTGGCGGTCGCGCTCTCCACGCGCGCCACATCACAGAGGCGCAACTCCAGGCCGCCGAATTCGGGGTGGTCGTTGTGCTCCAGAGTGTAGGCCACATCTATAAAGTCACCCGCCAACACCTGTTCCTGGCGGAAACGTTCGGCCATTCCCCAGCCCACGGCGGGAATTCCGGTGGCGAACTTGCGGCCCTCCTGTTCCACGGCCAGCTTCATCTTGATGTGCTTGTCCTTGAGCACACGGGGCGGTAACAGCACGCGGACATGGCGGGCAACGAACTTGGGTTCCGGGTTCCCTAATCCGAATGGTTCCATCCGGCACAGCGCATCAAAGAGATCGGGTGTGGCCTGGGAGAGCGCCAGTTCGGCATCCAAATTCAGAATAGGCTCGAAATCGGCGGGCGTAAGCTGGGTGCGGGCGTAAGCGTCCATGGCCGAGCGCAACTGGGGCAAGCGCTCAGCCGGCAATGCGAAACCCACCGCATGGGCGTGGCCCCCGTAGCGGCTGAAGAGTTCCTGGCAGGATTCAAGCGCGTTGAGCAGGTGGAACGCAGCAATGGAGCGGCCGGAGCCGTGCGCCTCCCCGGCCACACAGGAGATGACCAGTGCGGGCCGGCAGTAGCGCTCGACCACGCGGGTGGCGGCGATACCGATCACGCCCCGATGCCAGCCTTCGCCATCCACCACAATGCAATAAGCCTCGCGCCGCTCCGGCGAATGGTCCAGGGTGCGGCAGATTTCCTCCACGATGCGCGCCTCCTCCGCCTGGCGCTCGGCATTCAACTGATTCAGGCGCTCGGCGATTTCGCGCGCCCGGCCCATGTCTTTGACGGTGAATAGCTCAATGACGTCGCGAGCCACGTCCATGCGGCCGGCGGCATTGAGACGCGGGGCCAGGCGGAAAGCCACGTCGGTACTGCTGAGCGGGCGCGAACCGTCCAGTTGCGAAACTTCCAGCAGCGCCTTAAGCCCCACGTTGACCGGAGAGCGCAGTCCGGCCAGGCCCAGGCTGGCGAAGACGCGGTTTTCATCCACCAGAGGCACAGCATCCGCGATAGTGGCGATGGCCAGCGGCTTAAGAAAAGACTCCAGCAGCGGGCGCAGCTTGCGGCGATCGGGCAGCGCCTTTTCCATGAGTGCGTGCGCCAGCTTAAAGGCTACACCGGCGCCGCACAGCGCCTTGCAGGGATACTCGCAGCCCAACTGGTTGGGATTGAGCACCACCAGGGCCTCTGGCACACCGCCTTCGTGAGGCAGGTGGTGGTCGGTAACAATCAGGTCCACGCCCACCCGGCGGGCGGTCTGGGCGGCATCGAAGGCGCGAATGCCGGTATCCACACTGACGATGAGGCGCACGCCTTCGGCGGCCGCGCGCTCAATCACGTCATCCTTCATGCCATAGCCTTCGCGGATACGGTGAGGCACGTGGAAGTCGGCTTCCCCGCCGCACAGGCGGATGGCGGTGACGAGGATGACGATGGCGGTAGTGCCATCCACGTCATAGTCGCCGTAGATGAGGATTTTTTCCCTGCGCTCCAGGGCGGCGCGCAGGCGATCCACCGCCGCCACCATGCCGCTCATGGCATAAGGCGAGTGCAGGTGATCAAGGGAAGGAGCGAGAAATCGCTGGGCCGCTTCGGCCGTGGCCACTCCGCGCATCAGCAGCAGGCGGGCCAGGGTGGAGGAAATGGAGGCTTCGGCCGCCAGCCGCTGCCCGTCCATTCCATTCAGGGGACGGAGATTCCAGCGCACGGCTCAGTGCTCGTCTTCCTGGTCGGATTCGTCAATGGTGATGCCGCCGAAGTCGTCCAGCAGTTCGACGATGCGCTGGTAGCGTTCATACCACTGGGTGGAGGCCTCGTAGAGAAACAGCGTGCCCTGGTAGGCCCAGCCCAGCTGGATGAAGCCGGTTTTGGAAAGATAGGCGCGCAGCCAGCGCACCTCCTCTATATCTTCCTCGTTGGTGTAGTGGGCGTTGCGCACCCGCTCAGTCAAATCGTCGAGTTCTTCCCGCTCCAGCACCCAGTCATCCATGGTGAGGAAGGTCGCGCCCGCGGCTTTGGCCAGCTCGACAAAATCCTTCCAGCCGTCGGGATTGCCGGAATCCTTCCACATCACCGCCTGCACCTGGTCGTAATCCACGTAGGCGGGAAGGCGGCGCATGCCATGACCCTCGATGAAGGCGGTCATGTCATCTTTCAGACTGCTCAAGTCGTCGGCCATGGCGTAGCTCTTGCGTGGATTCGGCAAGTACACATTCTAGACCCGGATGGCCGCCAGCTACTAGCTTCTAGCTGCCAGCTTCCAGCCAGGAGCCAGAGGCTCGTAGCTGCCTTATGTTAAACTCGAAACTTGCGCTAAGCGCGTCTTCCAGACATGGTCCTGTCGAAAGAATATGTGAGCTATCTGGCTCGCGAACTCACCAAGAAACTGATAGCCGGGCAGTTTATCGAGACGAACAAAGTTCCCGCGGTCACCGAGAAGGTGCACGCCGCAATCCTGGAGGAACTTGCTCTGGAAGACCGCATTAATGACGAAGTGCGCATCATTCTCGACACCTACGCCGATGAGATGCGCAAGACCGGGGCCAACTACCAGGAGATGTTTAAGAAAGTAAAAGGCGAACTGGTGCGCAAATATAAGGCAGTGCTGTGAGACTGAGCCGCGACAAAGTCAACAAGCTGGCCCATACCGTCACCGACGCGCTGGCCGGTATGGACGAGGTGGAGTTCGTGGAGGACCGCAACAGCATCCGCCTGGAAGCCCGCCGTATTCTGGAAGAATTGCTGGGACAGGAGGCCAAGATTGACGCGGCCGCCCGCCAGAAGATCGAAAGCCAGAAGCGCACCATCCTGGAAGGCTCGCAGGAGTGGGACATCCTCTACCGCAAGTACTACAACGAAGAAGTGAAGAAACTGGGAGTTTAGGAACAGTTCTCAGTTCTCACAATCTATCCCATAAATCTGTTTTGAAAGGGCGTGGCTTGAGCCGCGCCGTCCCGCAGCCCATTAACGTTGGGCTTTAGCCCCCCAAGAGCGGTGCTGGGCGCCAGGCCCGGTACAGCTGCCAGATTAATGCACCCAGGCCAAGGCAGAAGGCGAGAAATTCGAACACCAAGCCGATGCCAAAGGGCAGGTGGAAGAGCACCGTGACAATCAGCAGGCCGACAAGATAGGCCAGGAGTCCCTGGCCGCTGCGAGGTTGCGCCCCCTTAAAGATAGTGAACCCAAGAAAAGCCGCCACAAAAACCACCGCCAGGTACAGTCCGATCATGTAGAGGCCGAGACTAATAAACGCCAGGGGCAAGCCGATCAGGCTGACGGCTACGAGCACAATGGCGACAGGAGTGCCCACCAGAATAGCGAATCCCAACAGAAAACTGCGCCAACCCGAACCGACTGCCCGCGCTGCGGTGGCGAAGAACCCGGGAAACAGGTACATGGCGGCCCAGCCTACGAGAAAAGCGCCGACCAGGCCGATGGCGCGCCAGATGTAGAAACCCGGACGGGAATAGCGACTGACCCGCGACCGCACCCTAATATCGGTTGGACCGGCGATGGCGACCCCCTCCCCAATGCGCACCTTCTGTCGGTTGCGAACGGTGACGGTCAGGCCGCCGCCCACGTGCGCGGGGCTGGTCAGATTAATTTCGCCCACGCGGGCTAGAATGTTGCGCCCAACATCCCCGCGTACGTTGACCCGGCCAGCAAAGGCCAGGACCCCGCCGTCAACTTTGCCCAGCAGGTTCGCTTCCTGGCTGCCAACCACCACGTCGGAAGCCACGCGTGAGCCCGGTTCCAGGCGAAGAAATTCGACCCAGGAGTACACGCTGTGCCCGATCTGGCCGCGAACGATCGCGTTCTGGGCCCAGGAGAAAATACTGCCGCCCACAGAGCCATCCACGTCCACGGTTTGCGACCAGGCAAAGATGTTTCCGGTAACAGTGCCATGCACCACAACCGAGCGGGCAGCGGTGAACAGGTCTCCTTTTACCACGCCGTCGATTTCCACTTGTTCAGCCGAAGCAAGCAGGGTGTCATTGACCGTTTCATTTTGCGGAACGGTAAGAATGCTGGTGGAAGACCGCCGCTCGATGGCCAGGCCAGGCAGGGAGAGTGCAAGAGCCAAAGCGACCAGGGAAATCCCCGAGCGAAAACGCCGATTGCGGAGCAGAACAAGAAATCCGACGACCGCGGAAAGGCCCAGCGCCAGCCCTCCGATGGTCGAAGCCAAATGTTCCAACACGGTGCCACCTCCATGCGAGAGGTAAAACATCAAGTTGAATGCCAGGTTATTTTGCCCTTCCGAGGTAAACGGATTGAGCCAGTTCATGGCGGCCAACGAGCTTTGCCCGTTGAGCCAGTGAAGAATCGCGCCGATAGCCAAGAGCACAGCAGCAACGATGGCAAGTTCAACCCAGGCAGGACGGGCGCGAGAGGCGGGCGCCAGTTCGTCACCGGCAGCTTCAGCCATGGTGGCCATCAATGTTCTGTTCTCCGCCGTAAGGGCGGCCACCAGTTCGCGGCAGGGGGCACAGGTCAACAGGTGGGTGCGCACGCGATGGCCTTCTTCGGGCAGCAGTTCGCCATCAACCAATGCCGCATACGTCATTTCCGAGAAGCACTCCATCTATTAGCCCTCCCGATGTTGCATAAGCCGCTGCCGCAGCTCCTGTTTGGCGCGAAATATCAGCGTGGCCACGTGAGTGCGCTTCATGCCCAACTGCTTGGCGATTTCCTCGTAACTCAATTCACTGTAGTAGCGCAGGGTAAGCGGGATGCGGAACTTAGCGGGCAAGCGTTCAATTGCGCTGCGCACCGCATCCCGTTTCTCCTGCTGCACCAGTTCATTGAGAGGAGAGGCGGCAGAAATGGCAACCGCCAGCGGCTCCACGTCCTGGTCGGTGAACAGCCGTTGCTCTCGCATTCGGCGCCGCAACCGGTCAATGCAGTGGTGGCTGGCAACACTGAGCAACCAGCGCTCAAAGGAAACCGAGCCGTCATAGGTCGTGATGGCGCGCGGCAATCGCATGAAGACTTCGCTGCAGGCATCCTCAGCCTCTTCCCGAGACCCAAGCAGGTGCCAGCACAAGCCGAGGAGGCGGCGAGACAGGCGGCGATGAATATCCGCCAGCGCCTGCGCGTCGCCCTGCCGCGCTTGCCGCACTACCGCTTCGAGTTCCAGCGTGTCCATTTCCCGTGTCCAGGAGTTGGCCCGGTTACTGGCAGCTTCAATTATCAATACGAGCCCGACTGAGAAAAATTTCAGATTTTTGAGCCTGGCATGTGGCGGGGCCGGTCGCTCCATTCGGCAGGAACCCGGATGTCAGTCATCTCCAGAGGGGGCGCCACCCGGCAGCACCCGGTTGCGAGGGCAGGATGCCCTCGCAACATTCGGCGAGACTCCAGCGCTACAGGAGCTACTCTGTAGGGGTCACCCTCAGGCGCAGCACCTCATTCTCACCCACGCCCAAGGACTGCAGTTGCTTAAGAAATGGTTGCACCGTATCCAGAATTCCCACCCGGGTTTGAGTAGCAGCGCCTTCCTGTTCGCTGTTGTTGGGGCTTTGAGCCAGCAGTGATTGCAGCAGGCTCTTACCGCGGGGAAAGACGACGATCTTTACATCCTGGGTGGGAGCGACTCCGATAGATTTTTTCACCAGGCTGATAGCTTCTCCGAAGCCACCCAACTCGTCCACCAATCCAAGGTTCTTGGCGTCAGCGCCGGACCAGATGCGCCCTTTGGCGATCTGCATTACCTTGTCTTTGGGGAGATGACGGCCGTCGGCCACCTTGGTGGTGAAATCGGCGTAAACCCGGTCCAGCCAGGCTTCAAAGCGGGCCCACTCCTGCGGCGTGTAGTCCATGGTGCTGGTCCAGATAGTGGCATTGGCTCCGTCATGCACCTGGTCCCAGCTCAGGCCGATCTTTTTCCAGAATCCGGAGCTGAGAAACTTGCCGCCCAGAACACCAATCGAGGCGGTGATGGTACCGGGCTGGGCCACGATTTTGTCGGCATCCATGGCCACAAAGTAGCCGCCGGACCCGGCCAGGTCCCCCATGCTCACAATCACCGGCTTGCCCGCCTTGCGCGCCTGGGCCACCTCCCGCCAAATAGCGTCAGAAGCCACATACGAGCCGCCAGGGCTGTCCACGCGGAACAGAATTGCTTTTACATCTTTATCAGCAATAGCAGCGCGGAAGGCGGCGGTTACCGTATCGGAGCCCATGCTGCCGCCCCCGGTGAGCGCATCGAAGTTGCTCTTGCCGCGGAGCACGGAACCCACGCCGTAGATAAGGGCTACCGTCCTACCGCTCTGGTGCGGCCGCCCGGCGCCTTCCAGGTACCTGGTTAAATAAAGAAACTGCGCGCCCTCGCCTGCTTTATTCTTCGCCTGGTCATAGACGTCGTCGCGGTAGGCAAGGCCGTCCACCAGCTTGGCATCCAGGCCCTCTTTGCCCAGATAAGGTCCATGGTCAACCAGCGACTGCCACTGGTCCTTGGGGATACCCCGCGCGCTGCAAATGCCTTCCTGCATCTGCGTGAACCAGGAGTTGAGAATGGCGGCGTTCTCCTCGCGCTCGGCCGCCGTGTATTTCTTCTCGGTAAAGGTGTTGAGCGCGCTCTTGTACTCGTAGCGGTGGTCGCCGTGAAAGGGCAGGCCCAGTTTTTGCAGGGTGCCGCTGATAAATGGCGATTCCAGCATGAGGCCGGTCAGGCCGATATCGCCGGA
>DATJEH010000172.1:0-10423 GCA_035496875.1 Terriglobales bacterium | reverse complement strand
TCTTCCCTGCCCCTTTTCGACCGGCCCCGGGCGGAGGCGCGCGCCAGTTCCCCGCAGCCGCGCGGCCGGGGCGAAGCCGCCTGGGCTGAAACCCCGCTCGAGGACTGGGTGTTCGCTCCCGACCACGCCATACCGCTGGTGGAAAACCATTTTGGCGTGCTCTCGCTCGAGGGCTTCGGCCTGGCGGGCAAGCCGGCGGCGGCCGCGGCGGCGGGCGCCATCCTCTATTACGCGCGTTGCACCCAGCGGGGCGCGCTCGAACACGTGGACCGCATCGGGTTCTACGAGCGGCAGAGCTCGCTGGTGCTGGACGCGGTGACGGTGCGCAATCTGGAACTGGTGGAGCCGCTGTTTGCCGGCCCGGGCGAGGGGATTACGCTGTTTCGCGCCCTGGATGCCACGCTCACTCCCATGGGCAAACGCCTGCTGCGCGCCTGGCTGCTGCGGCCCTCGCTCGAAGCCGGCGAAATCAACGCCCGGCTGGACGCGGTGGAGGCCGGGTTCAAGGACACCATGGCTCGAGAGGATCTGCGCCGTGCGCTGGGCGGCATTCTCGATCTGGAACGCCTGCTCAGCCGGGTGACGCTCGAAACCGCCAACCCGCGCGATGTGCTGGCCCTGGGCGCCTCGCTGGCCAGGGTTCCAGGGGTGAAAAGCGCGCTGGCAGGATTGGCGGCGGACCGGTTCCGGCAGCTGGAGTCGGCGCTCGACGATCTGGGCGAGCTGCGCCGCCGCATTGAGGAGACGGTGGTGCCTGAGCCGCCGCTTAGCTTCGCCGAGGGCGGGGTGATTCGCGCCGGAGTAGACGCGGACCTCGACGAACTGCGCAGCCTCAGCCGCTCGAGCAAGCAGTACCTGGCGCAAGTGGAGCAGCGGGAGCGCCAGCGGACGGGTATCGGCTCGCTCAAGGTCAAGTTCAATTCCATCTTCGGCTACTACCTCGAAATCTCCAAGGCCAACCTGCATCTGGCTCCGGAGGACTACGAGCGTAAGCAGACGCTGGTCAACGCCGAGCGCTTCACCATCCCCGAACTCAAGGAGTACGAGGCCAAGATTCTCGACGCCGAGGAGAAGATGGTCGAAATCGAGCGGCGCATCTTCAGCGAATTGAGAACCGCTGTGGCTGGCGAAGCCCGCCGCATCCGGCAGACGGCGCTGGCCCTCGCCGAAGTGGACGTGCTCGCCTCCTTCGCCCAGACGGCGGTTCTGCACCGTTACTGCCGGCCGCAGTTCGACGACGGCGGCGACCTCGAGATCATCGCCGGCCGCCACCCTGTGATCGAGCGCGGGGAACTGACCGGCTCCGCCGATCGCTTCGTGCCCAACGATCTTTACCTTAATGCCACGACGCAAAACATTCTGCTTCTAACCGGGCCCAACATGGGAGGCAAGTCCACCTACCTGCGGCAGGCGGCGCTGATCGTGATCATGGCGCAGATGGGCTGCTTCGTGCCCGCGCTGAGCGCCCGCCTGAGCGTAGTGGACCGCGTCTTCACCCGCATCGGGGCCAGCGACAACCTGGCCCGCGGGCGCTCCACCTTCATGGTGGAGATGACCGAGACCGCCGCCATCCTCAACACCGCCAGCCCGCGCTCGCTTATCCTGCTCGATGAAGTGGGGCGCGGCACCGCCACCTATGACGGCCTGGCCATCGCCTGGGCGGCCATCGAGTACCTCGACGCCCGCACCCGTGCCAAGACCCTGTTCGCCACCCATTACCACGAACTCACGGAACTGGCGGAGCGCCTCTCCGGGGTGAAGAACTATCATGTGTCGGTGAAGGAGACGGGGGGCGGGATCGCCTTTCTGCGCAAAGTGGAGCCGGGGGCGGCCGACCGCAGCTACGGCATCGAGGTAGCGAAGCTGGCGGGGCTGCCGCCGGAGGTGGTAGAGCGGGCGCGCCAGGTGCTCGAGGAGCACGAAAGCGCCCAGCGCCGCCTGACGGCTGCCCTGGAGGCGGATGAGGCAGAGCCAGCCTCGGTGCAGCTGACCATGTTTACCCCGCTTTCGGAGAAAATTGTCGGCCGGCTGCGGGCCGCGGACCTTGACCGGCTGACGCCGCTCGAGGCGCTGAATTTGCTGGCCGAGCTGAAGAAGCAGCTGAGTAGTTAGTAGCTGGTAGTTTGCTCACGCCGTTTCATTTTTGCAATCATGCCCAGAACTACCGCTGACATTCGCGCCCAGGCCGGGCAGCTCCTGATCATGGGCTTTGCCGCATCCGAGCCTACGGCGCATCTCCGCGAACTCATACGGCGCCTGCAACCGGGCGGGGTGGTGCTGTTCGCGCGCAACCTCAAGGAACCGCGTCAGACCTGGGAACTGCTGCGCGAGTGCCGCCGCCAGGCGGGCACGCCCTTGTTCCTGGGCGTGGACATGGAGGGGGGGACGGTGGACCGATTCCGCAAGCTGCTGGGGCCGGCTCCGGCAGCAGCCGCGGTCTTCGCCACCGGCGACCGCAAGCTGTTTCGCCGCCACGGGCGCATCATTGGGGGAGCGGTGCACGGCCTGGGCTTCAACCTGGACTTTGCGCCCGTGCTCGACCTGGCGTTTCCCGCCTCGCGGGCGGCGCTGGGCAGCCGCGCGGTTTCCTCCGATTCCAGGCAAGTGGTCATGTACGCCCGCGAATTTCTCACCGGACTGCGCCAGGCGGGTGTGCTGGGCTGCGGCAAGCATTTTCCCGGCCTGGGGGAGGGGCGCCTGGACAGCCACCACCACCTGCCAGTGATCGAGAAGCCCTGGAAAAAATTGTGGGCCCAGGATCTGGCTCCCTACCGCACACTGCGCTCCCGTCTGCCCATGATTATGGTCTGCCATGCGGCCTATCCGGCGGTGACCGGCGAGTGCACCCCCGCCTCGCTGTCCGGGAAGTGGATCAGCGAAGTTCTGCGCCAAAAAATCGGGTACCGCGGCCTGGTCCTCTCCGACGATCTCGATATGGGCGGCGTTCTGGCGGGGGCCTCCATCGAGCAGGCGGCGGTTGCGACCCTGCGCGCCGGGGCCGACATGTACCTGGTCTGCCAGAGAGAAGAAAACGTCGCACGCGCCTACGAAGCCGTCGTTCAAGAAACGGAACGCGACCGCCAATTCGCCCGGCTCGTGGCCGCCCTCAGCCGCCGGGTGCTGAGTTTCAAGAAAAAGGCTCCCCAGCTGAAGCGTTCGGCGCCGCCGCCCGGGACGGAGCTGGTCGGGCGCCTGACGCGCGAGCTCTGGGAACTGGGCGAGCAGGTGCGGGTGGAGGCCTTCGCCGCCGGGGAGCAGGCGTGATCGTCGCCGGGGTGATGAGCGGCACCTCCGCCGACGGCATCAACGTGGCCCTGGCCGAGCTCACCGGCTCGCGTCCCAAACTGAAGCTTCTGGGCCATCTGGAATTCCCCTTTCCAGCGGCGGTGCGGCGGGCCATTCTGGCAGCCATGAACGCGGAGCAGGCGCGGGTGGCCGATCTCGCCCGGCTGAATTTCCTCCTGGGACACCTGTACACGGGCGCGGTGGCGGCGGCGGCGCGCAAATTCAAAGTGAAAGTTGAGCTCATCGGCTGCCACGGGCAGACGCTTTATCACCAGGGCGAGCCCCAGCCCTTCCTAGGACGCAAGCTGGCGGTGACCTGGCAGACGGGCGAGGCGGCGGTGATGGCGGAGCGCCTGGGCGCGCCCGTGGTCTCCGACTTCCGCCCCGCCGACCTAGCCGCCGGCGGCAAAGGGGCGCCGCTCGTGCCCTTCCTCGACTACCTGCTCTACCGCGACCGGCGGCTCGGCCGCATTGTGCAGAACATCGGCGGCATCGCCAACCTGACCGCCATTCCTCCCGCCGCTCCGCCCGGCCAATTGGTGGCCTTCGACACCGGTCCCGGCAACATGGTGATTGACGCGGTCACGGAGCGCCTGTTCGGCCGGCCTTTCGACCGCGACGGGCGCATCGCCGCCCGCGGCCATGTGCTCAAGAGAGCGCTGGATGAAATTCTGCGCCGGTCTTTTTTCCGCCGTCCTCCGCCCAAGACCGCGGGCCGGGAGGAATTCGGACGAGAGTTTGTGGGGGAATTTATCCGCCTTTGCGGGCGCGCTCGCAAAGAAGACGTGGTGGCCACCGCCACGGGGCTCACGGCGCGCTCCATTGCCGGTTCCATTGGCCGCTTTCTGCAGGGAAGCTATGCCGAACTGATTGTCTCCGGCGGCGGGGCGGAGAATCCCACGCTCCTGCGCATGCTGCAGCTGGAGGTCGGGGCATTGGGACTGCGGATTCGCCGCTCCGATGAATTCGGGCTGCCGGCGGCCGCCAAGGAAGCCGTGGCTTTTGCCGTGCTGGCATACCAGACCTGGCACCGCCGGCCGGGCAACATCCCTTCCGCCACCGGAGCCTCGCGGCCTGCTATTCTGGGGAAAATCTCATACGCTTAGCATCCATGCATAGGTCCCTCGTTCGCGCTCACCCCGACCGGCTCGGGGCACGCTCGCTCCGCATGGCATTGGGCATGGTGGCGGCGGCCTGGCTGCTGTTGGCCCCGGGCTGCGCGTCGCGGCCCGATCCCAACACGCTGGTCATGATCATCGAGAGCAGCCCCACCAACCTCGACCCGCGGGTGGGGGTTGACGCGCAATCGGAGCGCATTGACAGCCTGCTCTTCGACTCGCTGGTCCGCCGCGATGAGCACTTCGAGTTGCGCCCCTGGCTGGCCGAGAGCTGGGAAACGCCCAATCCCACCACTTACATCTTCCACCTGCGGAAAGGAGTCCGCTTCCACGACGGGCGGCCCTTGACCGCACGCGACGTGAAGTGGACCTTCGATTCCATCCTCAGCCGCCAGATGCTCACTACCAAGACTACGGTTTACCAGTACATTGACCGCATTGACGCGCCCGATGATTCCACCGTCGTCTTCCATCTCAAGCAGCCGCAGGCCACGCTTTTGTGGAACCTTTCCGACGGCGCCATCGGCATCGTTCCCTACGGCAGCGGCCCGGAATTGTCGCAGCATCCTATCGGATCGGGCCCCTTCCAATTTGTTTCCGCGCAGCAGGACAAGGAGGTCGTGATCGCGCGCAACGACCGCTACTGGGACCTGGAGCCGCATGTGGAGCGGGTGCGCTTCACGGTGGTGCCGGACGCCACCACGCGGGCGCTGGAGCTGCGCAAGGGCAGCGCCGATATCGCCATCAACGCTCTCACCCCGGACACGGTGGTGGCGTTAAAAAAGGATCCCCAGCTGGAACTCCAGACCGCACCCGGCACCATCTACGCCTACATGGCCCTGAACCTGCGCGATCCCATCTTGAAGGACGTGCGGGTGCGCCGTGCCCTGGCCTGCGCCATTGACCGCGGGCCCATGATCCAATATTTGTGGGGCGATATGGCGCGCCCCGCGGCCAGCATTCTGCCGGTGCAGAGCTGGGCCTATGAGGCCGACGTTCCGCGCTACGGCTACGATCCGGCGCGCGCCCGCCAACTGCTGGATGATGCCGGCTACGCGCCGGTGAACGGCGTGCGCTTTCATCTGACCATGAAGACCTCGACCGAGGAGAGCACACGCCTGATGGCGGCGGTGCTGCAGCAGCAGCTGCGGGCGGTGGGTATCGCGCTCGACATACGTACCTTCGAGTTCGCCACCTTCTACTCCGATGTGACCAAGGGCGCCTTCCAGCTCTACTCCCTGCGCTGGATCGGGGGCAACGAAGACCCGGACATCTTCGAGCACGTGTTCTATTGCAGCAACGTTCCTCCCCGTGGGGCCAACCGCAGCTACTACTGCAATCCGCAGGTGGACCGACTGATTGACCAGGGCCGCCAGGAGCTCGAGGAAGGCAGGCGCCGGCAGGATTACGCGCAGATCCAGCGCCTGGTGGCCGCCGACTTGCCTTATATCAATCTCTGGTACCTGGACAACGTGCTGGTGCACGCGCGCCGGGTGAAAAACCTGGAACTGAATCCTTCCGGAAACTACGAATTTTTGCGGACAGCGGAAATAGCCAAGTAATCCAGGCGAACTGCGCCCGCCCGCACAGGCGTTGTGGCGCCTGTGCCCGCCTCGTCGGGAACTGGTCCGGCCCCGTGATACCATCGAAATTCGGGCATTGAGGACGGGACTCAGCGTGCGCATTCTCTTCATTGGCGACATCTTCGGCAGGCCGGGGCGCAACGTTGTGCGCGAACAACTGGAGGCCCTGGTGGAAGAGCATGGAGTGCACCTGGTGATCGCCAACGGCGAGAACGTGGCTGGCGGTTTCGGCATCACCCCGGCGCTGGCCGAAGAACTGCTCGAACTGGGCGTCGACGTGGTCACCACCGGCAACCACATCTGGGACAAGCGCGAAATCATGGAGTACTTTGAGACCGCCAACGGCACCGGACCCGCGCGCCGGGTGCTGCGTCCGGCCAACTATCCCGCCAGCCTGCCTGGAACAGGAGTATATGAAGGGCGCACCCGCGAAGGCGTGGCTTACGCGGTGATCAACCTGCAGGGGCGCGTGTTCATGACTCCCAACGACGACCCCTTCCGCGCCGCCGACCTGATCCTGCAGAAGATCCAGGCCAAGGTGGTGGTGGTGGATTTCCACGCCGAAGCCACCTCGGAAAAAATTGCCATGGGCTGGTACCTGGATGGGCGGGTCACAGCCGTCATCGGCACCCATACCCATGTGCCCACGGCCGACGAGCGCATCCTGCCGCAAGGCACCGCCTATCTAACCGACGTGGGCATGAGCGGACCATATGACAGCGTGATCGGGGTGCAGAAAGAACAGATCATCACCCGCTTTTTGAAGAATCTGCCCATGCGCTTCGAGGCCGCCACCGGGAACGTGAAGCTGTGCGCGGCTCTGATTGACTGTGACCAGACCAGCGGCCGGGCCACCGCCATCGAGCGCCTGATGGTGGAACAGGTCGGCGGCAAATAACGGGCGCCGCCGCGTGGTTCGCCGCCCGGCAAACCGGCACATCGTGAAGGCTCCTCTCCCCCAATCCGCTCCCCTGCTGCCGCCGGCGGACGCTTATCTCTTTGACATTGACGGCACCCTGCTCAACTCGCACGACGGCGTACACTACAACGCCTTCCATGCCGCCGTGCGCGAAGTGTACGGCATTGATTCCAGGATTGACGGCGTGCCCGTGCACGGCAACACCGACCTGGGCATTCTGCGGGCGGTGGCGCGCCGGGCGGGGCTTTCCGACGCGGAGTTTGAAAGCAAACTGCCCGCGGCCGTCGCGTGCATGTGCGCTGAGGCCAGCCGCAACGCCGGCGGCATGGCTCCCCAGCTTTGCCCTTCGGTCCCCGAACTGCTTGCCGGGCTTCGCCGCGCCAACAAATTGCTGGGGGTAGTTTCCGGCAACCTGGAGCCCATCGGCTGGCTGAAGCTGGAGGCCGCCGGAGTGAAGGACTTTTTCGCCTTCGGTTCGTTTAGCGGCGGGCGGGAGTTGCGGCGCGACATTTTCGCTCACGGCCTGGAAGAGGTGCGGCGGCGGGTGGGCGACGGCGCCCGGGCCTGCTTCGTGGGGGATACCCCGGCTGATATCGAGGCCGCCCGCCTTGTGGGCAGCCCCATCCTGGCGGTGGCGACCGGAATCTTCACCCGCGCCGATCTGCTGGCCCATGCGCCCGATGCCTGCGTGGATTGTTGCAGCAATCTGCTGCAAGCAATTGACGATTGACTCCTGAGTTGCTACGGAGCACGCCGCAGAACTTCGCTCTTCTCAAGCATGGACGAGACTCGAGCGCGCCATCGGCAACCATTCACAACGGACTACTCGCCTTTGGGGGGCTTGAGCAAAATCAGCGCGGGCACATTCTGCTGCCGCACCAGCTCGTCATAATTTTTCACCTCGGTGGCAACGATGTTCTTCCAGTTTGCCAGTTGCTCATCCACCTGCCGGCTGAGCATGTCGAACACTTCGTAGGACTGCTGGGTGGGCGCGGAGGCGGCGCTGCCCACCACCCCGCCCAGAGCGGACAGCTGGTTATTCAGGCGGATGGGGAAGTTGAGCACGTCCTGGCTGCTCTTGGCCTTGGTCTGGATGAGCGCCGCCTCGACCACGGTCATCTTCTTATCCAGAGCCTTGCCGGCGTCAGCGATGGTCTTCTGGCGCGGGTCGTCCTGCAGGCGCTGGTTGATGCCATTAATCTGGCCGCGCAGGTCGCGAATCTGATTGATGGTTTCGTCGGTCGCGCTCAGCTGGTCGCGAATTTTCATCAGCAGATCAAACTGCTTCTGCAGGTCGGCCTGCGTGACTTTGAGGCGCGGATCGGGCTTGATTTCCAGCGGCGCTGTGTAGCTCTTGCCCAGCACGGTAAGCCGGACCTGATAGTGCCCCGGCACGGCCACGGGACCGCGCGTGCTGCCGCCCCAGAGCGGAGCGTGCGCCACCTTGGTAGCGCCTTCATAGCGCAGGTCCCAGACAAAACGGTTCAGCCCGGCGTCGGTGGTGAGTTTGGGAGTCTTGTGCTCGCGACTGTAGGGCTCATCCGCGCCCTGCTGTTCTTCTTCCTTGGGCGGGAACTTGCGAATCACTTTGCCGGAAGCATCCAGAATCTCCAGCGTGATCTTGGGCGCGGGCTTTTCCGGAGAAGTTCCCTGCTGCTCGTCGCTGTCCGCTTTCTTTTCCTCTTTGATGGCGTCTTTAAGCCAGTAATCAATCACCGCGCCGCTGGCCGGGTTCTTGCCTACGTTACTTTCCTCGAAGAAGGGCTGGCGGAAGATGGTGTGCCCGGCAGGGGCGGGGGTGAACAGATGCGCGTCCTGCCGGGCAACCGCATCGCTGTACTGTTCGATCGGAGTGATGTCGTCCAGCACCCAGAAACTGCGGCCGTGGGTGGCAACCACCAGGTCGTCGTTCTTGAGCACCAGGTCGTTCACCGGCGCGGGCGGCAGGTTCAGTTGCAACGGTTGCCAATTGGCGCCATCGTCGAAGGAGGCGTAAATGCCTTTCTCCGTGCCCGCGAACAAAAGGTTGGGGTGCCGCGGGTCCACACGCACCGCGTGCACGTAATCATCGGCGGGAATGCCGTTCACCAGCATGGTCCAGTTCTTGCCGAAGTTGGTGGTCTTGAAGATGTAAGGTGCGAAGTCATCCATCTTGTGCCGTTCCACCGTCATATAGGCGGTTCCGGCGTCGCGCGGCGAAGCTTCAATCATGCTTACCGTGCCCCACTCCGGCATGGCTTTGGGCGTGACATTTTCCCAGTGCTGGCCGCCGTCGCGGGTCAAGTGCACCAGGCCGTCATCGCTGCCGGCCCAGATCAGGTCTTTCTGCAGGGGCGATTCGACTACCGAAAATATCGTGTCGTACACCTCGACCCCGGTGTTGTCCTTGGTAATGGGGCCGCCGGAGGACTGCTGCTTGCTCTTGTCGTTGCGGGTGAGGTCGGGGCTGATGATGTTCCAACTCATGCCGCCGTTCGTGGTCTTGAACAGCACCTCGCCGGCGAAATACATGGTTTGGGGATCGTGGGGTGAAAAAACGATGGGCTCGGTCCACTGGAAGCGGTGCTTCAGGTCAGCCGCGGCCCAACCTATGGGATTCACCGGCCAGGGATCCATGTTCTGCAATTCACCGGTGCGGTGGTCGTAACGGGTAATCTCGCCGCCATAGGAGCCGGCGTACACGACCTGCGGGTCGGTGGGATCAGGCGCGATGTAGCCGCTCTCTCCGCCGCCCACGTCGTACCAGTCAGGCCGGTCAATGACGCCATCGGGGCTGGCGCTGGCGATTCCCACGGTGCTGTTGTCCTGCTGGGCGCCATAGATGTAGTAGGGAAAGCGGTTATCTGTAGTGACATGGTAGAACTGCGCGGTGGGCTGGTTGTATTCCGTGCTCCAGCTCTTCCCCCCATCCACGGAAATGGTGGCGCCGCCGTCGTTGCCGTTGATGAGGCGGCTGGGATTGCCAGGGTCAATCCACAGGCCGTGGTTATCGCCGTGGGGAGCGGGAATGCGGGCAAAGGTTTTGCCCCCATCCTGCGAACGATACACGCCGGTGTTGAGGATGTAGACGGTGTCCACCGATTTGGGGTCGGCAAAGATGTGCGAGTAGTACCAGGCGCGCTGGCGGAAGCGGTGGTCGTCGGTCATCAGGTGCCAGGTGTCGCCGCCGTCGTCGGAGCGGTAGATGCCGCCTTTTTTGGCCTCGATGATGGCCCACACGCGGTTGGGATCGGCGCCGGAAACGGTTACGCCTATGCGGCCCAGGGGACCATCGGGCAGGCCATGTTCGGTCAGTTCCTTCCAGGTGGAGCCGCCGTCAGTGGAACGGTAAAGGCCGCTGCCTGGACCGCCGGAATCCAGGCTCCAGGGTGTGCGCCGCGCCTGCCACAGGGCGGCGAAAAGCAGATTGGGATTGCTGGGCGCAAAGGTCACATCAATGCCGCCGCTTTTTGCATCCTTGTAGAGCACCTTCTGCCAGGTCTTGCCGCCGTCAAGCGTGCGGAAAATGCCACGCTCCT
>DATJEH010000171.1:0-12816 GCA_035496875.1 Terriglobales bacterium | reverse complement strand
CCTCCACGAAACTTTGAAACCTTGAAACTCTGAAACCTGCTTGCCATGGGAAACTCGAAACCCGAGCCTTCACTCCGCAAACTTGCAGTAATACACCCTGGTCTTGTACTCCCAGTCCACCAGCCCATCCTGCTGGTAGCGGCTGAAGATCGTCTTCAGCTCGCTGCGCATCTCATCATGTCCTGGTTGCCCGGAGGCAGGCACGTATGAAGATGACACCCAGCGCCCTTGCACCCCCTCCCAATCGAATTGCTGCCGCATAAAAAATGTGTCCTGGCGGAGACGGCCGGGATGGAAAAATTCGCCCAGCGCCGCCTCCTCCACGTTGCGGTGGTCAACCTTGGAGTAGTCGGGCGAGTAGCGGTGGAGCAACTGCTCGTAGTCGGCCAGGAAGGGGGTTGAGGTCAGGCGTTCGTTCCACACCAGCGCCACCCAACCGCCAGACTTCAGAATGCGTTCAAATTCCGTGCGCGCGCGCCGGCGGTCGAACCAGTGGAAAGCCTGCCCGGCGGTGATCATGTCCACGCTGTGCGACGGCAAGCCGGTAGCTTCGGCGTGGCCTTCCTGGCTGATGAACTGGTCAAAACCGCGCAGGAATTCCTCGCCGGCAGCCCGCATGGCGGCATTGGGCTCGATGCCGAACACGCGGTTGCCGTTCTCCAGAAAGACTTTGGCCAGCAGGCCGGTGCCGGAGCCAACGTCAGCCACCACCCACTGCGGCCGGAGATCGCAATTCCGCCGCAGGCACTCCAGCAGTTCGGGCGGATAACCGGGACGATAGCGGACATAGTCAGCGACGCGGTCAGAAAAGCGCTCGGTGGGGCGCAGCACTTCGGTACTTGGGGATTCGTTCTTGGTCATTGGTTGTGGGCTCTCCGGCCTCCGGCTCTCGGAGTCGGGCTTCCGGTTGAGCTCTTAGTCAGTATAGATTTAGCTTAACGCTCCGAAGGCCTGAAGCAAAAGAAGCCGAAACACCAGCGGCCATCGGTCAATCGGGCGCTTGACAACCTGGGGACCCCGGCGCACAATCTAACTAGGCGAACAAAAAGCGAAACTTGCTGGATCGCCGCCCACAGCTGGTCATTCCGAGGTTCTTATGTCTTCCGCCGTCATTCGCGCCCAAATGCCGTCGCCAGTTTTACCTCTCAAAAAACACTTCCCCGAACCCGGTAGCAGCCCCCTGTTGCAACTGCCTCGCGGCGTGGTGCCCGGATCGTGTTTGGAAGTGCGGCCTGCGCCGGCTACCGTGCCCAGCGGCATTGCCGAAATTGACGCTCTTACCGGCGGCTTGCCCCGCGGCGCGCTAACTGAAATTTTTGGTCCCGCATCTTCCGGACGTACCAGCATGATTCTATCTGCCCTGGCCGAAGCTACCCGCCGCCAGGAAGTCTGCGCCCTGGTGGATGCGGGTGACAGCTTGCATCCCGAGTCCGCCGCCGCTGCCGGCATGGACTTGCAGCGCTTACTGTGGATTCGCTGCGGAGACAATCCACCACAGAGACACAGAGGCACAGAGGGGATTGAAGAATTAAAGAATGAAGAATGCCGAATTAAAAGACAGCGACCACCAATAAACTACGAACAACCGACTTCTTTGCCGCGCATGAACGCGGATGAGCGCGGATCAGGATCAATTCATCATTCTTCATTCATCATTCGACAATCCGCCCGAAACTCGAAACTCGAGACTCGAGACTCTGCTGGCCACTGTCCACTAACCACTGACCACTGTTTTTCCACTCGTCAATCGTCAATCTTCAATCGTAAATCAAGCAGCTGGGACCAGCGCCTTGCCCAGGTTCTCAAGGCCACTGACCTGCTGCTGCAAAGCGGCGGCTTCGGGATGGTGGTGGTGGACCTGGCGGATGTGCCGCCGCGTTTTGCCCGCCGCATTCCGCTGGCTTCCTGGTTCCGCTGCCGCCGCGCCGTGGAAAACACGCCCACTGTGCTGCTGGTGCTGGAGCAGGAGCCCTATGCCAAAACCTGCGCTTCGCTGGTGCTGGGAATGCAACCGGCAGCGTTCGAAAAGCAACAACCAGCGCTGGCAGACCGGCATTCAGCACTCAGCATTCAGCACTCAGCCAGTGAAACGTTCTTTCAGAAGTGTCCAATTCAAATCGGCCCAGCACCTGTACCGCAGTCAATTTCCAACGGTACGGCGCCGGCGCACGCGCACATTCTGCGGATGTTGCCGGTTAAGGCTGAACTGGTGCATGACCGTTTTCAGCGCAAGCCGGCGCGCTCCGTCACCGCGCAATTTCAGACGCGTGCGGCTTGGGCAAACTCGCTTGTGGGCTGACTGCTGATAGCTGAGTGCTTTTCGCTGACTACCGGCTTCTGACTACTGACTCCTGGTTTTTATGCCCTTTGCCTGCATCTTCGTTCCCGATTTTCCAGTGGAAGCGGTGGTACGTGCCGAACCCAGGCTGCGCGAACAAGCCCTGGCCGTGCTTGCCGGCAAGCCGCCTCTGGTCAAAGTATTTGCCGTTAATGAAAAAGCGCGCGACTGCGGAGTTGAACCGGGCATGACCAAACTGCAGGCCGAAGCCTCCCCTGAGGTGGCGCTGCGGCCACGCTCGCTGCTGCAAGAAGCCGCTGCTCATGCCGCCCTGCTCGATGGCGCGCAATCCTTTTCGCCGCGCGTGGAAGATACGGCGGCGGACACGGTCATTCTTGATCTCGCCGGTCTGGAGCGGCTGTTCGGCGCAGTAGCCGGCATTGCCCGTGACCTGGCACGCCGCATCGCCGACCTCGGCCTGGAAGCCAATGTAGCCGTGGCCGCCAATCCCGACGCCGCCATGCATGCGGCCCGTGGCTTTCCCGGCATAACCGTGATCCCCAATGGCAAAGAGGCGGAACGACTGGGCGATTTGCCGGTTGATGTGCTGTTAGGAAACTTCAGGAGTCAGGAGTCGGGAAAGCAAAAGCCGGACGTCCAAGATAAGGACCAGCGAGCGCTGGAAATTCTGGCAACGCTGGACCGATGGGGTGTGCGCAATTGCCGAACCCTGGCCGCGCTGCCGGAAGTCGCGCTCAGCGAGCGCCTGGGACAGGCCGGCTTGCGGCTGCAGAAAATGGCTCGCGGCACGACCGGGCGCTCGCTGCTGGCAAGTGAGCCGGCCCTGGATTTTGAAGAAGCCGTCGAACTGGAGTATCCGGTGGAATTGCTTGAGCCGCTGGCGTTTCTTCTCAACCGCCTGCTGGAGCAGCTATGCGCCAGACTTTCCGCCCGCGCCCTGGCTACCAACGAGCTGCGCCTGCGTTTGGAGCTGCAAAATTCGCCGCAGAGACACGGAGACACGGAGAAGATTGACGATTTCGAGATTGACGATTGCCGATTGAAAAACCAAAAGACGAATTCTTCGTCGCGGATGAACGCGGACGAACGCGGATCGGAATCAATTCCTCATTCGTCATTCATCAATCACCCATTCTCTCGAAACTCGAAACTTGAAACTCACGACTTTACTGACAACTGGCAACCGACAACTGACAACTGCTCTCTCTATGCCCGTGCCCTGCATCTGCCCCTGCCCATGCTCAATCCCAAAACCTTTCTGAAATTGTTGCAGCTGGAGTTGCGGGCGCATCCGCCGGGCGCGCCGGTTAACAAGGTGTGGCTGGCGGCCGAACCGGTACGCCCGCGCGCCGCCCAGGCGGGCCTGTTCCTGCCGCTCTCGCCGGAACCGGAAAAACTTGAGCTCACACTGGCGCGCCTTGCAGGCGTGGTGGGCAAAACCCGAGCCGGTTCACCGGAAGTGCTGGACACGCATCGGCCGGAAAATTTTCGCCTGCGTCACTTCGCGCCCGCTGCTCCGCGGCAAAAAATGGAGATGCCGGAACGCCCTGGGGCACTGACCGCGCTTCGCCTTTTCCGCCCCGCACTTCGTGCCTCGGTGCTGATGCACGCCGGCGCTCCCGTGCGCATTACCGCCGCCATCCAACCGGAAGTGCGCGGTGAAATTGTGTGGTCGGCCGGACCCTGGCACGCTTCCGGCGAGTGGTGGAAGGAGGACGCCTGGGCGCGCGAGGAATGGGACGTCATTTTACAAAACGAAACCGGTGCCGCCCTCTACCGCCTGTATCGCAACGCCAGCAGCGGGCAGTGGTTTGTGGAGGGAACCTACGATTGAGTAATTGGGAAATTGAGAAATTGTGTAATTGGCCCAATGTACATCGAGCTCCATTCCCGCTCCGCTTTCAGCTTTCTCGAAGGCTCCTCCCTGCCCGAGGAACTGGCGGGAGTGTGCGCACAACTGAGCATGCCGGCCATGGCGCTGCTCGACCGTGACGGCGTCTATGGAGCGCCACGCTTTCATCTGGCGGCAAAGAAGCTCGGGGTACGAGCGCACATCGGCGCAGAAATTACATTCTCACCACAGAGGCACAGAGACACAGAGGGAATTGAAGAATTAAAGAATGAAGAATGCCGAATGAAATGCGAACAGCCAACGACGGATACCGAACGACGAACTTCATCGCCGCCGATGAACGCGGATCAACGCGGATCAGGATCAATTCATCATTCATCATTTTCCATTCATCATTGGCATAGAAACTCGAGACTTGAAACTCGAAACTCTGCCGGCCACCGGCCACTGACCACTGACCACTGTGCCCGTCTTCCCCTGCTCGCCGCATCTCGCGCCGCCTACCAGAATCTCTGCCGCCTGATTACACGCATGAAAATGCGTGGGCCCAAGGATGCGCCCCCGGAGCAGATCGCAGCCACCGCGGATGACCTCGCCGAGTTCAGCCAGGGGCTTGTGTGCTTGACCGGTGACGAGCACGGCCCTCTGGCCGCGGCCCTGGCGCGTGGCGGCATCGAACAGGGCCGGCGCGCCGTGGAACTGCTCATCCACATCTTTGGCCGCGAGAATGTCTACGTGGAACTGCAGCGTCACTTCCATCGCGAACAGGAGGCCCGTAACCAGGCGGCCGTGGAAATCGCATGCTCCCTCGGTCTTCCTCTGCTGGCCACAAACGGCGTGTCTTATGCCTCGCCCGCCCGCGGCGTGGGCGATGGCAGCCACGCCATCAGCGAGCGCGAAGTGCTCGACGTTTTCACCTGCCTGCGCCACCACCGCACGCTGGACACCGCCGGGCGTCTTCTGGCCCGCAATGGCGAACGTTATGTGAAGTCACCGCAGGAGATGGCGCGTCTGTTTGCCGACCTGCCCCGGGCCATCGCCGCCACCGAAGAGCTTTCTTCCCGCCTTGAGTTCACCCTCAACGACTTGGGTTACGAGTTCCCCCGCTATCCGGTGCCGGAAGGCGAAAACATGATGTCATTCCTGCGGCAACGCACCGAGGAAGGCTTTCGCGAGCGCTATGGCCGAGCCACGCGCGACCTGCGCCAGCGCGCCAAACGGCAGATCGAGCGCGAACTGGCGCTGATTGAAAAACTCGACTTGTCCGGTTACTTCCTTATCGTCTGGGATATCGTGAGCTTCTGCCGCCAGCAGCGCATTCTGGTGCAGGGCCGCGGCTCGGCCGCTAACAGCGCCGTCTGCTACTCGCTGGGCATCACCGCGGTTGACCCCGTGGGCATGGATTTGCTGTTCGAACGCTTTCTGTCGGAGGAGCGCGGCGAATGGCCCGATATTGATCTCGACCTTCCCTCGGGCGACCAGCGCGAGCGCGCCATCCAATACGTCTACGAACGCTATAGCCAGCGCGGCGCCGCCATGACCGCCAACGTCATCACCTACCGGGGGCGGCTGGCGGCACGCGAAATGGGCAAGGTACTCGGTTTCGATACTGAAACACTCGACCGCCTTTCCGGCCTGGTTGGCTCCTGGGAGTACAAGGATCCCAGCGATACCCTGGAGCGGCAGTTTGGTCAGGCCGGGTTCGACCTGTGCCATCCCCGCATGCGCAAATATTTCGAGCTTTGCCTGGCGGTGCAGGATTTGCCTCGGCACCTCGGCCAGCACTCCGGCGGCATGGTCATCTGCCAGGGCCAGCTTGATTCGGTGGTGCCGCTGGAGCCCGCTTCCATGCCCGGCCGCGTCGTGGTGCAGTGGGACAAGGAAGACTGCGCCGACCTGGGCATCATCAAGGTGGACCTGCTGGGCCTGGGCATGATGGCGGTGCTGGAGGATTGCCTGCACCTTATTCCCGAGCATTACGGCGAAGAAGTGGACCTGGCGCATCTGCCGCCTGACGATCCCGAAGTGTATTCCGTATTGCAGAAGGCGGACACCATCGGCATGTTCCAGATTGAAAGCCGGGCGCAGATGTCCTGCCTGCCGCGCCTTCGCCCCGCAAATTTTTACGACATCGTGGTGCAGGTGGCCATTATCCGCCCCGGCCCTATCGTGGGTGAAATGGTGAATCCCTACATCAAGCGCCGCCAGGGGCGCGAGCCCCTGCACTACCCCCATCCATCGCTCGAGCCGGTGCTGGCCCGCACCTTGGGCGTGCCGCTGTTTCAGGAGCAACTGCTGCGCATGGCCATGATCGCGGCCGGCTTCACCGGCGGCGAGGCGGAAGAACTGCGGCGCGCCTTCGGTTTCAAGCGCTCAGAGGCGCGCATGCGCGACATTGAGGTCAAACTGCGCGCCGGCATGCAGCGCAACGGCATCACCCCGGAAGCGCAGGAAGAAATCATCCACTCCATTACTTCTTTCGCGCTCTACGGCTTCCCTGAATCGCACGCCGCCAGCTTTGCCCTGCTCGCCTATGCCAGCGCTTATCTGAAGACTCACTACCTGGCCGCGTTTACCGCCGCACTGCTCAACAATCAGCCTATGGGTTTTTATTCTCCGGCCACCATCGTGAAAGACGCGCAGCGCCACGGCCTGAAAATCAAGCCCATTGATGTCATGAAGTCGGATTGGCTGTGCACCGTGGAGCAGTGGCCAGTTGCCGGTTCCCAGTTGCCCGTAGAGCAATCAGCACTCAGCTCTCAGCATTCAGCCACTGTGCCTTCGGCTCTCGGCTCTCGGCCTTCGGCTGATTGCAGCCGCGGATCTGTCATCCCGAGCGAGTCCGAGCCGAGCTTGCGAGGCGAGGACGAATCGAGGGACCTTGCGCTCGATTTTTCGCCGCAAACTGACGCCGATCAACGTGGATCAGGCGCAATTTGTCAATCGGCAATCGGCAATCGTCAATTTTCTCGAAACTTGACACTTGAAACTCGAAACTCTGTCCGCCTCGGCCTGCGCTACGTTAAAGGCCTGCGCGAAGAAGCAGCCCGCGCCATCGTGCGCCAGCGCTCTCAGCGACCCTTCACTTCCATTGACGACCTGGCGCGGCACGTCCCCGAACTGCGCAAAAATGAACTGGTCACGCTGGCGCAAATCGGAGCCCTGAATTCAGTGACCACTGTCCAGTGGCATCGCCGTGACGCTCTCTGGCAAGTGGAGCGTGCCGCACGCGCTGCCGGACCGCTGCTGGAAGGAATTGCCGAACGCGACTCCGCCTCGCCTTTGGCGCGCATGAGCAACGAAGAACGCCTGGTGGCCGATTTCCGCGGCACCGGTCTGACCGTGGGCCGCCATCCCATGGCTTACCGGCGCGTCCAACTGCGTGGCGTGCAGCGCGCATGCGACCTGCAGAACATCAAACATGGCCGCCGCGTTCGCATTGCCGGCAGCGTTATCGCTCGCCAGCGCCCCGGCACCGCTCGCGGATTCGTTTTTCTCAGCCTGGAGGATGAGACCGGCATCGCCAACGCCATCATCACCCCCGATCTGTTCGAAAAAAATCGCCTCCTGCTCATTCGCGAGCAATTCCTGCTCATTGAAGGCACCCTGCAGAACCTCGACCATGTGCTCTCCGTCAAAGCCAATCGCGTCCTCCCTCTTCAAGTCAGCTCGGCCGAAATCGCCTCTCATGACTTTCACTGATAAATGGGGCCTAACTACTCTCCTCAAGAAAGTAATCAGGCTTATCAACTTTTTTATCGGCTTGTGACATTCCTCGCCGGAATTCCGGTTATAGTATTGATAATCATTCGGCCTCACAGTTTTGCAGTTGCAGTGAGCAACTTTGGAAGCTGTGGCCATCAACTTTGAATTAGGAGTCAGTACCCATGGCCAAAGCAAAAACGCCCCGTAACACTACGTCTGTCACCCCTATCAACCGTAAGCCCGAGGTGAAGGAATTGCGAAAGTCTTCCAACGGCAACGGGAGCCTGGAAGAGGAAATTCGCCGTCGCGCCTATGAGCTTTTTCAGGAGCGCGGTGGCGAACATGGCCGCCATCATGAGGACTGGCTGCGGGCCGAAGCTGAGGTGCGGTCGCGTTACGCCAACCGCAGTGCCTGAGCGGCATCGCAAGCTGATAGCGTGCTAAAGTAAAAGCAATTGGAAGCACGCGCCAAGCCGGGAGCATGGAACGCGAAGTACTGCTGATTGACGATAATCCTTCGCAATTGACCATTCGCGAGCTGGTGCTCCGCGAGGCGGGTTTTCCTGTCTCTATCGCCACCAATGTGGAGGGCGCGCTGGCCTTGCTGCGTTCGCCGGCCCTGGCCAGTCGCCTCGGCGTCATCGTCACCGACCACGTCATGCCCGGCGCCAGCGGCGCTGATTTTGTCCGCGAACTGCGCCGTATCAATTCCCACGTCCCGGTGATCGTGGTTACCGGCATGGCCGAGGCGGAACAGGAATATGACACGCTTAACGTCACCTTCCTGCAGAAGCCCTGCCCGCCTCCCGAATTGATTCAGGCCGTGCGCGATGCCATCCGCCGCTCGCCCTCCAGCACGCCCTGAGGGCTGGCTTGCTCGCCGGCAGCCTGCAACCCTTTCCAGGACCTGAGTTCCAAGGACTCAGCCGCGTCCTTCTTACACAGTTGCCTCACCTCCACCTTATTTGAAAGAATAAATACCCGGGTCACTCCTTCATGCCGCAACTGGGAAGTTTCGCCGTTCTGTTCGCCCTCGCCCTCAGTGTCTACGCGCTGGTTGCGGGCGGACTGGCCTTGCTCCGGCCAGACGCTGTGGGAGAGCGCCTGGGTGAAACCGCGCGTCGCGCCGGCGTTGCCACCTTCTTCGCGGTGACGCTCGCCGCCCTCTGTCTGGTCACGGCTGCCTTCCAAAACGATTTCAGCCTGGCCTATATTTATCATCACAGCAACCGCGACCTGCCCGTACCCTACAAGTTCGCCGCTCTCTGGTCCGGCCAGGAAGGCTCACTCCTCTTCTGGTCGCTCCTGCTGGCTACGTACGGCCTTGTGCTGCGCCTGCGCCACAATGTTGACCGCCGGCTCTTCGCCTACGCTTCCGTCATCATCGCCGGCGTCCAGGTCTTCTTTTTATTGCTGGTGAATTTCGCTGCCAATCCCTTCGCCATGATGCAGGGTGCGCTGCCTGCCGATGGCGCCGGGCTGAATCCATTGCTGCAGTATCCCGAAATGGTCATCCACCCGCCCATGCTCTACCTGGGCTACGTCGGATTCACCGTGCCTTTCGCCTTTGCCCTGGGTGCGCTGATGATGCGTTACCCCGGCGAAAAGTGGATTCACATCACCCGCCGCTGGACCATGGTGACCTGGGGCTTTCTGACCTGCGGCATCTTTCTCGGTGCGCACTGGGCGTACTCGGTGCTGGGCTGGGGCGGGTACTGGGCTTGGGACCCGGTGGAGAACGCCTCCCTCATGCCCTGGCTGACCGGCACCGCCTTTCTTCATTCCGTGATGATGCAGGAAAAACGCGGCATGCTGAAGATCTGGAACATGTGGCTGATCTTCGCCACCTTTCTGCTTTGTATCTTCGGCACCTTCCTGACCCGCAGCGGCGTGGTCAGCTCGGTTCACGCCTTCGCGCAGTCCTCCATTGGCAATTGGTTTGTGGGATTTTTGGCCCTGACCTTCGCCGTTTGTGTTGCCGCCTTCGTCAAGAACCGCTCCCACCTGCAGAGCGAAAACCGGCTGGAATCGCTGGTTTCGCGCGAGTCCAGCTTCCTGTTCAATAACCTGATTCTGCTGGTTGCCTGCTTCACCGTGCTCTGGGGTACGCTTTTTCCCATCCTTTCGGAATGGGTGCAGGGACACAAAGTAACGGTGGGGCCGCCCTTCTTTAATCGCGTCAACATCCCCGTCGCCCTGCTCCTGCTGCTACTCACCGCCCTGGGGCCACTGCTGGCCTGGCGCAAAACATCGTTCGATAGCCTGAAGCGTAATTTTTCCATCCCGGCAGGGGCGGCCGTTGCCACCGCCATCATTTTGGCCGCCTTTGGAATGCGGCCCTGGACGGCGCAGTCCGCCCTCTATTCCCTGATGACCATCTGCCTGGCAGTGCTGGTCACGGTCACGGTGTTCTCGGAGTTCGTGCGCGGCGGCCGAGTCATCGCCCGCCACACCGGCCAAACTCTGCTGGCGGGCATGGCCCGCCTGGCGCATCGCAACACCCGCCGCTACGGCGGCTACGTCGTTCACTTTGGCGTCGCCCTGGTGATGATTGGCCTGGCCGGTTCCGCCTTCAACCAGGACAAGGAAAAGGAGATGGGATACGGCGATCGCATGACCGTCGGAGCCTACACCCTCACCTGCCGCTCCTATACCCAGGACGACAAGCCCAACTATCGCAGCGAGTGGGCCATTCTTGACGTCACCGAGAACGGCAAGCCGCTCACCACCCTCTATCCCGAACGGCGTTTTTATAAAGCCAGCCAGCAGATGGCCACCATGGTGGCCAATCGTTCTACCCTGAAAGAGGATTTGTACGTCGTCTATGAAGGTGTGAACGAAGATACCGGTAGGCCCATTATCAAGGTTCACCTCAATCCTCTGGTTATGTGGATCTGGATCGGATGGCTCACCATGGTGGGAGGAACCATGTTCTGTATGGTGCCGGAGGCGACTCGAGTGCCGCTGGCGGTTCCTGCTCCCGCGCACGCCGCCGCTGCCGCCGAGGCGGGTGACTGATGCCCGGTTCCCGTAAACTCGCCTTGCGCCATGCCGCCCAGATTGTGCTGCTGTGCCTGGCCATCTTCGCTTTCCTCGGCGCCGGCGATGAGAACACCCGCTTCAACGACCTGGGACACCGCCTGATGTGTGTCTGCGGCTGCAATCAGATCCTGCTGGAATGCAATCACGTTGGCTGCAACTATTCCGACCACATGCGCCAGGAACTGATGGCCGCCATCGAACACGGCGATAATGACGACCTGGTGCTGCAGGCTTTCATCCAGAAGTACGGCACCACCGTGCTTTCCGCGCCCACCCACCAGGGTTTTAACCGCGTAGCCTGGATCGTGCCCTATCTCGCATTGGTGTTAGGGGTGGGCGTCGTGGTCATGGTGGTGAATGCCTGGGGCCGCAAACCGCCGTCTCCTGGTGCCGGACCGGGTAGCGAAGATCCAGCCTTGGAGCCTTTCCGCAGCCAGGCGCAACGGGAGACGGAAATATGATCATCTTCGCCGCCTGTGCCACCTTCGCCCTGGCCACGCTGGTTTATGTTTTCTGGGTGCCGGTGCAATTTGAGGCTTCGCCGGAAAAGACGCGCCTCGCCTACCTCGGGGAACGCAAGGACGCGGTTTACGAAAATCTGCGCGACCTCAATTTCGAATACAAGGCGGGCAAGTTCCCCGAGTCCGATTACCAGGGCATGAAAACGGCCCTTGAGACGGAAGCTGCCGGCATTCTGGCGGAGATTGCCGAACTCGAGGAGCAGGGCGTCGCTTCCTATGCTGCCCCTGTGCCGCGCCGCCGCGGCAGCCCCAGGACCTGATTTGCGGTTGCGCCACTCAGCAATAAAAATCTATACGGGCTTTGGCCCCGGGAAACGGTTCGACCATACACTAATGCCTTCTGCCTCCAATCCCTCCACCCAGCGCTGGAACTCGCATGTGTTTCGTCTCGCCACCCGCTGCTCGCTGGCCGGTGCTCTTCTTCTGCTGCTCGCCACTAGCGCCTTTGGCGAGAGTTTGACCGGTACTGTCACTAACGGCACCAACGGCAAGCCCTCGGGTGGCGATGATGTTGTGCTCATCAAGCTTGCCCAGGGCATGCAGGAAGCGGGCCGCACCAAGACCGACTCCAAGGGTAACTTCACCGTCAGCGTGGACAATCTCTCGGAGCCCCACCTGGTCCGCGTTAATCACCAGGGCGTGAACTACTTCCAGCCTGCGCCTCCCGGCACCAACTCGGTGAACTTGCAGGTCTTCGATGTCTCCAAAAAGCTGAAAGACATCTCCACCACCGTGGACGTCATGCGCTTCCAGGCTCAAAACGGCCAGTTGCAGGTGTTGGAACTCTACGCCGTCCAGAACAATTCCAAGCCGCCGCGCTCCCAGATGAGCGACGATAACTACCAGATCCAGCTGCCACCCAATGCCCAGATAGACACTTCTCTGGCCAAAGCCCCCGGCGGACAGCCGGTAAACTCCGCCCCGGTTCCCCTCAAACAGAAAGGCCGTTATACATTTGTGTTTCCACTGCGGCCGGGCGAGACCCAGTTCGAAATCGGTTATCACCTGCCCTACTCCGGACAGGCCAAGATTGATCCCAAGCCGCTGGTCGCGCAGCAACACTTCGTGGTCATGCTGCCCAAGGAAATGCAGTTCAAGCCGGATGGCAAAACACGTTTCCAGAACATGCCTGACGACAGTGGCGCCAATGTTCAGGTGGCCACCGATGTCCAACCGGGCGAGGCTCTCGGCTTTACCGTTTCCGGCGCCGGCGTCCTCGCCAGCGAGAACGACCAGGGTCAGGGCGGCGCTCAGGGTGGCATGGGAGGCCCCCAGACCAGTGCTGACAGCCGGCCCGGCGGCGGTCTGGGCCCTCCCACCGAAGCGCCCGGACCGCTCGACAAATGGAAGTGGTATCTCCTGGGCGGTTTCGTGGCCATGCTTGGTTTCGGCGCCAT
>DATJEH010000170.1:0-12678 GCA_035496875.1 Terriglobales bacterium | reverse complement strand
TGCTCATTGACCTGATGCTGCCGCCAGAATGGAAATCCCTGAATGCCTGGACCGCCGGCATCGGTCTGGCCTTTTCCACCGCCGCCGTTATCCGCATTCATCTCGCCTACGCGCGCGCCGGCCAGGGCGTCCTCAGCTATACCGGCTTCATGGGCTCCCTGATGGTGGACCGCTTCGCCATCTATTTCTTCTATCTGTTCCTGGTGGGCGCCGCCATTGCCATCCTCATGTCGGCGCACTATCTGGAAATCGAGCGCGAGCATCACGGCGAGTTTTACGCCCTCATCCTGTTCTCCGTCGTGGGCATGATGTGCATGGCCGCCGGTTTCGACATCGTGCTCATCTTCATCGGCCTGGAGCTGATGGCCATTTCCACCTATGTGCTGGTCGGTTTCCTGCGCAGCGACCGCCGCTCCAACGAAGCCGCGCTTAAATACCTGCTCCTGGGTGCCTTCTCTTCCGGTATCTTTGCCTACGGCCTGTCGCTGCTTTACGGCCTGACCGGCAGCACCAACCTGCAGCTCATCGGCGAGCACCTGGCCACCCACATGCGCGAGAATCCGCACGACCCCATTGCCATTCTCGCGCTCGTGACCACCTCCACCGGCTTGTTCTTCAAAATTGCCGCCATCCCTTTCCACCAGTGGGCGCCGGACGCCTATGAAGGCGCGCCCACCAGCATCACCGGCTTCATGTCGGTGGCGGTGAAGTCCGCCGGCTGGGCCATGCTGCTGCGCATCTTCCTCAGCGGCCTATATCCCATGCGGTCCATTTACGTGCCCCTGCTGGTCTTTGTGGCCATCGCCACTATGACCGGCGCCAATCTGGCCGCCCTCACCCAGAACAACCTCAAGCGCCTGCTGGCCTACTCCTCCATCGCCCACGTTGGCTACATGCTCCTGGGCTTGATTGCCGGCTCCTCGACCACGCCCAGCGCCACCGGCATTCAGGGCATCATGGTGTACCTGCTGGTCTACACCTTCATGAATCTGGGAGCGTTTGCGGTGATCACCTCGCTGCGCCGCCGCGATGTGATTGGAGACGAAATTGACGACATCGCCGGCCTCGTTACCCGCGCCCCCGCGGAAGCTTTCCTCATGCTGATATTCCTGCTCTCCCTGGCCGGCATTCCGCCCCTGGCGGGCTTTTACGGCAAGTACTTCATCTTCCTCAGCCTCATCGAGACCGGGCACTATCAGCTCGCGGGCGCGGCTGTGCTCTACGCTGTATTCGGCCTCTACTACTACATGCGCATCGCCAACGCCATGTTCATGCGCCAGGCCGCGGATACGCGCCCCGTGCAGCTCTCTCCCGCCATGTCGGTCGCTCTTGCTGTCACCGGTATCGCTACCGTGGGCATCGGCATCTTCCCCGACCTGTTTATTCGCGCCGCCGGCTGGTCGCTGAGCATCGCCCAGCCCCTGCAGCTGACCAGCCTGTTCCACTGAGGCAGCTATCGCGCCGCTCGCAACTTCAAATCGCGGCGCCTGGATTTACGGATTTTGTCATCCTGAGGGAAGCGCGCCCCAGCCCGCTTCGCGGGAGAGGAAGCGCGACCGAAGGACCTGTTTATTTAGGCCCCGTTTATTTAGGCCCCGTCGGTAGCCGCCTCCTGAAGGTGGTATTGTCTTTGCCTTCTGAAGGCGAGAGGCGGAAGCGCAAGATGCCCCATACTGATCGCGAACCCGACTCCGACCGGCCCGGCGATTCCGAGCAGCGCAGCCTCTGGCTGCAGCTCGCCCGCTATAGCCAGCTCGCCCTGGTCCTTCCCGCCGCCACCTTTGTCGGCTGGCTTATCGGCCTGGGCCTCGACCGCTGGCTGCACACAAAATGGCTTTATTTGGCAGGCCTCATCGTGGGCATCGCCGCTGGTTTTGTGGAACTCATCCGCACTGTCACTTCCTCCGAATCCAAGGAATGACCAATTCAAGTTTGTGACTCTTTGTAGCTTGTGGCGCGGGCGCCCTCGCCCGCGACCCGCCTTCCGCAGGAAGGCGTCATCACGAGAGCCTTCAGGCCGGGGGATCTCGCGTGTGCCACCACTTCCCTCAGCTCACAAATTTTTCCTGTCATGCTGAGCGAAGTCGAAGCACCTTGTGCCACCTCGTCTATCATGAACCTGGTGCTGAATTCGCTCGAGCCCGAGCTGAACGATGGGGGAGCTTCCGAAGCTTTCTACTCCCGCGCCCTGCCGCGCATTCGCCGCTTCATGATCGGCCTGGCCATTCCCGTGGCGGCGTTCGTCCTGCTGCGCTTTGGCTGGAAGATCGCCCTGGGTTTTGTGGTCGGCTGCGCCATCGCCTACGTGAATTTCTACTGGCTCAAGCGCACCGTCAGCTGCCTGGCTGACCGCATCACCGCCACCGGCAAGCCCCCGTCCAGCGCGGGTGTGGTGTTGCGTTTTCTGGCGCGTTACCTTTTGATGGCCTTGGCCGCCTATGTTATATTCACTTTTTCTCCCGCTAGCCTTTTTGGTCTGTTGGCGGGCCTGTTTTTGCCCGTCGGCGCAATCATGTGTGAAGCCGGCTACGAGCTTTACGCCGCCCTGCGCTGGGGTTTGTAATAGAAGCTGGGCCCTGTAGTTTTCATCCCCATGCCTGAACAACTTTGGTTTACCGCACTCTTAAACCGCCTGTTCGCCGGCCCGGTGGATTCCATCCTGCACGCCCTGCGCGTGCAACCGGCGTATCCCCAGGCCCCCATCACCAACTTTGTGGCCATGCAGATTCTGGTGGCCATTTTTCTCCTCGCCTTCTTCGTTCTGGTGCGCAGCCGCCTTTCCGCCGACCATCCCGGCGGCCTGCAGCACATCGTGGAAGGCGCGGAATCATTCATGACGGATCAGAGCCATTCCATCATCGGCCCGCACAGCGAGGGCTATACCGCTTTTCTGGTAGCGCTGGGATTCTTCATCCTCATCTGTAACCTGATCGGCATGATTCCGGGGTTCGACTCGCCCACCGCCGTGCCCAGCGTGCCCCTGGGCTGCGCCATCGTGGCTTTCTTCTACTACCACATTCAGGGATTCAAAAAGAACGGCATAGCTTATCTTAAGCACTTCGCCGGGCCCTTCTGGTGGCTGGCTGTGCTGATGGTTCCCATTGAAATCATCAGCCACCTCGCCCGCGTGCTTTCGCTCACTGTCCGGCTTTTTGCCAACATGTTTGCCGGCGATATGGTGACGCTGGTCTTCTTCTCGCTCATACCCATCGGCGTTCCCATCGCCTTTCTCGGCCTGCACATCGGCGTCTCTTTGCTGCAGACCTACATTTTCGTGCTCCTGACCACGGTGTATCTGCAGGGCGCGGTGGGGGAAGAGCATTAGAAGCAGGAGTCGGTAGTCAGGAGTCAGCGGGATTTGTCATCCGCAGCAGGTTGGTGGCTAATTGAAAATGGCAACGAGCGAGATTTTGCTGACTCCTGAGCCCTGACCCCTGACTACTTGGGTTTCGCCGTTCAGCGTGAGGGCGTCTGCACGAGGATGACGTCAACCACCCACTGGCGGCAATTCATAAAGGAGAGAACCAACATGCGTAAATTGAGCTACTTATTCCTGGCGTTGTCGGCCATGTGCCTGACCACGCCACTCTTCGCCCAGGGCGGCGCCGCTGCCGCCGGCGGCGGCATGTCCCACGCCGACTGGGTCGCCATCACCTCCGGCTTTGCCATGGCCATCGCTTCCGCGGTTTGCGGCATCGGCCAGGCCAAAGCCACCGCCGCTTCCGCTGAAGCCCTGGCGCGCAATCCTTCCGCCCGTCCCGGCATCACCCTGGCGCTGATTCTGGGCCTGGCCCTTATTGAATCGCTGGCCCTTTACACCCTGGTCATCATTTTCGCCAAGGTGACGTAGGCTCGCTGGCTTGGAGAACAAGTTATCGGGGTTAAGTTTATTCGAGATGGGAATTGTCAGCCTGAGGCCGCGCGAGCCGTGCTTGCACGGTGAGCGCAACGAAGGACCTGCTGTCTGGTGAAACTGTTGGGCCGCAGTTAAGTTGAACGGAACCTCTGTCCCTGTGCGGGACAGAGGCTTTCTTCTTTAGCGCTCACCCCTTCCAATGCGTGTTTGTGGCGCGGGCGCCCTCGCCCGCGAACGGCCTCACCTGCTCGTACGCGCGAGTAGGACCTGGGACAGAAGAGGTTTTTCGGAAGGGCTCGGCTTTTAGCCGAGCCAATAGCAGCTCCAAATAGGCCGGCCTTCAGGCTCTGAGAATAGTTGGCTTGGAAGCATCCCTCAGCGGCCGAAGCTAAATGCTGAGAGCTGAGTGCTGACTGCTGTTTTTTTTTTACGCCACCGGCGTGGAGATGCGGTGCAGTTGGTCGGCCAGAATGCGGCGCAGCTTGGAGCGCTCTTCCAGGTCCATGTCCACAATTTCAAAACTGATTTCGCCCTGGCGTGCGCGCCGCAACATCACCTGTGTTTTGATGTGGCGCAGTCCCAGCTGCAGGTCCAGTGCGGCATCTGAGCCCAATCGCAGGTCGGTGGTTTTTTTGGCCACGCCGCCCCCCAGGCTCAACTCGCGCACCGTCAACTCTGAGCGTCCCCAGGAACTGCTGGCCAGCGCGGGCACGGCGCGGGAGGGAACAATGCGCTGGTAGCGCCGCTGCCGCACCCAGGGATGGGTGTACTCCGCGTCCAGCGGCAGCAACTCCAGCTCGTTCACCGTGAAGCCGCCCTCGGTTACCAGCTGCGGGCCATACTGCGGTTCGATTTTCACCAGCGCCTGCGCCGCGGAAATGCGCAGCTCGCGCGGATAAACCCACTTCCACATCTTTCTGGCTTCCACAATGGCGCGCAACAACGGAATGGCAGCCGCATCTTTCAGCCGGCCCAGCGCTTCCACTACCTTGAGCCGCAGGAATGGCGAACGCGCATCGGCTGAGCCTTCATCGGCCAGCACCAGCAGGCCGGAAGTCAGGGCGTGGTCGCCGCTGAAACCGATTTCGTCAATCGCCTGCGGCAGTACCGCGTGGTCCAGCACGTCCAGCATTTCGAACAGCAACTGGCCGCGCTCGGGCGCGTTGCTGGCCGCTATCTGCCGCACTACTCCGTCGTGATAGAACCGGTCCCACTCCCGCAGCCGAGCCGGCAGCAGTTCCAGCACCGCCATGGGATTTACCCGGCTGAGCAGGCCCACGCTGCTGGCCGCCTGCCGCACCGGCGCCAGGCGCAGCAATTCCCGCAGGTGGCGTATGCCATTCTCTTTCAGCTGCTCCATCAATTCCACCAGCCGGTCGCATTCCTCGCGGCGATGGCAGCGGGCAAAGCGTTCCGCGATCTGCTCCGTAGCGGCTTGCGGTATGCCTTTCAGCATGTCCACCAGTTCGCCGGGCACGTGCGGAAGCTGCAGCGCTTCCTCAATGAATTCCGGCAGGCGATTGTCCACTCCCACCCGCGGCCGCAGATCCTGTGCCAGCACCGGCCGCTTTTGCTCGATGCGCTTCATGGCGGCCAGCACTTCCTCCACCGCGCCATAGCGGCGGCGGTCGCCGGCCTCCTGGCTGATGCGCACAAACGCCGCGCTCAAAAGGCTTTGCGTATCCAGTACCGACTCCACCGTCAATTGTTCGGAGATTCGCCGGATGGCGTAGGGCAACAGGCTTTCGTCGCAGGTGATGTAAAGGTCGGCCAGTTGTGAAACTCCGGTGGCCGTCTTACGCCGCGATTCCGGGTCGTCGCTGGCCACGCAGTCGCAATAATTGCGCAGGATGGTGGCCGCGCCTTCGCGGTCTTCCCGCTGCATCAGATCTTCTACAAACGAGCGCACGTTGCGCGGCGGCACGCAGGGCGCGTCCGGGGAGAGCAGCACGCTGCGCTTGCCCGAGTCCGGCACCTCCGCCCAGAATTGCCGGTCCAGGATGTCGGCGTGCGATTCCACCAGCATGCCGGCGCGGCTCATCTTGTCTTCGTGCACACGCAACACCCGCCGCAGCATCTCCATCTCCCGGCTCATGCGCTCCAGCATTTCGTGGATGGCGTTCACCCGCACTTCCCCGCGCTCGTAGCGTTCCAGGGCGAAGCGGATGGCCAGGTGCTCCGCCGCCTTCATCAGCAGCGGGTTCTCCCCGGCGCCGCCTTGGGGCAAGCGCCCCGCCAGCTTTTGCAGGGCTTGACGCAAAACCGCGGCCGCTTCCGGCGCGGCACGCCCCACTTCTTCGCTCAGCCGGATCCGAATCTCCGCTCCATCCCCGCTTTCGCAGGTTTCCCCCAGCCGGGTCAGCAGGCGTATGGTCTCGATCACTTCCTTTTCCTGCAGTGAAATCCAGGCTGGAGCGGCTGCCGTGGCCTGCCCGCCGGTTTGCACCCCCGCCCCGCTCAACGACCCGGAAGGCACAGCTCCAGAAATGGAGCCGCGCTTGGAGCCTTCGGCGGCGGCGATCAGTTGCAGCAGCTTTTGCGGATCGCTCAGCCACTCCCGGAATTCCGGACCCAGATTCTGCGCTGCCAGTTGCGCCGCCAGCGGCACTTCGCCGGTGGCCGGATCGTGGGCTACATAACGAATCTCGTTGATCTTAATAGTTGCGTTTTCGCCCTCTCCTACTGCCGCCCTGATCTGATCGGATACCAGTTGCGCCTTTGATCCGCCCAGCGCGAAACCGCGCACCAGGCGCGAAAAATCCGACTGCGTCACTTTGGCGGAGAACTGCAGGCTGGCTAACCCGGCGGCCGAGAGCAGCTTGGCAAAACTGCGTTCGGCTTGCCCCGATTCCAGCGGCATCCCGTCCACCAGCAGGTGCTGCCCGGAAACACCCAGCAGCAGGCCATCTCGCCCCCCGGTTGGCAACGCCGCCTGCAATTCGTCCCAGGTAATGCGAAATTGTTCCTCCGTGCGCCGGTGTTTGTAACCGTATAGACGCACGTACTTCACCAGGATATTCAGGCTGTGGACGAAGGCCTGGGCGGCGGGCAGACGGCTTCGCGATTCTGTCTCTGGCGCGCGGATAGAGTGCTCCCTAGATCTTTGTGTGCTTTTTAAGCCTAAGGCTGCCGCCTCGGGATAGCACCATTACGGAGGTAATGGCAAAATGTTGACCTTTGGGCAGCTTTGGCACACGAACTAATGGCAACCAGCCTTCGCCCCTTTGCTTAAGGGCTGGCGGGTAATCCAACAAAGCTCATGCCAGCTGCATCTTAGAAAGGTCTTGCGACACGGTATGGAGGTACAGGGCGGCCCGAGCCAAACCGAGCGTCATCTCGATATAATCTACATTTTGGGAGAGCCGAGGAAGCTGCCAGAATGAGCAACGCCAAACCGAAAGTCCTGGTAGTGGATGACGAGCATGTCATCGCCGATACCCTGGCCATCATTCTCAACCAGAACGGCTTCGACGCCCAGCCCATCTATACCGGCGAGGATGCCATTAACCAGGCGCGCCGCCTGCGTCCCAACCTGCTGATCAGCGACGTCATCTTCAAAAACGAGGCTATTACCGGTATTGACGTCGCCATCCAGGTGCGCAAGTCCGTGCCCGGGTGCAAAATACTTTTGTTTTCCGGCCAGGCCGCCACCGCTGATTTGCTGGAAACCGCGCGCGCCCAGGGACATCAGTTTGAGATCCTGGCCAAGCCCGTCCATCCTCAAGACTTACTCTCCAAGCTGGGGCAGTAGCCGCTCGCCTGCCGGCCTGATCTTTAGGTAAACCCTGATTAAGGCTTATGGATCTGATTGAGCTCTTTGTCTAATTAAGCTCTTGTGTTTGGAAAGGGACGGCCTTCAGGCCGTACGCAACTTGCCGGCGATAATGGCGGCTTCAGCCGCTGAGGGAATCGTGGCCGATTAACCAGATTTTCCTTGGCAGAGAAAAAAACCGGGCTGGTTAGCCCGGTTGGGAGCGTCGGACTGCATGCGGTTACATGCCAGCGCGGCGCGAAATCTGAGCGCAAAGCGCGCATTCCGGCTTCGGTAAAAGCCTTTACTGCGCCCCTCGCGCTCAGCGCAGCCACTCAGAGAGCGAGGAAACGGACGCTTCCGGCAGTGCAACCACATTGCCATTGGCCCATTCCAGCAGTCCCTTAGCATCTACAAGTTAAACTGCTGATAATAAATGATGTTACTTTTGTGCCCTCCGGGTTTTCACCGAACTGGAAATGCAGCATGTTCAAATGCTTGCACAGTTCGTACAAAGCGCAGGAATCAGGCGACGCTGCCCGAAGCAGAACTGACTTGCCGCTCGGCGCCGCGAAACAGCGAGCGCATGGCGCGGATCACAAAGCGGATCATGAAAACCACCAGCAGCAGGGCCACAATCACGATTGTGGCGGCGACGTAGGGATGCTGGGTCGCCAGCCAGGTGAGAGAAACGGAAACGGCGTCTTCCCCCAGGCTGAGTCCGATGTTGGAGAGGGGCTCGGGAGAAGGCGTGACCGCCAGTCGTGCCGCCATTTTGCCGCTGTGCGCCGCCAAGGCAATGCCGCCACCCAGCACGGCGGCCAGCACTTGCATGCCGGGGGAGAGTTGGGCGGTAGCGCCCCAGGCCAGCAGGGCGGCTATGGGGATGCGCACAAAAGTGTGCAGCGCATTCCACACCAGGTCGAAGGCGGGAATCTTGTCGGCGACAAATTCCACCAGAAAAAGCGCCAGGCAGGCGCCAATCACGTACCAGCTCGCCACCGGGTGAAGCGCCGGAGGCAGCGCTACAACCTGGGCCCGGGAGAGCAGGCCGAGCGTGGCTACGGTGGCATAAACATTGAGCCCGGCGGCAAAGCTGGTGGCCAGCAGCAGCGCTGGCAGTTCGGAAGTAGGGAAACTCGGCATAGCAAGTAGTTGGGAGTCGGTAGTCAGGAGTCAGCAAAGCCAAAAGAATTCGCCTATCCCGCCGGACCCTCCACGACCCGTGTAAGAATACGCCGCTTTGTGCCCAACTGTTCCCCTTAAATCTTTCTGTTATCCTGCGCCGGAATGTCCGCCAAGCCAAAGATTGCGATTGTAGGAGCGGGGAACCTGGGCAGCGCGCTGGCCCGGGCGCTGCATGGCGCCGGCTACCGCATCAGCGAAATTGTGTATCACGGGGGCCGGGGACAGGGGGCGCGGCAACTGGCGGCGCGGGTCCACAGCAGGGCCGTGGCGCTTCCCCAGGCGCGTTTGCTTGCGGATCTGGTGTGGCTGTGTGTGCCCGATTCACAAATCGCCAGCTGCTCCCGCGAACTGGCTGGGATGGCGGAGTGGCGTGGAAAAATCGCGCTGCATCCGAGCGGCGTCCTGGCCAGTGACGAGTTGCAGGCGTTGCGCCGTCGGGGAGCGGCGGTGGCGGCAGCCCATCCGCTGATGACATTTGTGCGGCGCTCGAGCCCCTCCCTGGCCGCAGTTCCTTTCGCCATCGAGGGTGACGCGGCGGCCGTGCGCGCGGCGCGTCGCATGGTGCGCGATCTAGGGGGCGAGTTTTTTTCTGTGCGCCACCAGGATAAGGCGCTCTATCACGCCTGGGGCGCATTTGCCTCGCCTCTGCTGATCGCCTTGCTGGCCGGCGCGGAGCAGGTGGCGAGGGCGGCAGGCGTGCGCTCTTCCGCCGCGGCCCGCAAACGAATGCTGCCCATCCTGCAGCAAACCTTGCACAATTACGGCGCGCTCGGCCCCGCCGACGCCTTCAGTGGCCCGCTGGTGCGCGGCGACGTAGCCACTGTGCGCCGGCATCTGCGGGCGCTGGCCAGACTTCCCCTCGCCCGGCAGGTTTATGTGGCGCTGGCCCAGGCGGCGCTGGACACGCTGCCCATACGTAATCGCAAAGAATTGCAGAGCGTGTTAAAGCTTCCTTCACCGCCGAAACGCCGAGGGCGCTGAGTTTCCCAATTCTTCTCCTCGACTGCGCTTCCCCCTCGAACTTGTCATGCTGAGCGCAGCGAAGCACCTGCTTTTTCCGTTGTACACAAGACGCTGGAACCGGCCATCTACCACAGACTCGCCAATTGTGATAAATCATTGCCGCAGTCATGGAGGAACAGTGAAGAAGCAGACTCCGTCAGAGGACAAGGGCTCCGTCTCGCGCCGCAAGTTTCTGGCGCAAAGCGCCACCGCGGCCCTGGGCTTCGCCATCGTACCGCGTCACGTGCTGGGCGGCGCCGGATATGTTCCGCCGAGCGATAAGGTCAACATCGCCTTCGTCGGCGTGGGCTCGCAGGGGCAGCGCGTGATGCTCAAATTCTTGAAGGAGCCTGACGTGCAGGGCGTCGCGGTCTGTGATCCCCACCAGGCCGGCGCCGGTTATCCCCAATGGGACACGCACGAATTCTGCAACTCTGTCCGCGAATTGCTGGGCGTGACTTCAGGCTGGGATTGGCTCAGCCCCGACGATCCGGTTCACTTGACCCATGCGCTGCAGGTGACCAGCGGCGTTTCCGGCCGCGAGCCCTGCCAGAAAATTATCCAGGCCTACTATGGCGGCCAGCAGCGCTCCGGCAACTATCGCGGCTGCTCGGCCTATAGCGACTTCCGCGAGCTGTTGGAAAAGCAAAAAGATCTCGACGCCGTGGTCGTCTGCACCACCGATAACCTGCACGCCGCCGTGTCCGTGGCGGCCATGAAGAAGGGCAAACACGTTTTTTGTCAGAAGCCGTTGACCCACACCATTTACGAGGCGCGGCGCATGGCGGAAGTCACCCGCCAGACCGGCGTGGCCACGCAGATTGCGGTTGCCAACCAGGCCTCGGAAGATACGCGCCTGCTCTGCGAATGGATTTGGAGCGGCGCCATCGGGCCGGTACGCCAGGTGGCCAACTGGTCCAGCCGTCCCTTCTGGCCTCAGGGCCTCGACCGCCCCAAGGACGCAGAGCCTGTGCCCGCAGGCCTGGACTGGGATTTGTGGCTCGGCCCCGCTCCCCAGCGCCCCTACAACCACGCCTACGCTCCCTTTGTATGGCGCGGCTGGGTGGACCTCGGGTGTGGCTCCCTGGGTGACATGGGCTCGTATAGTTTCGACACCATCTTTCGCGTTTTAAAGCTGGAGGCGCCGCTGAGCGTGGAAGCCAGCTCGACGGAACGCTACCCGGAGACCTATCCGCTGGCCTCGATCATCTACTACGAGTTCCCCGCCAGGGCTGAGATGCCGCCGGTCAAATTCACCTGGTATGACGGCGGCCTCAAACCGTCCCGCCCGGAGGAATTAGAAGCCAACCGCCCCTTCAAAGGTGAAGGCGAAGAGGATGACGAAGGGCTGCTGTTCATCGGAGATAGCGGCAAGATCCTTTGCGGCTTCAATGGCGCCAATCCCAAGCTGATTCCGCAAGCCAGGATGGATGCTTTCAAGCCGCCGCCAAAAACCCTGCCCCGCTCACCCGGCAACGAGCGCGAGTGGCTCGACGCTTGCAAGGGAAGCAAGGTGAAGCCGGGCGCAAATTTTGAATTTTCCGGCATGGTCACGGAAACGCTGCTGCTGGGAAATGTTGCCACGCTTGCCGGACAAAAACTCGGCTGGGATCGCCCTAACCTCAGGGTCAACTCTGAGGCAGCGCAGAAGTACGTCAGCCCGGAACGTCGCCAGGGGTGGGAACTCTAGGGCAAACAAGCTATCTCATAAATCCGTTTTGAAAGGGCGTGGCTTCAGTCACGCCGTTAAAAGCGCTTAGACACTGGCTTTAGCCAATGAGGCATCTGCAGTTACGCACTTGGTTCATTACAAGATCGCTTCTGTTTGCCGATGTTGATTCTGATTACCTTGAGAACTGAGGAGGCATTCGTGTCCACCATTTCGAGAAGAGAGTTCTGCAAGTCGGCCACCGGGTTCGCTGCCGCGGCCGGCCTGCTTTCCGCCGGGGTGCCGGAGCTGCATGCTAATCCACTGGGCATGCCGATAGGGTGCCAAACCTGGCCGGTCCGGGACATGATCGCGAAGGACTTTCCCGGCACCATTAAGCAGCTGGCCGGGGCGGGATTCCAGAGCATCGAGCTATGCTCGCCGGTAGGTTATGCCGATTCGGGATTCGCCGGACTAGCCCGGTACAAGGGAGCCGAGCTGAAAAGAATATTGAGCGACGCTGGTGTAACCTGCGTGAGCTCCCATTTCGGTATCAAGGAACTCAGGGAGAACCAGGAGGGCCGAATCGCGTGGGCGAAAGATGTGGGACTCACGCAAATGCTGGTACCCAGCCTGGAGGGGCCAGAGCACCCCACGCTGGATGACGTGAAGCGGGCGGCGGAGGAATACAACCGGATGGGCGAACGCGCCGCCAGGGCCGGCATTCAGCAGGGCCTGCATAACGAAGACTTTGAGCTCTCCCAGGTCAATGGCAAGCGTACTTATGACCTGCTGTTTGGCTTGCTCGATCCCAAGCTGGTTAAGTTTCAGTTCCAGGTTTCAACCATCAGCGAGGGCTACGATGCGGCCCAGTATTTCCGCAAGTACCCTGGCCGCTTCATCTCCATGCACGTGCAAGGATGGTCCGCGAAGACCAGAAAAATTGTGCCCGTGGGGCAAGACACACTGGACTGGAAGGATATTTTTACGGCCGCCAAAACCGGCGGCATAAAGAATTATTTTGTCGAAATGGACCTGGGCCTGATGAAAGCCAGTGTGCCTTATCTTCGCAAGCTTCGGGTGTAATGAACGTTAGCAGCGCATGGCAGTAAAATTGAAAAATCTTAAGACCAGAGCCGGTCACGGCTGAATACAAGATTTTCACAACACAACACGAGACAGTCGTCTTGCCAAGCAGGATTCCCGCCGAGTATTATTCCCCGGTTTGTCCGG
>DATJEH010000169.1:0-23913 GCA_035496875.1 Terriglobales bacterium | reverse complement strand
GCGCGCAGCGCCTTGCGCAGGCCGCCGCTGCCCGCCCGCCACATCCAGAGCTTTTCCACCTGCAGGCGCTCGTCTTGCAGATATTGCGCCACGCCGCGGAACACCGGGCTCTCGGTTTCGATCAGGTCGCAGTAGAAGCTGCATTCCGGCGGGAAATGGCGCGCTGTTTCCAAATCGGAAAGCGCCGTGAAGATGGGCTTCTCGCCCAGGTAGATGGTGCGCGGGTCGCGGTCGGCGGCAATCTGCACCAGGTGCCCGTTGTGGAAGATGGAGGGCGTGGCATCGTAAATCACCACCCAGCAGTGCGGGTCCGCCATGCGCAAGCCCCACAAGAAGGGGCGGGCGTGGTGAAATTCGGCGATGGCGTGGGGGCGCGCGCCCAGCACGGCTGCTATTTCCTGCCATTCCGGGCGGCGGCGCTCGTCCGGCCGGGCCAGGTCCAAATCCACCACCAGCAGCCGCTCGGGGTCGAACGCCTTCTCCCCCAGCATCCGGTTCAAACGGTGCAGGGCGCGAATGCCGTTCATCCCCATGTAGCCGACGGCGCCCAGCACCACAAACGCGATTTTCGGGTTGCGCTCCGCCATGATCCGTAAGCCACGCCCAGCTTAGCCGAGCATTGGGGCGCGCGCCGCTGACCTGGATCACATCAGGATGTGATGTTGCCCTACCAGATGGTGAAACTGACCTGGTCTATCCAGGCGTTCCAGGGGCTTCCGTACTGATCGCTGTCCTGCTGGAACTGGATGCCGGAGTCGTCGGTTGTACCGCTGCCCACCGCCGGCATCCAGACGTCAATCTTGGATTGATGGCCGTCCACGGAGATGGCTACGAAATGGAGCTTTTTCTGATTTTGATCGCGTTCCAGGTACCAGGTGATGGTGTGCCACTGGTTGGGAGGGAAGTTGTTGCACTTGAGCGAGGTGTTCTGCCACTTGTTGTCTGGCCCGTTCCAGACGCCCCAGTAGCCGCCGGCGTAATCGCATTGCGTGCCGAACATGTACTTGAAGCCATTGCTGAAGAAATAGGAGTCAAACTCAGCCGCCTGCACCACGTAGGCGCCGTCGCCGCTCCTGGTCTTGGAGGCATTCCAGAAAAAGTGAACGGTGTAGAGGATGTGGTTGGCCCAGTTCTGCGGTCCGAAATGGTAGGCGAAGACATTGTCGGCCCAGGGCACCCATCCGCCAATGTAGGTTTCCATGCTGTTGCCGTCGAGCGAAGGGCTGCTGACGCCCTGCTTGAACCAGTAATCGCCTGTGGGACCGGTGCCGCCGGGATTGCCGGCGCAGGCTCCGCAATCCGACCAGCCATGCTTCTCTTCCACGCCGTTCCAGGTTTTGGCGGAGGACGGCGGGGTGGGCATGAGGCTGCCGGTGGTGGCAGTGGCCGCGGAGGCGGTGATGTCGGCCGTGGCGGTAGCCGAAGCGTAGGCCCCGCTGTTGTCCCAAACGCGCGCAATAATCTGGTGCTTGCCGGTGGTCATCTGCACCGTGTCAGTCAGGGTGCCGGAGGACGTGTTCAGCTTGTCTACCAGGTTGCCATCCAAGTACAGCGCCCACCCGGTAAGCGGATTGGGTCCCTGCGCCACAGCGCTAACCGTGGCAGGGGAGGAAGAACCGAGCGGCCTGAGCGCCACCGAAAGCGTTGTGGCAGCTCCGGCGGCACCAGAGGCAGGTATGGTCACGGCCACGGAGGAGCTTCCGGCACTGCCCGCACTGTTCGTGGCGGTGGCGGTGATCTGGTGCTGGCCCGCAGCGAGAGGAATGGATTGCACGATCTGGGGCTGGGAACTGGCTTGTTGCCAGACCGGCGTCGAGTCTACCGCTAATTGCCATTGTTTGATCGGGTAGGGGGAAGTAGCGCTGGCCACTACTTGCACGGGGGAGGCGGGCTGCACCGGCTGCAACGTCACCGACACATTGGAGGGCGTCGCCGTCCGGGCCGAGTTGGAACTCATGCCGGCGGAACCACAGCCCAAGGCCGCTCCCAGCAGACAAGACAATAAGCAAGTAACAGCGGAACGCACGCGCGCCTCCCCGGAATTTCGAAATGTGCTGAACCCGCTCATAAGCGTTTCTGCGGGCAGGGGTTAACAGGAACTACTAAGGTCGAAGTAGAAACATCTTCAACCCGGAAGGGGAGCAAACGAATCCGCGTGATACCTGAGGGTTCCTACGGTAAACACCTAGTCAGGATTAAGGCTGGAATAAAGGTAAAGGAAAAGGAAGCCTGTTGCAGGCCTCAAAGTCAATGCATTCAGGTAGTTACAAACGATTACCCGCAGGGTCGCTGGCTACGAAGGTCTCACTTGCGGGCTGCGATTCGCGCGGGCATGGGCCATACTTGGCCTTCCTCGGCTTCCTGGCAAATCTGCTGGAACAGGGGCTGCCAGATCTTTTCCACGGACAAGCCGTAGAAGCGGGCCAGCTTGAAAGCTGTTGCCAGCGTGGCCTCGCGTTCCTGCTCGTTCTCGATAGCGTGCAGTGTGGAGATGGAAAGCCCGGTGCCCTCGGAAACCTGCTGCAAGGTTAGGCCGCGTTCTGACCGCAGCGTGCGGAGATGATTCTGTACCTTGCGGGGTATACGGCGAAAAGCGGTAGGGGCCGGAACCCCGCCCAAGGCCGATGGGTTAGTGGGAATGGATGACATGGCTCACTCGCCAGAGGATAGTTGCAATTCCTCTACCGTCCGAATAATTGAGCAGGATCAGTAACTTACGTGTTATAGGTCGCGGCTGAATATGGTTTTGCAAATTTTCGCGATGCTGTGGATATGAGAATTTGAAACCTCCCGCCTATCACCTTATGGTCTGCGAAACGACAGGTATGGGGTCGGCGGTGCCACCCGGTAGCTGCACGGTATGCATGTCTATTTCTGGTGACCAGTGCTCTGCAGCCTAACGCTGTGGATCAGGAGTCACGCAATGGCGTGCTCCCTATCACGGAACAAGACACGGACAGGTGTTATTTGAAAGTTCAGTACGCGGTGAAAAAGGGGGGCGTATGCGTTTGCCGTTCCGACCCGAAGAACTGAAGGCTCCCAGGAAGGCGGCTTCCCGGTTGGGCGAGCAGAGTGCCATTCAGTTGTACCTGGCGGAAGTGGAGCCAGTGTACAGAAACGATACCGAACCTTATCCCAAGGACTGGGCATGGAGAAAATTCGTGCTGTTTACGCGGAGCAACGGCTTATGTGAAGAGTGTCACAAGCCGGCACGCTTCGATGAGGTGAACGCTCACCATCGAGACCGCGCCAAAGGACACGGCCTGGATAACCTGGAACTGCTGCATGAATGGCCGTGCCACCGGAAGGTGCGCCATCCGCTGGAGAAAAGGGCAGCCTGAAAACCATTCACCGCAAAGGACACGAAGGAAACACAGGAAAACATCAAAGATCCTTCAGGTGTCCTCGTGTCCTTTGTGGTAGAGGGTTCAGCGTTTGGGCATCTCGATGACTTTGGCGGTGGTGGCGGGCATGCGCCGCCGGTTCAAACGGTTCAAGACAGAAGCCGCCACCGACCGTATGGAGGTGACGGGACGCTTCTGGATGGCTTCTCCCTCGCTGCTGTCCGCCCAATCTTCCCAGAAGGCGATGCGCTGTCCGGGCGCCTCTTTGCGGATGCGCTGCACAAATCCGCTGCCGGAGTTGGCATCCTTGGGGAGGCGGATCAGGACCAAGTGGTAGAAGTTCGGCAGCCAGAGCCAGCGCGCTTCCATGGTGTCGCGCGCCCAGAAGACGTCATAGCCCTTATCGGTTAGTTCCTCCGCTACCAGGCTGCCGCGGCTGGGGTCGTTGACCAGTAGAACTCGGGGCCGGGCGGCTGGCGACGTGGGCAGGCTGGTGTCCACGAATCCTTCTCCTATCGGGCATATTGGCTTGAGGAGTTGCGCCGAGGGGTGCCAAAGCCCTTTGACCGGGGTTCGAAAAGTGTGCTACGCGGGCACGGGATTGTCAAATCCACAGCCAGCGTGGGGGCACGCGAGACTATAAACTTCCTTGGTGTCTATGAGAAATTACGGTTGGCTTTGGATGCCGGGCGGCTCTAATTGGGCTCAGATCCCGTAACGTTTCCACAGCCTAAACCAGGGATTATTAGCGTACATTTCGTCGTGCCTCTGGTTGGCGGCGTAGCGGTCAGATAACGCGGTGGAACGGGTATCCGGAAGCGAGTAAAGGCGTTCCAGCCACTCGATTTCGGCGATGGTTTTGTCCAGGTTCATAACTCTAAGCACTCATACTCTAAGCATTGGATGCGCCGAGTTCAACTGCCGAGTTTCACCCCGGGGCAAAACGAAGAATCCGGAGTAGTACCCGCTACCCAGTGCCGCACCGGTCAGAGTACACCACTTCGATACACGTCGGACGAACCGTTGTACTAAGCGCAGTCGAGTAATGGGCGGGGAGCCGCGATTCATCGCCGGGCGCGAACTCCGGATTCCAGCCGGGACGAGCAATCACCCGCGAGGGTGAGCCAACTCACTGCGGGTGGTTGTCACGGCAGCTAGGCTGATGGTGGGGCCTGACGGGATGTGCCGGGCGAGCATCGCATCCCGGGCCTCTATCCAGCTAGGGGGTGCGGCCATGCTACTTGCCTATCACCTGGTTCGGCTAATTGAGGGGCACGCGGACGAATTGGCCAACAGCCTGTCGCAACAAGTGCAGAAATCTCCACGTACGACGGAGTTCTGCTGTCGCGTGCCAGCGCAGGACTTGAAGCTGCGGGTGTATGAAATTTACCGCGACCTCGGCGACTGGCTGTTGAAGCGGACTGAAGGCGAAGTCGAGCGGCGCTATCGTGAAATCGGAATACGCCGGGCTTCGCAAGGCGTGCCTTTCAGCCAACTGGCCTATGCCATTATTCTGACCAAGGAAAACCTGTGGTCGTTCCTGCTCAAGAATGCCGGGATAGACCGCACCATCGAAGTGTATGGCGAACTGGAACTCCTGCAGCAACTGGACTACTTCTTTGATCGCGCCATCATCCACGCTGCCGCGGGTTATGAGTATGCGGAGAAGATCTCCCTGGCCGGCGCCGTCAGTTGATCCCAGAGTACCCGGGTGCTGTTACCTGGGCGGTGGTGATCCCCGTCACAGGTGGGAGTGAGTCCACTCACTGCGGCTTGGCGTGCAAATCAGCCAACAATACAGGGTAAGGCTGACCGACTGGAGGAGGTCAGTTCCATGATCCCTGGCGCCGGTTGTGCGGCTGATACTCGTAGGCTGCGCCCCGCAGTTTGGGCCCTGTTTGCTGTGGTTCTTCTGGTGGCCGGGGCTGCCTGGGGACAGAAGCTGAGCAATGCCGACTGCCTCGCCTGCCACGGCGACAACACCCTGAGCAAAGAGGAAAAGGGCAAGCAGGTCAGCCTGTACGTAAACGACAAGAAGTTCCAAGCATCGGCGCACAGCATGTTCGGCTGCACCGACTGCCACAGCGACGTGAAAGCGGTGCCGCATGAGACAACGCCGGCCACGCCCCAATGCGCCACCTGCCACGCCGACCAGCAGACCGCCTACGACAATGGCTATCACGCGGCGGCATTGCGCAAGGGCGACTCGCGGGCGGCGCGCTGTGTGGATTGCCACGGCAGCCCGCACGAACTGCTGCCCGCCAGCGACCCCGGTTCGCGTGTACACCGCACCAACCTCCCCGCCACTTGCGGCGCATGCCACGGACAAAGGTTCGTTATGGAGGCCAGCGGGCACAGCGCCGAGACTTTTTACTCCTATCAGCAGAGCGTGCACGGCCGGGCGGTAGCGGCGGGATCGGAGAAAGCGGCGGTGTGCACCGATTGCCACGGCAGCCACGACATCCGCACAGCGGGCGATCCCAAGTCACCGATCTTCAAGTTCAACGTGCCCAACACCTGCGGGCAGTGTCACAACAACGTGGAGAAGGTGTATGGCCAGAGCATCCACGGGACGGCGATCGCCCGCGGCAACTGGCAGGCGCCGGTGTGCACTGATTGCCACGGCATCCACTCCATCAAAGCGCCGCTGGACCCCAACTCCACGGTGTCGGCGCAGTCGGTGGCCCAGGCCACGTGCGCGCGCTGCCACGAAGGGGTGCGTCTGACCCAGGAATTCGGCGTGCCGGGGCACCGGGTGAGCACGTATATGGACAGCTATCATGGGCTGGCTTCGCGGCTGGGCTCGCCGGTGGTGGCCAATTGCGCCAGTTGCCACGGCGTGCACAACATCCTGCCTTCGGCAGACCCGCGTTCTACGATCAATCGCGCCAACCTGGTGAAGACGTGCGGGCAATGCCATCCCGGCGTGACGCAGAAATTTGTGCTTGCCAAGGTGCATGTGGATGCTCCCCTCTCCGCCGACACCGGGAGCGTAGTGGTGCGCTGGGTACGCCGCTTCTACATCAGCATGATTCTGGCGGTCATCGGAGCCATGCTGGCGCACAATTTCCTGATCTGGCGTATGAAGGCGATAGCGCGGCGTAAGGCCGAGCACCGCGTGTTGCTGCGCATGAGCCTGAACCAGCGGGTGCAGCACCTGATCCTGCTGACCAGCTTCTTTGTGCTGGTGATCACCGGGTTCGCGCTCAAGTTCCCCGATTCCTGGTTTGCCGCCCTGGTGGGCGGGGAGACAGTGCGCGGCATCGTGCACCGGGTGTCGGCGGTAGTGCTGATTTCGCTGGGTCTTTACCATCTGATTTATGCCGCGGCCAGCCGCGAGGGCCGGCGCCTGGTGCGGGACTTCCTGCCGCGCATGAAGGATGCGCACGACGCGGTGGAGAACGTTACTCATCACCTGGGATGGCGTTTTGAAAAGCCGCAGTTCGCGCGCTTCAACTACGCCGAGAAGGCGGAGTATTGGGCGCTGGTGTGGGGCATGGTGATCATGGCGACCACCGGCATCATGCTGTGGGCCAAGGTGACGGTGGGCGACCTGATTCCGCGCTGGTGGCTGGACGTGGCCGCGGCGGTCCACTTCTACGAGGCGGTGCTGGCCACGCTGGCCATTGTGGTCTGGCACTTCTACCAGGTGTTCTTCGATCCCGACACCTATCCGATGAACTGGGCCTGGTACGACGGCAAAATGTCGCTGGAGCACTACCGCGAAGAGCACGGACTAGACGCCAAGGCGCTGCTGGAGGCCGGTCGCGCGGAAACGGCTGCGGCGGGCGATCAGAACCCTGAAGCGGCGGAGGCGGGCACCAGCGGCAATGCTGCCGAGGCGGCCGGTAAAGAAAAAACGGCGATCGAGGAGAAGCCGGAAGAAGTGGGGCCAAAGCGGTAGGCAGACCCCGCCAGGGAGGAGTGGCTCCAGCCGGTATGGACACGATGGATAACGATGCGCAATTAGGAGCTGACCAGAGGCGAAACCGAATTATTAATCGCTTCCGCCATCCGCTGGCCGCCATTGGCGGAGCGCTGGCCCTGGTCAGCCTGGCCAACATCCTTTTTCTTTTCCTGATTGATGTTTTCTCGCCCCGGCACAGTCCTTACGTGGGAATTCTCGCTTACATGATCCTGCCCGGGTTTTTTATTCTGGGGCTGGCGCTGGTTCCGGCGGGCATGTATCTGGCGCGGCGGCATCGGCTGCGGCAGAAGGGAGTTGAGGGCCCGGTCTATCCGCAGATTGATCTGAACGAGCCGGCGCAGCGCAGCACGGTAGCGTTCTTTTTCAGTTTCGTGATTGTGTTCGTAATGCTGAGCGCGGTGGGCAGCTACCGTGGTTACGAATTCACCGATTCGATCCAGTTTTGCGGGCAGCTCTGCCACTCGGTGATGAACCCGGAATATACCGCTTACCAGCTTTCGCCGCACGCCCGGGTACGCTGCGTGGACTGCCACGTGGGCTCGGGCGCCACCTGGTATGTGCGCTCCAAGCTCTCCGGCGCGCGCCAGGTGTATGCCACCCTGTTCAACCGCTTCCCGCGTCCTATTCCCACGCCGGTGGAAAATCTGCGGCCGGCGCAGGAGACTTGCGAACAGTGCCACTGGCCGCGCAAGTTCTACGGCGCGCAGCTGAAGGTGATTACCCACTACGGTTACGACGAGAAGAACACGCCGCGGCAGATCCGGCTGCTGATCAAAACCGGCGGCGGCGACCCCGGAATCGGCATGACCACCGGGATTCACTGGCACATGAACATCGCCAATGAAATCACCTACGTCACTCCCGACAAAACCCGCGGGACCATACCTTACGTTCACGTCAGGGACATGCAGGGAGGGATAACCGACTACATGTCCAAGGACGCTGCTTTGAGCAAGGCACAGATTGATACTCTTCCGCGCCGGCGCATGGATTGCGTCGATTGCCACAACCGGCCCACGCACATCTACGTGCCGCCGGACCGGTCGGTGGACCAATCGCTGCTGGCGCGGCGGATTGATGCGTCCCTGCCCTTCATTAAGCAGCAGGGAGTGACGGTGCTTACCGCCAGCTATACCAGCACCGACCAAGCCATACAGGGCATTGCCACCAAGGTGCACGATTTTTACGCGACCAAGTACCCGCAACTGGAGAACACAAAACAGCTGGAAATCCGCGATGCCATTACCGAACTGCAGCGGCTATATCGCACCACGACTTTTCCGGAGATGAAGATTGACTGGAAGACCCACCCGGATAACATCGGGCATTTCTATTTTTCCGGCTGCTTTCGCTGCCACGACGGACAGCACGTGAGCGCGGACGGGAAGGTGATTCGCAAGGATTGCACTATCTGCCACACCATCCTCAGCCAGGAGGAGGGCGGCACGCAGCCCACGGCCATTGAAGGAACGGCCTTCAAACATCCGGTGGACCTGGGCGACATCAGCGCGGCGAACTGCAGCGATTGCCATACCGGAGGAGTTGGGCCCTAGGGGTGGTTCTTGGGAGCGCCGGCGTCCCGCCGCCAGTCGCGGGCGGGCGCCCGCGAGGCGAGCTTCGCTCGCCCGGACAGCCGGGGCGGCTGTCCCCAATTTTCTGCCGTGCCCACGCAAGTGTCAGCCAACAGCGGGTTTAGCCGCTGAAATCGGCCGGTGACGCACATCACAATTTCTGGTGACATGGGTCACGGCCTGAGGTGCGCACCTTTTCTATCGTAGGAGCTGCAGGGATGTGGGCAGCGGTGGAAAAGGAGAGCACCATGGCGCAGGGCAGCGGAGAAGCGGCGGAGCCCAGGACTTCCCCCAGGCTGATCTTCTGGGAGGTGACCAAAGGCTGTAATCTGCGCTGCATTCATTGCCGCGCCAGCGCCACCGAACTCAGCTCTCCCTCGGACCTCAGCACCGCCACCGCGCTGGGCATCATTGATCAGATTGCGGCGGCCGGCAATCCCATCCTGGTGCTCAGCGGGGGCGAACCGCTTTACCGCTCCGATATTTTCCAACTGGCGCGCTATGGCACCGACCGCGGCCTGCGGGTAGCGCTGGCTACCAATGGCACCCTGGTGACCCGGGAAGTGGCGCGCATGATTGTGGATTCGGGGGTGCGCCGCGTTTCCATCAGCCTGGACGGAGCCGACGCGCTGACCCACGATACCTTCCGCGGCATTCCCGGGGCCTTCGACGCGGCGGTGCAGGCGCTGCGCAACCTGAAAGCGCTGGGCATGTCGGTGCAGATCAATATGACCATCGCCCGCCACAATGCCCGCCAGCTGCCGGAGGTGCTGGAACTGGCCAAGCGGCTGGGGGCGGACGCGCTGCACACCTTCCTGCTGGTGCCGGTAGGCTGCGGGGTGGACATCGCAGCCGAACAGATGGTAGCCCCGGAAGAGTACGAAGAGATGCTGAACTGGTTCTACGACCGGTCAGTGGAGGGAGAGATCGAGCTGAAGGCCACGTGCGCGCCGCATTATTTTCGCGTCGTGCGGCAGCGGCGCGCGGCCGAACGCCGGGGCACGAACGGGGAACGCAGAGCGGCTGAGCCGGCCAAGGAGAAGCCGATTCCAGGGACGATCGGCCCCATGGAGATGGCCATGCCGGGCTCCACGGGCGTGGTCATTCATCATCCAGGCGCGGCGCGCGGCGGCCATCCTGGCGGCGCGCACTCCGGCCATCCCGGGGACATGAACGCTATGACCAAGGGCTGCCTGGCGGGTACGGGAGTGTGCTTTATATCCCACGAGGGCGAAATTTATCCTTGCGGCTATTTGCCGGTGCTAGCCGGCGACCTGCGCCGCCAAAGCTTTGTTGAAATATGGGAGAAGTCGCTGGTGTTCGAACAGCTGCGCGATGCCGGCAACCTGAAGGGGAAGTGCGGTTGTTGCGAATTTCGCAACGTCTGCATGGGCTGCCGGGCGCGCGCTTTCGCCGCTACCGGCGATTTTCTAGACGAGGAGCCGTTCTGCATTTACCAGCCGCGAACGGGGGAGAAGGCCAAAGAGGTGAAAGCTCCACGCCCGGTAGCGCTGTAAGCAAGATTGCGGGAGAGTGCGGCACAGAACCATCTGCGAAAACCAGCGCAGCGCCGCACGCTCCCGCAGCATGACCTGAATTTCACGCCGAGGCGCAGAGAGCGCAGGGGTCTAATCTCATCTGCTTCTCTCGTCGATCGCGGCGTCCTGCGGGTGGAATTCTACGACGGGGAATATGTCATTGAGTCTCTCCTCCGCACCGATTTCCGGGCCGCGCCTGCGGACACTGGTGGTGCCGCGCGAGCACGGCGCCTGGGGCATGCTGCTGGTGCCGCTGGCGACGGGAGCGGCCGCCGGCCTGATGCGGGGCGGGCAGGCGCTGCCGCTTGCTATTTTCACCACCGCAGCCATGGCCGTGTTCTGGCTCAGAACGCCGCTGGAAAGCTGGCTGGGCACCCCGCCGTTGCGCGCGCAAACCGCTGCCGAGCGGCGCGTTGTGCTGCTGTTCATCCTCTGCTTTTCGGCTATAGCCGCGATGACGTTTGCCGCTCTCTTCTGGGGTGGCAGAAATCGTTTTCTGTTGCCGCTGGGCGCGGCTGCGGCGCTGGCTTTTTTTGTGCAAGCAGGACTGAAGAAGCTGAGCCGCAAACTGCGCATGCCAGCGCAGGTGGCCGGCGCCATCGGCCTGACCGCCACCGCGCCCGCCGCGTACATGGTGGTTAGCGGCCGCTTTGACTCACTCGCGGCCGCGCTGTGGCTGGCCAACTGGCTGTTTGCGGGCGACCAGATTCATTTCGTGCAGTTGCGCATCCATGCGGCCCGAGCTAAAGCCGCCGGCGAAAAATTGCGCCGCGGCCGAGCCTTCCTGGCCGGGCAAGTCGGGTTGGCCGCCGCCCTCGTGTTATTGGCCAAGTTCGAGTTGCTGCCCTGGCTGGCGCTGCTGGCCTTCGTGCCGGTTTTGTTCCGCGGCGTCGCCTGGTTCGTGCGGGGCTCACAACCGCTGGCGGTCCGGCGGTTAGGCTGGAGCGAGGTAGCGCAGTCACTGGCGTTCGGGGCGCTCCTGATTGCCGCCTTCCGGTTCTGATGGATAATCGCCTGCCAGCGTTTAAGCCTCTCACCAAAGTGACTCCGCCCCCGTAGCCTCGCCCGCCCATTCTGTGGGGCCATTACAATAGCGTCATGCCTGAACCCCGCCGTGTTGACCACGCCCAGACCCTGCGTAAAGTAGCGATCTTCTCCGGCATGGAAGAGCACGAGTTGCAATTTCTTGCCCAGCGGGCCGTGCCGCGTCATTATTCCGCCGGGGAGATCATCTTCAACGAAGGAGATGCCTGCAGCGGGCTCTATGTGGTTGAGGCCGGCAATGTGCGCATCTTCAAAAGCTCGGCTGCCGGCCGCGAGCAGGTGCTGGCCATTGAGGGACCGGGCAGTTCCATCGCCGAACTGCCGGTGTTCGATGGCGGTAATTATCCGGCTTCTACTTCGGCGGTCAGCGACAGCACGCTGCTGTTTGTGAGCAAGAACGATTTCCAGGCGCTCTGCCTGGAGCATCCGCGGGTGGCGCTCAAAGTTCTGCGGGTGGTAGGCGCGCGGTTGCGGCGACTGGTGGGCATTATCGAAGAACTCTCCTTTACCACGGTGCACCAGCGGCTGAGCGCGTTTCTTTGCCGGCTGGCGGCTACGGGCAAGCATACGCCGGCGGGAGTTGAGATTACTCTGCCCAGCAGCAACCAGGAACTGGCTGCGCAGATCGGCACAGTACGCGAACTGGTTTCACGCAACCTGAGCCGGCTGCAGGCTCAGGGCATGATCCGCATGGATGGCCGGCAGATCGTCATTCCCGACTTGCAGAGGCTGCTGGCGGAGGCGGAAAGCGGGGAGTGAGGCCCGGCCGCCGGAAGACGTCAGGGCGGAGGCGAACCGCGCTCGCCCGGGCATCCGGAGGCGGCAGTCCCCACACAGGATGAATCCGGACAAGCGAGGGCGACTGTCCCCACAGTTATTGCCTGTGGGCGCTCCCGCACCAAATAATTGTTTCTTCTGTGATCTCTGTGTCCTCTGTGGTGAAGCAGGTGGTTTACGCGAAGAGAAATTCCTTGGTACGCAAGTCGCGAATGGTGTCGCGCAGCTTGGCGGCCTTCTCGAATTCGAAACGTTTGGCGGCTTCGCGCATGTCGCTTTCCAGCTTGGCGACGTAGGCGTCGAGTTCGTCCTGCGACTTGAACTCGGGCATGCTCTCGGCTTCCTGGACCAGGTCGTCGCCATAATCGGCTTCCACAATGCGGGCCAGCGACATCTCCAGCGGACGCACGATGGATTCGGGTGTGATGTTGTGCTCCTCGTTGTAGGCCTGCTGGATGGCGCGGCGGCGGTCGGTTTCGTCCATGGCGCGGCGCATGGAGTCGGTCATGACATCAGCGTAGAGGATGGCGCGGCCGTTCAGGTTGCGGGCGCAGCGGCCGATGGTCTGGATAAGCGAACCGCTGGAGCGCAGGAACCCTTCTTTGTCGGCGTCTAGCACGGCCACTAGCGAGACTTCCGGCAGATCCAGGCCTTCGCGGAGCAAGTTGATGCCGACGAGCACGTCGAACTCGCCCTTGCGCAAGTCGCGTAGAATCTTGACCCGCTCCAAGGTTTCGATTTCGGAATGCATGTAGCGGCAGCGCACGCCAACCTCGCTGTAGTATTCGGCCAGGTCTTCCGCCATGCGCTTGGTCAGGGTGGTGACCAGCACGCGCTCGCCGTTTTCCACCCGCCGGCGGATTTCATGCAGCAGGTCGTCAATCTGGCCCTTGACCGGGCGGATTTCCACCTGAGGGTCCACCAGGCCGGTGGGTCGAATGATCTGTTCCACGACCACCCCGGCCGATTTGGTCAACTCGTACGGCCCGGGCGTGGCGGAGACATAGATGAGCTGGTTGACCCGGTGCTCGAACTCGGGAAAGGTGAGGGGACGATTATCGAGCGCGGAGGGCAGGCGGAAGCCGTACTCCACCAGAGTTTCCTTTCGCGAACGGTCTCCGTGGTACATGCCGTGCAGCTGGGGGACGGTCTGGTGGGATTCGTCAATGAAGAGCAGGTAGTCGCGGGGAACGTAGTCAAGCAGCGTCGGCGGCGGCTCGCCAGGCAGGCGGCCGGTGAAGTGCCGCGAGTAGTTCTCGATGCCGTGGCAGTAGCCTACTGACTTAATCATCTCCAGATCGAAGCGTGTGCGCTGGTGAACCCGCTGCGCCTCCACCACGCGGCCCTGCTTTTCCAGTTCCGCTTCCCACCAGGCCAATTCCTGGAGAATGGAGTCAACCGCGCGGCTCTTAGTTTCCGGTTTCATCACGTAGTGCGTCTTGGGGTAAATGGGCAGGCGCACATACTTCTGCTTGACGGTGCCGAAGAGCGGGTCAATCTGGGAGAGGGATTCGATTTCGTCTCCCCAGAGCTCGACGCGATAAGCCATGTCATCGTAGGTAGGGAAAATTTCGATCACATCGCCACGCACGCGGAAAGTGCCGCGGCGGAACTCGCCGTCGGTGCGCTCATAAAGTATTTCCACCAGCTTGCGGGTGATGTCTTCGCGCTTAACCTTCTGGCCCTTTTCCAGAAACAGCAACATGCCGTAATAGGCTTCGGGCGAGCCCAGGCCGTAAATGCAGCTGACCGAGGCGACGATGAGGCAGTCACGGCGCTCGAAAAGCGACTTGGTGGCGGAGAGCCGCAGCTTGTCGAGTTCATCGTTGATGGTTGCTTCTTTCTCGATGTAAAGGTCGGCGGCGGGAACATAAGCTTCCGGCTGGTAGTAGTCGTAATATGACACGAAGTATTCGACCGCGTTGTGGGGGAAAAAGCTCTTGAACTCGTGATAGAGCTGGGCCGCCAGCGTCTTGTTGTGGGCCATGACCAGGGCGGGGCGATTGGTGGCCTCAATGACCTTGGCCATGGTGTAGGTCTTGCCCGAACCGGTGACGCCGAGCAGGACCTGGTGCTGTTCGGCTTCGAGCACACCTCGGGTAAGCTGCTCGATGGCTTTGCCCTGGTCACCGGCCGGTTTGTAGTCGCTGGTGAGTTTGAAGTTCATAAAAGCAGCTGGCTAGCTGACTGGCTAACTAGCTCAACCCTCGCGAAACGTGTTCCGGGTCAGGCCGAACTTGTCCGGCGCCCGCACAGGACACAATTTCGGCGAGTGGGCATCTCTTGATTATAACTTTAGCGGCAAGCTGGCGCGACTGGGTAATCAATCGGGGGCATGGTACTGCACGCGAGATGCTTCGCGACTGAAGTCGCGCAGCATGACGGTAGGTCAAGTGGCTAGTGCTCGCTACCCCCAGCCGCTGGCTATTGAATTACCACGCCGGCGTAGCCGACCACGGCGCTGCGGTCGCCGGAAATGTCGGCGGAGGTGGCGTACTTGATCACTTCCGCGGAAGCCGCGCCCAGCAGGCGAGCGGCGGTCAAGGCAGCTACCGTGGGCCCAAACCCGCACATGGAGATGGATTCCTCCATGACCACGTCGTAGAGGCCGCGCGGGTCGAGGGCCAGAATCTTGTCAATGGCTTTGCGATCTTTCACCCGGGTGATGTCGTCTGGTTCGTAGTGGTTCATGTCGCTGGAGGAGATGAGCATGATGTGATCGGACTGGTCCCGCAGCAATCCGGCAATGGCCTCCCCCAACGCCTGCAAGGGTTCGTATCTGGCGGTTCCGACGGCAATGGGGAGGAAGGTGAACTCGGGAAGTGCCGCCTGCAAGAAGGGCAGCTGCACCTCGATGGCGTGCTCGCCACGGTGGGCCGTATCGTCCTCTTCCAGGAGCGGGCAGGCGCGGCGCAGGGCCGCGCCGAGCTCGCTGTCAATCTGCGCCTGGCCAAGCGGCGTCTGCCACGCGCCTTCGGTCATGACGGCGAGGGGGCGGCCGTAGCCGGTGTGATTGGGGCAGAGAATAACAAAGCGCCGGGGCAGTTGCAGCCGTCCATACACCGCGCCGGCCACGTGACCGGAATACATATAGCCGGCGTGGGGGACAACGCAGGCGAGAGCGGATATTTTTTCCCCGGTCAACGCCGTGTAGAGTTTGATTTCCTGACTGAGGGCTTCGGCAGAACGGGGGTAGAAATACCCAGCCACAGCCGGTTCACGCACGGCGGTGATCATACGGCCTCTCAATCTGCAGTAGCTGCCGTCAAGCCGCGGAACAGGGCAGCCATCTTTTCCAGCGAGACAGCTTCCGCCCGCACACCGGACAGCAGACCGGCCTTCTTGAGGGCGGCGGCCAGGGAGCGGGAATCGAAGCGCGACTTGAGGTTATTGGCCAGGGTTTTGCGCTTCTGACCGAAGGAGAGCTTGAGAAATTCAATGAACTCCCGCTCCGGCACCCGCAACCTGTCCATCTGAGGAGCTATGGTAAGCCGAAGAACAGCGGAATGCACCTTGGGAGGCGGGTTAAAGGCGTCCGGGGGCAGGGAAAACAGCTTCTCCACTTTGGAGTAGAGCTGAACGGTGGCGGAGAGCAGACCGTAGTCGCGAACTCCGGGCGCGGCGGCGATGCGGTCCGCAACCTCCTCCTGCACCATGATGACAACGGTTTCAAAATAGGCATGATACTGAAACAGGTGGAGCAGGATGTCGGAGGTGATGAAGTAGGGCAGGTTGCCGACCAGGCGGGCCTTTTCGGGCACGTGGATGATGCCCGGATGGTTCATTCCGGGACGCGGGCCGAGCACGGTGCTGAAGTCAATGGAGATAATGTCGCCCTCAATAATCTCGACATTTTCGAAGCGGTTGAAATGCATGCGCAACTGCGCCGCCAGCACGCGGTCAAGTTCGACAGCGATGACACGGCGGGCCCGTTCGGCCAGTTTGTTGGTCAGCGCGCCGCGCCCGGGACCGATTTCTACCACCGTCTTTTCGGAGACATCCCCCAAAGCATCGACGATGCGTTCGGCAGCGTGTGGATCAGCCAGAAAGTGTTGTCCCAGTTTGGGACGCCTGCGGTGAGCACAAGAAATGCCGCCGACTCGCGCCTGCAATCGTGGCGGCTTCGGTTTCCACAGCTTGGTGGCGTTCTCCACGTTGACCCTCTTTCCTTTTGCCATTTAGACTCGAACTTCACCCCAAGAGCGCCGGCGCTGACTGTTGTTCCGATGCAGCGAGCGAACCGCTCGAGGTCCGCGAAGCGCGTTACATATCTTTGGAGGCCGAATCCCGATGCACATTGTGTTTGCCGCATCCGAGTGCGTACCCTTTGCCAAAACCGGCGGCCTGGCCGATGTGGTCGGCGCCCTGCCACCCGCCCTGGCTTCGCTCGGACACCGAGTCACGGTATACCTGCCGCTTTACCGCCAGACCAAGCTGGCGGACGCAAAGCCGGTGTTGCGCAGCGTGACCATTCCTTTCGATGACCGTTACCGTTTCTGCTCGGTGCTGGACGGCGGCATGCACTCCGGAGTGCAATTCTATTTCATTGACTACCCGCCCTACTTTGACCGTGAGGCCCTGTATGGAACCTCGGTGGGCGATTACCGCGACAATGCCGAGCGCTTTGCCCTGTACAGCCGCGCCGTGCTGGAATCCTGCAAAATTCTGGGCGTGCCCGACGTGTTCCACTGCCACGACTGGCAATCGGCGCTGGCACCGGTGCTGCTGCGCTCGGTTTACGCCGAGGATCCCGCCTTCCGCGACGTGGGTTGCGTCTTCACCATTCACAATATGGGGTACCAGGGCTTGTTCCCGCCGGAGATCCTGCCCCTGCTGATGTTGCCTTGGGATCTGTTCACCATTACCCGCATGGAATTTTACGGCAACGTGAATTTTCTCAAGGGCGCGCTGGTATTTTCCGACTTCATCACCACAGTCAGCCGCAAATACAGCCAGGAAATTCAGACTGCGGAATACGGCTTCGGCTTGGAAGGGGTGCTACACGGGCGTTCGGCAACTGTAACTGGCATTTTAAACGGCGTCGACTACAGGGAATGGAGCCCGGAGACGGACAAGTTCATCGCGGCCCACTATTCACCCGAGGAACTAAGCGGCAAAGCGGCATGTAAGCGGGATCTGCTCACGCAATTCGGCATTACCGACGCGGAGGTCAAGCTGCCCGTTATCGGGATTGTTTCCCGGTTCGCGGCACAGAAGGGATTCGACCTCATTTCCCAGGTGATGGACCGGCTGGCGCGGGAACAGATGATCGTAGTGGCGCTGGGCGCCGGCGACAAGGAGTATCAGGACATGTTCCTGCGGCTGCACAAGCAGTATCCGCAAAAGATCGCGGTGAAAGTCGCCTACGACAACGCGCTGGCACACAAGATCGAGGCTGGAAGCGACATGTTCCTGATGCCTTCGCGTTATGAGCCCTGTGGGCTGAACCAGATCTACAGCCTCAAATACGGTACGGTGCCGATTGTGCGCGCCACCGGGGGGCTGGACGACACCATCGAGAACTGGGAGCCGCGCACCGGGAGGGGAACGGGGTTCAAGTTCAGCGAGTACACGGGCGAAGCCCTGCTGGACACGGTCAAGCTGGCGCTGAAAACATACCAGGACCGTGATGCGTGGCAGCGGCTGATGCGCAGCGGGATGAACAAGGACTTCTCCTGGAACGCTTCCGCTCGCGAGTATGTGCGGGTGTACGAGCGGGCGCGGCAACTGCGCACCATCAATGCAGCCTAAACCCCTGTGAAGCGGTATTCAGCGAGGATCAGACCTGCGGCGCCTCACCAGAAGCTGTCTAGCTAACTGGCTGACTAGCCACGAAGCTAGGGAGCCAGAAAACCAGGTACTAAACAGGCAGATTTGAACACGGTTGAAGGCCTCTGCGCCCACGAGGGCTCACTTTATGGTGGTCAGTGAAGTGGGCGCTGAGGTGGTGGCGTAGGGCGACTGGTCAACTTTTGCCAGTCCGCTCGAGTTCACCGCAAACTCCGACAGGTTGGCCGACAATCCATTTCCCACAAACACAAAGTTGCCGGTAGAGTCGAGGGCGACAAATACCGGGCTGCGCCCCACCGGCACTGGAGATACCGCCGGGGAGGGCACGCCGCTCGAACCGAGCGCAAACTTAGAGAGGGTGTTCGAGCCCTGATTAGCCACGTAGATAAACTCGCCCGCCGGGTCCGCCGCGACGGAAATGGGTCCGGTTCCCGCAGCGAAGGGAGAACCAGCAATAGAAGTGAGACTGCCGTTGGAAGCGATAGCGAAGGCGGAGACGGTGTTGGAAAGCAGGTTGGCTGTGTACAGGAATTTCCCGGATGCATCCATGGCAACCGAACTGGGACGGCTGCCGCCGGCCGGGAATGGCGAGCCCGGAACCGCGGTTAGCCCTCCGGTGGTGGTATCAATGGCGAACGCAAAAACTACGTTGGAGGTTGAATCCACGGCGTAGAGCACGTTGGAGGATGAAACCGCCAGGGAGGCCGGGGATATGCCGCAGGCGAAAGGCGAGCCGGAGATGGGATTTAAGTTTCCGGTCCGGGTGTTGATAGAGAAAACGGAAAGCGTGCCCGAGCCGGCATTGGCCACAAATAGTTCGTCTCCATCAGAGCGGAAGGCCAGTGATGTGGGGTTAGTGCCGGTTAAAACCCTCGGCGGGATTTCATTAAGCGCTCCGGTTGCGCCATTGATGGTGAAGAGCGCGATGTCGCCTTCGCCGGTATTAGCCACATAGGCGAACTTTCGTGAGGGGTGTACGGCAATTGCGGTGGGAAAAATACCCGCCGGGTAGGGCGAGCCAGCCATTGGCGTCAGCAGGCCGCTGCTGTCGTCCACACGGTAGGCAGCCACCTGATTGTTGCTCAGGGTCACATATGCCAAGTGGCTGGGAGAGGTGCTGCAGGCGCTCCAGCAGGCTACCGCCAAGAGTAAAGCTGTAATCCAGAAATGATTGCGTGACATTTGAATCCTCATTATCCCAACCGGCGGACCCGCCCTCGCGACATTTTCGGGGGAGGCGGGCATCAGTGGCCACCCCAGCGAAACACCAGGCCGGCGGAAACCCTGATATTTGTCTGGTCCACTCCGAAGGTGTGCGTCTTCAGATAGTCGGCTTGAAAAGCGCGCACGGCAAAGTGCTGACGCAGGCGAATGTCCAGGCCGGCCCCTCCGCCGTATTCGAGGCCGCTATTCGTCGCCCCAGAGATATTGTTGCGGGCCATGCCAACCAGCCCGCGGATGAAGATAGTGTTGCGGTGCCGGCGATAAGCCAACTCCGGACCAGTAAGAAAATTGTAGGCGTTGAACGCCAGCCCGTATTTCTTCCCATAATTGCCGCTGAAATCGGCGACCACGCCCAGCCACGGTTTGTAAACGTACACCGTGCCGGTGGCCGCCCAGCCGTTAAGGTTAATCTGGTGGGGCAAACCCATGGAGGCGCTGTCGAAACGCAGGTAGGAATAGCCGGCGAAAATGTCCGCTTTGGACTGCTGGGGCGCTTTCGGTTTGGATTGCTGGGTTGCTGTCGGTGCGGATTGTTGGTCGGCTGCTGAATCGGATTGTTGAGCCGCTGCCGTCAAGGCAATGAACAAGATAATTAGTCCACACAGGACATGGCGAGAACGCATTCATCCCCCTGCATATTTCCTCTCAAGTGTACTTGCAACCGGCTGCGGCGTCTGCGGCTGGGCACAGACGCAATACAAACCCCAAAAAGTGCGGTGGGTTGCGAAAGAAAGAAATAATATAAACGTTCAGCATATGTAAATCCTCAACCTGACTTCTTCGGCGGCCGCAGTCGCGTTGACCCCGGCCCATTTCAAAGCATAAGATTCCGCTTCTCCCGGGAACCAGCTAGCCAGCGCCAACAGGAGCCTGTCCATGAAAAAGATTGCCCTTGGAATTGTGTGCCTGCTCGCCTCCAGCTTGTGCATGGCCGCAGACGCACCGCTGTTGCTGAGCAAGCCGGCGGTCAGCCGGACGCAAATTGCCTTCACCTACGCCGGCGATTTGTGGGTGGTGAGCCGCGAGGGTGGCGATGCGCGCCGCCTGACCACCGGAGTGGGCATTGAGACTGACCCCATGTTTTCGCCGGACGGCTCGCTGATTGCCTTTACCGGGGAGTACGACGGCAACCGCGATGTTTACCTGGTGCCGGCGGAGGGAGGAGTTTCCCGACGGCTCACCTACCATCCCGGGGCGGACCAGGTTCTGGGCTGGACGCCGGACGGCAAAAGCATCTTGTTCAGCTCGCCGCGCAACAGCTTTATCGGCTTCATTGACCGGCTTTACACCATGCCGCTCAGCGGGCACGGGTTTCCCGATGAACTGCCGCTGCCCAGTGGCGAGGAGGCGTCGTTCTCACCTGATGGAACGCAACTGGCCTACGTGCCGCACCCGCAGTGGGAGCCGGGATGGAAGCACTACCGCGGCGGACAGACGACGCCCATCTGGATTGTGAATCTGGCCACCTCGCATATTGAGGCTACCATTCCGCGGGAGAATTCCAATGACTCTAATCCCATGTGGGTGGGAGACACCATTTATTTCCTGTCCGACCGCAACGGCCCGGTCAGCCTGTTTGCCTACGACACCAGGAGCAAGCAAGTGAGCGAAGTGATGGCCAATCGCGGCTTGGATTTCAAGTCGGCTTCGGCAGGGCCGGGGGCCATTGTGTATGAGCAGTTCGGTTCGCTGCACCTCTACGACCTGAACACACGCCAGGCGAAGGACGTCAATGTTCGCGTGGCTGGCGACCTGCCCCACCTGCAGCCCCACTTCGTGAAAATTGATGCCAAGGACATTCACAACATCGAGCTTTCGCCAACAGGTGTGCGCGCGGTGCTGGAGGCCCATGGCGATATTCTTTCCGTGCCTTCGGACAAGGGCGATATCCGCGACCTGACCAACACCACGGCGGTGGAGGAGCGCGACCCGGCCTGGGCCCCGGACGGAAAATGGATCGCCTATTTCTCCGACGCTTCCGGCGAGTACGGACTGGAACTGCGCGACCAGAGCGGGCTGGGAGAGGTGCGCAAAATCGGCCTGGGCAATCCGCCCTCGTTTTTCTACTCGCCGAAGTGGGCGCCGGACAGCAAGAAAATCGCCTACACCGACAAGCGCCTGAACTTATGGTACGTGGACCTGGCCAAGGGCGCGCCGGTTAAGGTGGACACCAATCTTTTCGAAGCCCCGGAGCGCACGCTGGATCCGCAGTGGGCCCCCGACAGCGAGTGGCTGACCTACACCAAGCTGCTGCCCAATCACCTGCACGCGGTGTTTGTTTACTCGCTGGCCAGCGGCAAGTCATTCCAGATTACGGACGGCATGAGCGATGCTCGCCATCCCGCTTTCGACGAAAACGGCAAGTACCTGTACTTTCTGGCCAGCACCGATGTGGGGCTGAGCGCCGACTGGCTGGATATGTCGAGCATCAATCGTCCCGTGACCAGCAGTGCTTATGTAGTGGTCCTCGGCAAGGACCTGCCTTCGCCCCTGGCGCCGGAGAGTGACGAAGAGAAAGTCGCGGGCGAGCAGAAGAAGGAACAGGACAAACCGCTAAGCGTGACCAAGGACAAGAACAAGAAGAAGAGTGCGGCTGCCGACGAGGAGGAGAGCAAGCCGGAGGATCAGGACAAGGAGGAATCCAAAGCAAAGAAACAGCCGGCGGTGGTGCGCGTGGACATGGAGAACATCGGCCAGCGCATTCTTGCTCTCCCCATTCCGGCTCGCAATTACGCGGACCTGGAGGCAGGCAAGACCGGGGAATTGTTCCTGCTGGAGGCGCCACCGGTGCTTTCGCAGGAAGATTCTGAAAATCCCAAGATGGTGCTGCACAAGTTCGACTTGAAAAAGCGGAAGGTGGACAAGTTCGTGGATGGTATTGCCGACTTCCGCTTGTCCCACGACGGCAAGAAGTTGCTCTTCCGCAAAGGAGAGCAGTGGATTATCGCTTCCACTTCCGCCCCGCCCAAGCCCGACGGAGGCGAGCCTAAACCGGGCGAGGGGCCGCTGAAGCTGGAAAGCATGCAGGTGTATGTGGACCCGCGGGCAGAGTGGGACCAGATGTATCGCGAGGTGTGGCGCATTGAGCGCGATTTTCTTTATGACCCGAACTATCACGGGCTGAACCTGCAGGCCGCTTCGGCGGAGTACGCTCCCTATCTCAAGAATATCGGCGATCGCGACGAACTGAACTACCTGTTTGAGGAGATGCTGAGCAATCTGAGCCTGGGGCACGTTTTCGTGCGCGGCGGCGATATGGACGAACCCAAGCCGCTGGCCAAGACAGGCCTGCTGGGCGCCGACTACAACATCGCTAATGGGCGCTACCGGTTTTCCAAGGTCTATAACGGCGAGAACTGGAATCCCGACCTGAAGGCGCCGCTCACGCAACCGGGCGTGAACGTGAAAGCCGGCGAATACCTGCTGGCTGTGAACGGGCGCGAACTGCACGACAGCGACAACCTGTTCAGCTTTTTCCAGGGGACAGCAGGTAAAACGACGGTGCTGAGGGTTGGCCCCAATCCCGATGACAAGGGAGCGCGCGAAGTGACGGTGGTGCCCGTCGAAAGCGAATACAACCTGCGCCGCCGCGCCTGGATTGAAAACAACCGGCGTACGGTGGATCAAATGACGGGCGGCCGCGTGGCCTATGTTTATCTGCCCAACACCGCCGAGGCTGGCTACACCTACTTCAACCGATACTTTTTCTCGCAAATTGATAAGGAAGCAGCGGTGATTGACGAACGCTTCAATACCGGCGGCGACATCGCCGACTACATTGTTGATTACCTGCGGCGGCCGATTATGAGCCTGATGATGACGCGCGAGGGCCGCGAGCAGTCCAGCCCACTGGGCTCGATTTATGGCCCCAAGGTCATGGTCATCAATGAAATGTCGGGCTCGGGCGGCGATGCCTTGCCCTGGTACTTCCGCAAAGCCGGCATCGGGCCGCTCATCGGCAAACGCACCTGGGGCGGTCTGGTTGGCATTTACGACTATCCCGAGTTGATGGACGGCGGCTTCGTCACGGCGCCGCGCATCGCCATTTACGGGTTGCAGGGGCAGTGGGAAGTAGAAAACCATGGTATCCCGCCGGATTACGACGTGGAGATGGATCCTCAGGCGTGGCGCAACGGCCACGACCCACAACTGGAGAAAGCGGTGCAGGTGGTGCTGCAGAATTTGAAGCAGCACCCGCCGCAGCAGTATGCGCGGCCGCCATATCCCAACTATCACCAGCAAATGGGAGTGGCGGCGTCGAAATAGGACCCAGCACTCAGCCGTCAGCAATCAGCCAGTGTGTTGGGCTGCCGGATGGAACTCCCCCCGCGCTGCTACGGTTCTCGGAAGCGGAGAAGGTCGCCGCCCAGGAGCTGGGCCTGGGGATCGTCGGGGGGAAGCGACCCGGTCCATGGCCGGCCGTGGCGATTTACCAGGCGAGTGGTGGGCGGGTGAGAGACCCAGTGATCGCCGGCCTGCTCGCGAACCGTCATGCTGAACGCGCCGGCTGGTGCGGGTTCCGCCAGCTTCCATTCAAAAAGAGAAGCCTCCAGGCTCTCACTGAGAGCCTCGGTAGGAAGCAGGCAGAGGATCCAATCGTGCCGCGCTTGCCTAAGAGTCGCATCCGCTGCGGGGAGAACCCGCGCCCCATATTCACGGGCCACGGCGGCGGTGGTGTCGTGCGAGCCGTGGTCGAA
>DATJEH010000168.1:0-37617 GCA_035496875.1 Terriglobales bacterium | reverse complement strand
TGGCCCCGCTCCCCCGGCCGCCCGAGCGACGGAAGCACACCGCCGCCCCCGCCGTTCCCGAGGACAACGAGCCGCGCCTGCTCGAGCTGACCTTCGGGATCTCGCGCGAGATCTACGCGAACGTCCTCTCGCTGCGCGAGGCGACCGAGAAGGAGCACGATCTCGATCGGGTGCTGCCGCTGGTGCTCCCCGGCATCGTGCGCGGGCTGGTGCTGCTGCTGCTGGCCGCGCTGGCGGTCGCCACCGTCCTCGGCCTGGGCGTCGCGCGCGCCGCCACCGGCCGGGTGGCCACCTTGCGCAACGCTGCCCTCCGCGTCGGCGAGGGCGATCTCGGGGTGCGGGTCGCGCCGCGCGGCAACGACGAGCTCGACGATCTGGGGCGGGCGTTCAACCGCATGGTCGCCGAGCTGGGCGACGCGCGCAGCCGGCTCGGCTACCTGCAGAAGGTGTCCGCCTGGCAAGAGGTGGCGCGGCGGCTCGCGCACGAGATCAAGAATCCGCTCACGCCCATCCAGCTGGCGGTGCAGGAGCTCGGCTTCAAATACCGCGGCGACGATCCGGACTACCGCCGGCTGCTGGCGACGGCGCAGGAGATCTTGAAGGAGGAGGTCGGCGCGATCCGGCGGCTGGTCGACGACTTCTCGGCGTTCGCCAAGCTGCCCAAGGTCGAGCCGGCGCCGATCGATCTCGCCCAGGCGGTCGAGGATTTCGCGCGCGCGCACCCCGAATGGCAGGAGTTCCTGAAGGTCGATCGAAACGGGAAGGTGGGCGCGCTGTGCGACCGGATGCTGCTGCGCAACGTGCTGGCCAACCTGGTCGAGAACGCCGTGCAGGCCGCCGACGGCGTGGGCCGCAAGCCGGAGATCCGGATCGCCGTGTCGGAGAGCCCGGCCGAGCGCGGCGCGCGGCTGACCGTCGACGACAACGGCCCGGGCGTCCCCGCCGACGCGCGCGAGCGGATCTTCGATCCCTACGTCACGACGAAGGAGCACGGCACCGGGCTGGGGCTGGCCATCGTGCAGTCGGTGGTGAGCGACCACCTGGGCAGGATCACGGTGAAGAGCGCGCCCGGGCAGGGCACGACATTTGTTATCGAGCTGCCGCGGGGCCGGGAAGAAGCCGCGCAGTTCAGCGCCAATTCAGGGTAAGGACCAAGCATGGCCGCCAAAGCACACCTCCTGATCGTGGATGACGAGGCCAATACGCTGGCTTCGCTGTCGCGCGCCTTTCGCCTGGCAGGACACGAGGCAACGGTGTGCGACAACGCGGCCAAAGCGCTGGAACTGGCTAAGGCGCAGGACTTTGACCTGATCCTTTCGGACGTGGTCATGCCCGGAAAGGATGGGTTGGCGCTGCTGGAAGATTTGAAGGCGCAAGGAGTGGCCACGCCGGTGGTCATGATGTCGGGTCAGGCGCACATCGAGATGGCGGTGCGGGCCACCCGGTTGGGCGCGCTTGACTTTCTGGAAAAGCCGATTTCCACGGAAAAGCTGCTGCTGACGGTGGAGAATGCGCTGCGGCTGCAACGGCTGGAGTCGGAAAACCGGCAACTGCGGCAGCGCCTGGGCAAGCACGAGATGGTTTGGGCGGGGGAGGCCATGCGGCGGGTTATGGCGCAAGTGGAACGGGTGGCCGCCAGTGAGACGCGCGTCTGCATTCTGGGCGAGACGGGGACAGGAAAAGAGCTGGTAGCGCGAACGATACACGAGCGTAGTTCCCGCGCCGGCGGTCCGTTTGTGACGGTGAATTGCGCCGCAATTCCCGCCGAACTGATCGAATCGGAGCTGTTCGGCCACGAAAAGGGATCATTCACCGGAGCGGCCGGGCGGCACATCGGCAAGTTCGAGCAGGCGCAGCACGGGACTCTGTTTTTGGACGAAATTGGAGATATGCCGCTGGCGATGCAGGCCAAGCTACTGCGCGTGCTGGAAGAAAACGAAATTGAGCGCATCGGCGGAGACAAGCCCGTCGCGGTGGACGTGCGCGTGGTAGTGGCCACGCACCGCAGCCTGGAGACGCTGGTGGGGCAAGGGAAATTCCGCCAGGACCTGTTCCATCGGATTTACGTGTTTCCGTTGTTGTTGCCGCCGCTGCGCGAACGCCGGGACGATATTCCCGTTCTGATTGAACATTTCCTGCGTCAGGTATGCGCGCAGAATGGCTGGAAGGAAGCGCGCTTCACGCCGGAAGCGGTGAAAGGGCTGCAGAATTATTCCTGGCCAGGGAATGTGCGCGAGTTGCGCAACTTGGTAGAGCGTATGATTCTGCTTTCACCGGACGGCAGCGTTGACCTGAACTGCGTGCAATCGGCATTGCCTAAGCTGCCGGGCGGGCCTGTGCCGGCGCGCGCTTCCGGTGCGCTTTCGGAGCGAGTGGAGGATTTTGAACGCGAGGCGATATTGGCGGAGTTAAAGCGCAACCAGTTTCACGTGACTAATACGGCGAAAGCCCTGGGCCTGGAGCGAAGTCACTTGTACAAAAAGGCGGAACAGCTGGGAATTGACCTGCAGGTGGCGCGCAAGATGGGTGAAGGGGAGGTGCTGTAATATCAAGGCATGCCCGGAAAACATGAAGGTGAATGATGCACAGGTCTAGCGGCTGGCCGCCGGTGCGCCCGCCGGTCCGTCCTTCGCGGCGCCCCCGCTGGTTGTTGGTGGCTCTCGCCGTGGTTGCCCTTGTCCTGCTGGGTGGCCGGACCTGGCTTTCCTATTACATTGACGCGCTCTGGTTCGGTTCGCTGGGTTATGGCGACGTATTCTGGAAGACGCTGAGTATTCAGTCGGTGGTTTTCCTGGCTTTTGCCGCGGCTACATTCGCCATTCTGTATGGAACATTTCTAGGCCTGCAGTGGGCCTACCTCACCGATTTGCCCATCGGACACACCATCTGGATCGGCGGGCAGCCGCTGCGACTGCCGGTAGAGCCGATTCTGCGCCTCATCGCCATCGCCGCCTCGCTGTTGATCGCTCTGGCCAGCGGCGCGGTCATGATGGCGCAGTGGCCCACATTGGCGCTCTACTGGTATGCACCTCGGACCGCTTCGGTCGGGGACCCGATCTTCGGCCGACCGCTGAGCTTTTACCTGTTCACGCTGCCAGTGTGGGAGTTGATTGCGGGATGGCTGATGCTGCTGGCCGTGATCATTTGTTTGGTCGCAGTTTTCTTCGTGATTGTGGCCGGCGGTACCCGCGCGCTGGAGAGAAGTCGTAGCACCTACCGGCCGTTATCGTGGCGGGGGCTCTCGCTCGCCTTTGCCTTCCTGCTGCTGCTGCTTGCCTTGCAGGTATACCTGGGACGCTTTGACAAGCTGATGGAGGCACACACCATCTTCAGCGGCGTGACCTACACCGATGCGCATGTGCTGCTTCCGGGTCTGCTGGTGGTGTGTATCGCGCTGCTCGCCGGGGTGGGTATTGCGCTGGTCAATGCGATGTGGGCGCAGCGTGGGCGCTGGCTGATTGCAGCCGTAGTCCCGGCCGCTGTCTGTTATCTGGTCTTTCAGGCAGCCGGATGGTACGTCAATAGCTTCATTGTCAAACCAAATGAGCTGGTGCGCGAAAAACCTTACATTAGCCACAACATCGAGCTTACGCGGCAGGCCTACGGTCTAGACCGGGTAACACGCCGTGAGTTTCCCGCCGAGACCAGCGTGCTGGCCGCCGATGCGGCAAACAATCAGGCCACGCTGCAGAACATCCGGCTCTGGGATTGGCGCGCTCTGCAGGATACCTTGCGTCAGATCCAGGAGATTCGGACCTACTACGATTTTCCCGACATTGATATTGACCGCTACGAAATCAACGGCCAAATACGTGAAGTGATGCTGGCTGCACGCGAGTTGAACCTTGACAAGCTGCCGGAAAGCAGCCGCAACTGGATCAACGAGAAGCTGATTTATACCCATGGCTACGGAATCACCATGAATCCGGTCAACGGGTTTACGCCCGAAGGCTTGCCCACCCTGCTATTGAGCAACATGCCGGTGCAGAGCACGGTAGCCAACCTCACGTTGAACCGCCCGGAGATCTACTTTGGCGAGCTGACCAACAGCGACGTGTATGTGAAGACGCGCCAGAACGAGTTTAACTATCCGCAGGGTGAGAGCAACAGCTTTACCAGCTACCAGGGCACGGGCGGGATTGTAATTGGCGGCTGGCTGCGGCGTGTTCTGATCGCGGCCGCGCGCGGTGATCTCGCCAAGCTGCCCTTCAGCGACGACGTGAACAACGGCAGCCGGCTGCTGATGCGCCGCAATGTGCGCGCGCGTGTGGAAGCTCTGGCGCCGTTTCTTACCTACGAGCCTGACCCCTACATCGTGGTGGGCGAGGACGGCCGCTTGTACTGGATGATGGACGCGTTCACCACCTCCGACAACTACCCCTACTCGACTCATTACTTTTTGAACGACGATCGCCTCAACTACCTGCGCAATAGTGTGAAGGTGGTAATCGACGCCTACAACGGGACGACCACCTTTTATGTTTTCGATAACCAGGACCCGATTATTGCCGCTTACCGGCGGGTGTTTCCCGGCCTGTTCAAAGATGCGGCGGCAATGCCGCCGGAATTACGCAAGCATGTGCGCTACCCGGAATTGTTGCTCAGCCTGCAGGCGGATGTGTACGGCCTCTATCACATGACCAATCCTGAGGTGTTCTATAACCGCGAAGATCTGTGGACGGTTGCCAGCCAAGTCGGAATGAATGATTCCGGCGAACAGGCCACACAACCGATGCAGCCGAATTTTGTGCTCATGAAACTGCCGGGAGAATCGGGAATGGAGTTCGTGGAGATTCTTCCCTTCACTCCCGCCAACCGCAACAACTTAATCGGCTGGATTGCCGGACGCAGCGACGGAGTTCATTACGGCAGTGCGGTGGTCTATGATTTCCCCAAAACGAAACTGGTTGACGGGCCACTGCAGATCGAAGCGCGTATCGACCAGAACGCGCAGCTCTCCGGCCAATTGACGCTGTGGAACCAGCAGGGCTCGCACGTGCGCCGGGGAAACCTGCTGGTGATTCCGACCGGCCGCGCCCTGCTCTATGCGGAGCCCATCTATTTGCAGGCACAGCGCAGCCCCATGCCGGAGCTGCGCCTGGTGGTGCTGGCGCTGCAGGACCGGTTGGCATATGGGCCCACTTTCGAGTCAGCCATGGCGGGCCTGTTTGGCGGCGCGGCTTCGTCGGCCAGTACGGAGGGGGTGCCGTCGGGAGGGCAACAGGCGCCGGTCTCGGGAGCCACGGCCGAGGTCGCGACAGAACGCAACGCTCTAATCACCCAGGCCGCCAAAGATCTTTCCGATTACCAGCGGCTGACGGCGGAAGGCAAGCTGGGAGAGGCGGGGCAGAAGTTGGAACATCTGAAGCGTACCCTCGACCAGTTGAACACGCGCGCCAAATAATGCGTAGCCGGCGCGACGGAATCGTCGCGGGCGAGGGCGCCCGCGCCACAAATCCAGTTTGCAATTTGTGTCATCTTGCGGCGTGGCGCGGAATTATGAGCAGCGCGGCCGCAGCATGAGGGAGAACGAACTCATAATCGCCATGCGCGTTCGCCTGGACCTGTGTGGTATGCGGAGCCGCGATGCGGCCGTTGCTATCAAATTGTCCTCCGCCGTAGGTTACGGCCGAGGATGGCGAATCCAGGTCGGGGGCCTTGAGGAGGAGAAGTTTTCCTGAGGCCGCCCTCGCGCCCAGATGCACACGCACGCGGCCGGCGGCGGTAGCGTCCTTATTAATGATCACCACATTCACCGCACAAGTATCGCAGCCTGTGGTGGCATAGGCGCGGACGTTAGCCGCGGCCTGGGTTTCGGCACGCAACAAATGCTGGCCGGAAGCGCTGTGCGCGAACAGGTACATGGCGTAGTAGAGCGGCTGAGCGATGTTTTCGTATTGCTGGCCGGCCTCCCTGTAGGTCTCAACCGGATTGTATGAGCTGCCGCCGGGACGGTAGCTGATGTGGAAATTGACACTGGTGAAACCGTCTTCAGCGTTGGAAAACAGCCAGGCAAGTCCCCACAGCGCGGAAGCAAAGGTGTTGCTCACCCCGGGCATGCCGCCGCAGGAGGCGGAGTTGGTTTCAGCCAGCGCAATGGGCAGCTTGCGTTCGCGGGCGGCTGCCACCCAGGTTCGGGCTTCCTCATTAAAGCGCGTCATCAGGTCCGCAGCCAGCAGTTGCGCAACTGTAACCTTGCGGCCGTTGCAGGTCGTAGTGGGGTATTCATGTACGGTCACCAGTTTGAGATTGCCGGGGCCGACTCCATCCATGAAAGTGGCTAAGTCGCGCGCATTGCGCCAGCGGCAGCAGGTGGCCGGGCCTATGACCGGGTACTGCGCGGTGGTGGGATTCGTTTGGAGAGCGTGGATGTGGGCGAGAAACTCCTTCACGTGATCGGCGGGCGAGTAGGTCTTGAGCCGGGAGGGCGGACCGAAAAGATCAGGCTCATTGCCGATTTCGAGCCCCAGCACTTGTTCCGGCTTGACTTCCTTTGCGATGCCTTGCAGCACTTCGTTCAGAGCCCACTGACTGGAGTTCTGCTTAAGGTTGAGTCCCACGATGAGACGCCAGTCTGAGGCCTTCGCGGCTGCGGAATAAAGCCGAAAATCAGCCGCGCTGAGGGCCCCCTGGCAGCCATCGGGATGGGGAGCAGCGGAAGGATTCCAGCAGGTATTGTCCTGGCTGTTGCCGCCCAAGCGAAGAATTCCCGGACCGAGGTTGCGCATGAACTGGAAAAAGCCGTGATTCGGCGCCCCGATACTGCCCAAAGAGTATTCGGCGCGGCGGGAGGCAGCTTTTCCACCTTCGGCAAAGGATTGCAATCCCTGCCCGGCGGTGGAAACCTCAAGGCTGAAGCCAACGAAATCCTTGGGAATTTGCCGGCCAAGCGATTTGGTTTGAACTGAAATGGTGGCCAATGGCGGCTGGGCGGCCAAAGCGGGCACCGCGCCGAACCCACAGAGACAGGTTACGATCCAGAGTGTCGTGCGCACGCAACTATTCAGACCGAAATTTCGCATCGCCGAAGGATACACCGGGCGCCCGTTGACCGCGGTAGCCTCATTGGTCTTGTCGTTTCCGGTGGCCCCAAACCGCCGGATGCTCAACACATGAGCGACGGTTGCGTTACCATCGGGCAGGGCGTGCAGGTTGCGACGGGGCAGGACAGCTGCCCCGGAGAGAACGCCGGTGGCGACATTTTTAAGAGAAATTCGGCGGTTCTCGGACATTCCGTCTCCCTGGCGGTCGCGTGTTCAATGCTCCGCGATTCGTGCTGAAAATCTATCCCGGTGGCAAGGTGGCCCAATGGCGGCCCTAGCGTCAAATCGAAAGGCAAGAAATGACTGAAGGCTGACCATCGAAATCGCCGAGAGAACATCGTGGCAGGCCATGGTGGATCCGATTACAAGACCATCCCGCTCTCCTATGAAGGTCCCGGTAAAGGCGCCAGCCGCGCCGCCCGCCGGCCATTATCGCTGGGTCATCTGCGCCCTGCTGTTTTTCGCGACCACCATCAATTACATGGACCGGCAGGTGATCGGGATTCTCGCTCCTTACCTGCAACGAATAATCGGCTGGAACGATATCCAGTACGGCTACATCGTCACCGCATTCCAGGCGGCATACGCGCTCGGCCTGCTGGTAATGGGCGGGCTCATTGACCGCGTGGGCACCCGCATTGGCTATGCCATCGCCATTTCGGTGTGGAGCCTTTCGGCAATGGGGCACGCGCTGGCGAACTCCGTTTGGGGATTCGTTACTGCGCGCTTTATGCTCGGCTTGGGAGAATCGGGCAACTTTCCTGCCGGCATAAAGACGGTTGCGGAATGGTTTCCCCAAAAGGAGCGTGCTTTCGCCACCGGCCTGTTCAACGCCGGCTCCAACGTGGGAGCAGTGCTGGCGCCGCTGACTGTTCCCTGGATCTACATTCATCTGGGCTGGCGATGGGCCTTCTTGTTTACCGGCTTTTTCAGCGCCGGCTGGCTGGCAGCGTGGCTCGTGATTTATCGCCGCCCGGAACAGCATCCGCGGCTCTCCCCGGGCGAACTGGCGTATATCCAGAGCGATCCTGCCGAGCCCCTCGGCAAAATTTCCTGGAAGCAGCTGTTGCCGCATCGCCAAACCTGGGCATTCGCCGCGGCCAAGTTTCTGACTGATCCCATCTGGTGGTTCTATCTGTTCTGGATTCCTTCCTTTCTGCATAGCAAACATGGCTTGACGCTTACCGAGCTGAGCGCGCCGCTGGTGGTGATTTACGTCATGGCGGATGGAGGCAGCATTGCCGGAGGCTGGCTTTCGTCGCGGCTCCTGAAACGTGGCTGGAGTGTTAATCGTGCCCGCAAGACAGCCATGGCCGTTTGCGCCCTGGCGGTGGTGCCGATCGTCTCCGTTTCGCGAGTGGCGCAGTTGTGGCCGGCGGTTCTGCTGATTGGGCTGGCTGCGGCGGCTCACCAGGGATGGTCGTGCAATTTGTTCACGCTGGCTTCCGATATGTTCCCCAAGCGGGCGGTGGCTACGGTTGTGGGCCTTGGGGGATTCGCGGGCGCGGTCGGGGGCATGCTGATCGCTGCGGCGGTCGGCCATATATTGCAGTGGACGCACAGCTACGTGATGCCCTTTCTGATTGCGGGATGCGCCTACCTCATCGCGCTGCTGGTCCTGCATCTGCTGGCGCCGCGTTTGCAGGCTGTGCAGATTGATTCCGCAGCCCAGGGATGAGGCAATTTCCCGGCGGCTACGGCTCCAGCTGGAAAATGCGCTCCATCAGCAGCCACTTTTCTCCCGGCTGGGCCTGCGGCAACGGCCGTTGAAACTTCCACATCAGCTCCTCCCACTCGCGCACTTTCGGGTTCGCCTGATCGGCCTTCGCCTTGGCTTCGAAAGAAAAGGTCGGCCCGACCTCGAGAATCATAAACAGCCGCGTGCCGAGGAGATAGATTTCTAGATTCTCTACGCCCGCATCCTTGATGCTCTGAGTGATCTCAGGCCAGATTTCCTGGTGATAGTGCCTGTACTCGGCGATGAGCGCCGGGTCGTCCTTCAGGTCGAGGGTGAGGCAATAACGTCGCATCATGATCCTTGCGCCTCGGCTCCGGCGGCGGCAACCGTCGGGCTAACGGTCGTTAAGGGCTTATAACCCTTCACCCCGAAATAGAGGATATACGTGTAGCAGATTAGCGGGACAATGAACGCGGTCTGGATGTTGCTCATGTCGGAGATGCGTCCCATGATGGCGGGGAAGATGGCGCCGCCGATGATGGACATCACCAGCAGCGACGAGCCCCGCTTCGTGAGCGGGCCGAGGTTTTTGATGCTGAGAGCGAATATGGTCGGGAACATGATGGAATGAAAAAAGCCGATTACGACCACCGCCCATACGGGCACAATGCCGGAGGTAACCAGGGCGATGGTGATGCACAGCAGGCAGCCGACCGCAAACGCGGATAGGAGCCGGGATGGGGCAATGCGCTTCATCATGGCGGAACCGGCGAAGCGCCCGGACATGAACCCGATTTCGTGCCCGAGCAGGTAGTAAGCGGCAAGTCGCGCCGACATTCCCGGAACAGTATGCTGAGCAAAACGGATGACGAAACTGGCCACCCCCACCTGCGCGCCCACGTAAAAGAACTGCGCAACCACACCCCGCACAAGGTGTGCGTGATCGAAGATGCTGCCGCGCGGTGGGTCGGGGGCGTCGGCGCCAGGGCCTTTGTCCGTGACGTCCGGCAGGTGGGTGAAGCGGATCACCACCGCCATAAAAACAAATATGCCCGCTATGGCAACGTAGGGCAGCCGGACGGAACTCGCCTCCGCGGCGCGATAGAGGCGTAACTGCGCCGAGGTCATCGCGGCCAGTTGACTGGGAGTGTGCTCCACGCCGGTGAGAATGAACGCGCTACCGATCAGGGGGGCCATTACTGCTCCCACCGCGTTGAAGGACTGCGCAAAATTCAGGCGGCGCTCGGAACTGCCCGAGGGGCCCAAAATGGTGACATAGGGGTTGGAGGCGACTTCCAGGAAACTTTGTCCGCACGCCATTACGAACAAAGCCAGTAAAAAATAGCGGTACAGGCCGGCAGCGGACGCGGGGAGAAACAGCAAGGCGCCGGTCGCACATAAGACCAGACCGGTGAGGATTCCACGCTTGTAGCCTATGCGCTCCATCAGCCAGCCGGCGGGAAAGGCGGCGAGGAAATACCCGCCGAAGAAGGCCACTTGGATAAAAGATGACTGGAAATCGCTGAGCCCGAAGGCATCGCGAAAGCGCGGAATCAAGACGTCGTTAAGATTGACCCCAAGCGCCCACAGGAAAAAGAGGCAGGTGATGAGAGCGAAAGGAACCAGGAACCGCCGCTCCGTAAAGGGAACGGGTCGGTTTGCTGGGCGTGTTTGCGATTCACTCGTCATCAGCTCGGCCTCAGGTCAAAGAGCGGTCGAGGTGCACGTACCCGCCGTCCACAAAAAGGAACTGCCCGGTGGTGTGGCTCGCCTGGGGGGAAAGCAGGAAAAGCACGGTGGCGGCGATTTCTTCCGCTGTGGTCATCCGCTTGCCAAACGGTATGTGGCTTACGATAGAGCTCAATTTTTGCTGCGGCTCGGGGAAGCCATTGAGCCACTGTTGGTAAAGCGGAGTCATCACTTCCGCCGGAATGACGGCATTTACGCGCACACCGGCAGAAAGCAATTCGACTGCCCACTCCCGGGTGAGGGCAAGAATGCCGCCCTTGGCGGCCGCGTAACCTGAGGTATTTCCCTGGCCGGTGAGGGCCACCTTGGAGGCGATGTTGACGATCGCGCCGCGCGACTGCTTCAGCGCCGGCAGCGCGTAATGCGCCACGTTGTAGTAATGAAGCAGATTCCGTTCCAGCGAGGCAACGAATGCTTCCGGACTGCCGCCCTCCAGTCCGATGCCATCGTTAACGCCGGCATTGTTCACCAGGGCATCGAGGCGGCCGAAGAACTGCGCTGCCTTGTTCACTGCGAGGCGGCACTCCTCCGGGCGGCAGAGGTCGGTAGCCACGAACCGCGTCCGATCGTGGCCCAACTCCCGCACCAGCCCGGCGCCGGCATCTTCATCGCGGTCCACAATAATCGGAATGGCGCCTTCCTGGCTTGCCGCACGGCAAATCGCGGAGCCGATTCCCTTGCCCCCGCCGGTGACAAGAATTACTTTCTCTTTAAGCTGCAAGTCCATAGAATTTTGCTGCGTTCAGACCAAAGATTTTGTCTTTTTCGATTTGCGGCAGGGCGTTGGTGTAATCGGCAATGATCTTCTTCACCCGACAGTAACTGCCTGCGAGCAGGCACACGGGCCAGTCCGAACCAAACATGAGCCGGTCGCTTCCAAAACAGTCGAACACCACATCCAGGTAAGGTTCAAAGTCGCTCGGCCGCCACCGCATCCACTCGGCTTCGGTTACCATGCCGGAAAGCTTGCAGTGGACGTTAGGAAGAGCGGCCATCCGCCGCATCCAGCGCTCCCAGCCGGCGAGTTCTTTAGCCCTTATCTCCGGTTTAGCGATATGGTCAACCACGAACTTCTGCTCCGGAAATTTCGCCGCGAACTCGACTGCCGCCGGGAGTTGCCGGGCGTAAATCAGGATGTCGTAGGTGAAGCCAAAGGCCTGCAGTTCGGAGATGCCGCGCAGAAAATCTGTTCGCAGGAGGAAGCGCTCATCACCTTCCGACTGCACGATGTGGCGAAAGCCCCGGAGCTTGTCGAATTGCGAGAAAAATTTCAGCTGCTCCGGCAGGCGGTCGGAGCGCAGGTCAACCCAGCCGATAACCCCGCGGATAAAACTGTGGCCTTGAGCCAGATCAATCAGGAACAAGGTCTCATCTTCTGACTGATCGGCTTGGACCGCAATGCAAGCCTCTACTTGGTTGAGCTTCAGCTCCGTAAGCAGGTGCTGGGGGAGATAATCCCGCTTGAGCGCAGCCATCTCGTCGGTAATCCATCCGTCGCGGGCCGGATTGTAGCGCCAGAAATGCTGATGGGAGTCAATGGTCATGGCAAGTCGTGCCGCTCAGAGGGAAACCCCTCGCTTCCAGGGAATGAAATCATCCTGCAACAGGCCTTCCGCCTTAACCTTCCTCTCGCCGCTGGCCACTGCGATTACAAATTCAAAAATCTCTTCCCCCATCTGCTGGATGGTTGTCTCGCCGGTGATAACGCCGCCCGTATCCACGTCAATAATGTCCGCCATTTTCGCCGCCAACTCTGAATTGGTGGAGATTTTGACCACTGGCGCGATGGGATTTCCCGTCGGCGTGCCCAGGCCGGTGGTGAACAGCACCACGTTGGCTCCCGCCCCCGCCTGAGCGGTGACGCACTCGACGTCGTTGCCCGGCGTGCGCAGAAGGTTCAGCCCGGCTGTGGTGGAATATTCCGGATAATCGAGAACGGCTGTGACCGGAGAGGTCCCGCCTTTTTTCGCTGCCCCCGCCGACTTCATGGCGTCGGTAATCAGACCGTCGCGGATGTTGCCGGGCGAGGGATTCATGTCAAATCCCGCACGCACCGCCTTGGCACGCGCCGCATAATCGCGCATCAGCTCCATAAAACGATTGGCTACTTCCTGGCTGGTACAGCGATTGATAAGGTCCTGCTCCACTCCGCATAACTCTGGAAATTCTGAAAGAATGCTGCGGCCGCCCAAAGCAGCCAGCAGATCGGAGGTGTAACCTATGGCAGGATTGGCGGAAATGCCGGAGAAGCCGTCGGACCCGCCGCATTTCAGGCCAAGGCAAAGCTCCGAGAGGGGCACGGGCTCGCGCATGCATTTGTTGGCTTCTATCAAGCCGAGGAACGTTTCCCGGATGGCCTGCGACATGATGGCGGTTTCGGTGCCGCTTTGCTGCTGTTCCAGCATTACTAGGGGCTTGTTGAAGTTTGCTTCCCGCCGCCGAAGTTCGCCGCGAAGCATTTCCATCTGCGCGTGCTGGCAGCCCAGGCTCAGGATGGTGGCGCCGGCAACATTGGGATGGTGAAGATAGCCCGCGATCAGTCCACAAAGGTTCTGCGAGTCCTCATGCGTGCCTCCGCATCCCCCTTCGTGCAGCAGGAACTTGATGCCATCGAGGTTCTCAAAAACACGCGCCTGGGCCGGCCTGGTCGCGGCAGGGCGCGGACCGCTCCGCCTGATTTCCTCGAACCTGCGCTCCTGGTAGAGTTGGGCAAGCTCGGCCACCTGGTCGCGATAGACGTGTGGGACGGCGTAGCCGAGCGCTTCCTCGAACGCGCTCTTCAAGACCCCCACATTCCGGTTTTCGCAAAAGACGAGGGGCACAACCAGCCAGTAGTTTCGCGTTCCCGCCTGGCCATCGGCTCGGCGGTATCCCAGAAATGTGCGCTCGCGCCAGCGGGAGACGTCGGGCGCGCGCCATTCTTGCGTTCGCTCCTGTTCGTGAAAGGCTGCGGCTGCGTGCTGCAGGTTTCGGGTGGTCACCAACTCGCCGCAGCGGATGGCCTCGAGGACTTTGCCCACCACCACGCCATACATCACCACTTCGTCTCCGGGCGCAAAATCGCGCAGCGCGAACTTGTGCTTGGCGGGAACGCTGCGCACAAGCTGGTAAATGACGCCGGCAAATTCGATCCCTGCGCCGGCGGGCAAGTTCGTCAGGGCGACAAGCACGTTGTCGCGCGGGTCCAACTGTAATACCCGAGCTCGGGTTTCCGCTGCAGGCACGGTTCCCTCTTTTCTGGGTCGCAATATTATGCGATAAAACCGGCTTCCGTTATAGGTGCTCGCTGCTGGGTTCGAGGGGAGAGAATGGCGCCTGGAAATTTCTGCGCATCTGGAACGGCGATCACACTGATTTCGGACTCAACTTCACCCGTCAGGGCAGAGTCGTGCAAGTCAGGCTGGGGACGTTTTAGAGGCGAGTTCTCGGCTGAGGCGAGGCGTAAGGATTCTCAGTGCGGCTCAAGGTGAAGCGCGCGATCTAGCCACAATAATCCACCTCGGCCTACGGGTGGGAGGCGGAAAATGAGATGACTGCCCTGGCGCTCGCCCGGCACTTCTCCTTTCTTGCCTAAAAACGGCAGGTAATACATCCGCGTCCCGGCGGCGGCCGGAACAGTCACGGTCATGCCTGATTCCGGCGTCGGCACGGCGTTCTTCCCCCCGCGCAAGCCGTTTAGGTTCAGCAGGAAAATGTGGGGCACATCATTTACCCCCGCGATATGGGTGATAAGTAGAGGAGACGCGGTGATTTGAATCGCGCCATTGTGCGCTACGGCGGCGAGCATCTTGCCGGCCTCGTGCTTGTCGACCTTTTCCAGATTTGGATCAAGTGATTGCAGGTATCCCCCGCCCGGGCGCCCGGCGAGCCGCACAATGTCAGGCGAGGACGGCAGTTCGGTGGCGTCCTGCCCGCTAATGATTACTTTTGTGCCGCCTGCCAGCAGTTTCCGCAGGCCCGCACGTTCGCTGCGATCGAGTACGCGCACATCTGGCAAGATCAGGGTTTTGCCTGGGAAGCTTTCCAAGGTCCGTGGGGTTACGACTTCCCATTCCTCGTGCTGTTGCAGCAGAAGAATCGCCCAGCCCTGGAATTCGGGCAGGAACTGGCCGGCAAAATAATCCCGGGTGCGGGGAGAAAAGTAGATCCCAACAGGCTGGATAGGCTGGCGCTCCCCGTAAATCTCAGCCTGGTTTTCTGCGATCCACGTAAAAATGCGCCGCCGCATGGCGCGATCGTTCGAGCCCGCCATCACATGGCCAGGCGCATCCCAGAAATTCGCTCCCGCCGCCACCTGCGACATGGCCAGGTTCTGCATGGCGTCGCTGGGCTTGATCTTAGGGTCGCCATCCCAGGAGTAGTTCAAGATCCAGGTGGGCTTGCCTTCGGCGAAGGCTCGAAACGCCCGCATTCCAACCTGGTACTTGAGCCAGTCCAGCGGCGTGCGGGAGGAAGCCATGTGGTTGCCGCCCCCGAATTCATACTCGTGCGCGATCGCATCTACCACCGGATAAAGCTCATAGACATCGGCCCCCACGCGCACCGCTTCTTCTTCAATTCCGGGATAGATTTCGGGAATCGTCTTGATGGCGGGATTCACCGCCTTGGCATTCTGATCAATTTCACGCATGAAGTCGGTGATGGTCCGAATTCTGAAATCAATCCACTTGCGAAAGTTGGGATCGCTAAAATCTCCCAGCTTCAGGTCATGGCGCGCGTCCAGCCCGGTGGACTGTCGGAAAGCCGCAACCGTGTAGTCGTCAAAACTGGCCCAGCTCTCTTCCCAGCCTTCGAAATGGGTCATCCAGTACGGGATGTCAACGTAAATGCCGTCAATGCCGGTGGCTGCAATCTCCCTCACCCGCTGCATGTAAATTTTCCGCCAATCCTTAGCGTAAGGGCTGATCCACACATCCTCGTCGCCGGGCGCAATCCAGAACGCAGAGCCACCTCCGAAGACCGCCGGTTCCCCCGTCAGCTTTCGCTGCAGCCAGTCCGGGTGCTCCTTCGCCAGGGTGTGTGTGGTGCGGTCGGCATGCGCGGTAATACATTCCAGCCCAGCGATGTAGACGAAGGCATAGTTATGGGCGGCATGCGCTCGCTGCGCCACTTCCCGAATGGCCGCGAGCTTCTCCCGCGGATCAACGAAGCTCTCGTAGCGTCCGGGAATATCGTTGTCCACCTCAATGCCGAGGACGTGGTCCTCGGTGGCGCTACGCACAATCTCCGCCGCATTGCCGCTTTTGAGTGAATAGGCCCCGATGCGTACGAAGTGTGTCCAACTCTCCTGGCCTGAGCTAGCGGCTCCCATGAGCACTAAGGTGAACAGCACCAAGCTTCTTCGGCTCATTTTCAGCATTCGATCAACTATGGGTGAGTAGAGTCGTTGGGCTGGCATCGGCTCAGCCCAGTATCACCACTGCCTTAAAGCGTTCTAGCCCCTATTCGCGACACTCTCCCCCGAGCCCGGCGGCTACTGCAGTATCTCCGCCAGCCTTCAGGATGGATCTCTTCTGCATACCCGAATCTCCGGCCGGGTAACCATCGGCGGCCTCGCGAACCGAGGCAGCCCCTAATATGCCTAGAACTGAAAGCGGGCTCCGAACTGCATTCTACGGAAATTGTTGGTGGTGGAGGTTACAGTCCCGAACGAGTCGTTTCCCAGACCGACGTCTGGAAAGGCGAAGCGTTGCAGGTTGGCGACATTGAACATTTCGGCGCGGACCTGAAGTTGCATGCCTTCCCGAATGCTGAACTCCTTGGAGAGTGACATGTCGAGATTGCGAATTCCGTCGCCGCGCAGATTTGAGAAGAATCGGGGAGCATCCCCGGGGACGTTGTCGCCCGGATCTGCGAAACAATTCTGATTCAGGTAGGGCAGTCCCGACCGGGCTGCTTCATGAAAGCTGAGCCCGGTAGAGAGTTGTGAGCAGACCACGTTCGGTCGCGGATTGCCGTCGACCAGCAACCCGTTGGCATTATAAATGGCCAGCGGTTGTCCCGATTGCAGCGTGATGATGCCGTACAGCGACCATCCGCCAATGAAACCATCCAGCACCCGGCTGATACCCCTGCCAATCCAACGTTCCCGGCCGACGGGGATATCCAGAATGAAACCTGCAGTTAAACGGTGGGTGGCGTCGTTGGCGCTGATGCTATGCTCGGCTTTCAGATTATCGAGCACCTGCGGATTATCGAACTGGAGGTTGCCGATCCAGGCGTTGCGTCCCGCGGACGAATCATCAGTAGCCTTCGACAATGTGTAGTTGCCTTCGAAGCTGATGTAGTGGCTGGCGCGCTTCTGAAACCGGATTTGTAGGGAGTTGTACCAGGAATTGGCATTAAGCGTGGGCAGTCCTTCGAAGCCCCCATCGAACTGGGGGAAGGGCTCCAGCAGGAGGCCTTGCGGAATTTCAGCGTCGAGGTAACGCGAGTCCGCCACATCGGACGGCTTGAAGATAGGACTGGAGGGGCAATAGGAAGCCGGCGAGGCAACCGTGGTGAAGAAACACTGGAACGGGTTGGGCACGTTGGTATTCAAGTAATCGGACACTGCGGTGCTGTTCGGATCATGGGTGGGGTTCAGCTTGGCAACCAGGGCATTGCGCACAGCCGAAGAAATGAAATTGCGATTGCGCGTGCTGACGCCGTTGACTGGCCCTCCGGCTCCGGCCCAAGGCAGGTGCGTGCTTCGGTTTGCAGAGTAGTCCACGCCCACTACGATCTGTCCCGGAAGCATGTGCTGGATTCCCAGGTTCCACTGGTAGACCTCGGCGTTGCGCGCGACCCCGGTATCCAAGTCACTGGAATTGCTGAACCCCCACTGCGCCAACTTGCCATACGTGGTTCCCTGGGGCGGGGCCAACCCGTTTGGGAAGGGATTGCTTAGACTTGCGAATTGGGTCTGGAAATTGTCCTTCGTGAAATACATGGTGGCCGTTTTGGAGAATGATGGGCCAGCATACTGATAGTTGGTGGCCACATTCATGCCATAAAAGATACCCGCGCCGCCCCTCAGCACGGTGTTGGAGGCAAGTTGGTAGGCGAAACCGAGGCGGGGCGCAAAATTATTTCTATCCACTCGCGAGTTGCGGTCACCCGAGGTGGGGAACACACTCGTCCCGATGATGTTCCCAATCTGTCCAAACTGGGGGAATTCTCCGGAAGCATCCCGAGCCACAGGAATGCTGATGCCGGTCGAGCCGGTAAAGTTGCTGAACTGAAGCCGGTTGTGGCGTTCGCTGTAAGGTGTGCTCCACTCGTAGCGTAAGCCGAGATTGAGCGTCAGCCGGGGCGTCACTTTCCAGTCATCCTGTACGTAGAAACCAGTTTCCTTCGACTTGTCCGCCACCGCCGGAACGATGTGCAGCGAAGCCCCAAAGGGGAAACCAGTCAAAATCGTGGCAAAGGGGTTTCCCTGATTCAAATCCCCTAAGCTCGCATTGGGTTGCGAGGTAGTCACGTCACGGGAGAAATCGAAGATTCCGGTGGGATCATCGGGTTGCCAGAAGTTGTTATAGAAGAGCCGCTGCTCTCCACCAAACTTGAGCGAATGAGCTCCCTTCACCCACTGCAGGGCAGAGGAGTAACTATATAAGCTGTGGGCAAAGTGGGTATCCACGCAGCACTGGGTGTAAATGGAGAGAAACCCGCCGTCCACGTTGATGCTCGGCACTCGGTCGAGTCCGTTGGCTGCCAGAATAGCAGGCAGGCCGACATCACTCAGCGTGGGATAGTTGTTCGTCTGGCCCGGCGCATGCACGCGATCCACACTGAAGCGGTTAGTCCACAGAAGAGTGGGAGAAACCGTCCAGTTGTACTCCAGGCCGCCATTCTGCGCTGTCGTGGGATAGATTACGCCGTCACCCAAGTCACCGTTGCCGACCACTGTCGGTGCGGTGTACTCATCATGGTGCCGGCTGTATCGGCCGGCAATCTTGTGCTTGTCGCTGATTTGATGGTCTATTTTGACATCGAATTGCCAACCCGGATCGGTACCGACTATGACCTGCCGCCAGTTGGGATCGCCGGGAGCGGCGCCAGGAATGTTCGCCTGCGGATATAGATTCAGGATCTTCTGCCCGATCGGATTAATGCTGCCGGCCGGGATCTTATTGTTGGGGAATTGGGTCCGAACGCAGGAACCACCGGAAGGAGTACAGCTAAAAGGATTGTAGATGCCGGCGTTAGCAGTGTCGGGATTAGAGGGGTCCGGCAGGTTGGCCGGGCTTTGCGAGAAGTCGCCTCGACGCTCCAGGTCGGTGGGGACTATCCCCTCCAGGTTGATGGGGTCCTGCTGCCGGACCTTTTCAAAATCCACAAAGAAAAAGGTCTTGCTCTTTTTAATAGGACCGCCCAGTGAGAAACCATACTGATCGCGCACATGGTCCGGTTTCTCGCCGCTATTGAAGTAATCGCGGGCGTCGAACGCCGCACGCTGCCCGTACCACCAGCCGCTGCCATGAAAGCTGTTTGAGCCCTGTTTCAGCAGCATGTTCAGGATCGTGCCGCCGTTATTGCCAAACTCGGCGGAAAAGCTGTTGTTCTGAACTTTGAACTCCTGCACAATTTCCACCGAGGGCTGGTAGTAAACGTTGGAATTTCCGCCTTCGCCCTGTTCTGGCGCACTTATAGGGCTGCCGTCAAGAGTCACCTGGGCGGTGGCGTTGCGCTGGCCATTGGAGACGAAATTCGTTCCCGAAGGGTAGTTGTCCGTAATTCCGGAACCTGTGGTTTCCGTTACTCCGCCGGCCAGGAACACCAAGCCGAATAAGCTTCGGTTATACAGGGGGACGTCGCGCACGTATTCGTTGCTCACGTCGGTGCCTATGGCAGCGCTCTCGGTGTCGAGCAAGGGTGCCGCCGACGTAACCTCTACTCTCGTGCTTATTCCCTGCGGTCGCAGTTCGAAGTTAAGGGTCGTCTGCTGGTCCACCTGCAGCACCAGACCTTTTCGTTCCACCGCCTGAAAACCCGAGCCCTCAGCCTTTATGGTGTAGGTCGCTGGGCGTAAACCGGTGAGAATGTATTGACCGCGGTCGTCACTATGTGTCGTGAGAGAGATAGCGGTGGCATTGTTGACGATAGTGATCGTGGCGTTGGCGACCACTGCCCCGGTCTGGTCCGTTACCACGCCGCGAATTTGTGCCGTGTAGCTGGCTTGCCCGACGGCGCTCACCGACGACAGAAGAATCACAGCTAGGACTGCTTGCAGGAGAGATTTAAATGGGCTCATCGCCGCCCCTCTTCTGCTTCCGGTGTCCGATCAGCGCGTACCGGAAGCTTTCGAATTCCCCCGGGCACGGTTGTGAATACTTACGAATACCATCTATTACTTACTGCTGCCCGAAAAGCAAGTCAAGAATATAAGCAAAAATACAGGGGGGTACGGGCCCCGTTCTGTGACCTGGGTCACGTGGTTGCGCCCATGTGGAGGCGGCTATCCGGGCGAAAGCTGGCTTACCTCCATGAAGCTCCCTTCGTGCCTGCCTGTTATGTTACGGAGGAGGCATCTTGAAAAACTCCATCGGACGGCATTACGTTGATGGCGATATTGTGGGAAATTTTCGACGAGTCGCCCTACGCCGTTTTCTGCAGCGCACCGGGCGTCATCGCCCGCCAGCTATCGCGATTGCCTGCACCATAAATTGGGCAGAAAGCCACGGTGACGCCATTGTTGAGCGCAGAGCATCCACCCCCTGGGCAATCGCCATTTCTGAGCATTCAGGAAGAGCAGGAGGTCTGGGGCGAACGGCATGCCGCGGTGTAAATGTCCAGTACCGCCCCTATGTGACGGCGGATGATGGCGCGGGGTTCGGGGTCCAACCCGCCGTCGCGGACGGCCTGACACTCCAAGGGCAGAAACTGACTCAACAGGCCAAGCGGCAACCTGCTGCCCGCCAGGTTGTTCAGCAACTGCTCCAGCTCACCTTGTACCGCCGGGTCGTGCCAGTAGTATCGGCAGCGATCGCTAAGGCTGAAGGCGCGGGCCACGCGGAGCGCAGCGGAGTCGCCATGATGGTAGGGTTGCCAATAGGCAGGTTGGCGCAGCATGGCGGCATCCAACTCCTCACGCACCCGGGAGATGCGGGTGGCTGGCCGGCCGGCAAACAGTTCGTGCTCCATGGCGCTCAAGGCGAACACGGCCTCGCGGAATGCGAAGGTAAGCGCTGGTCCAACTTTCAGAATGGCGAAATGGTCCTTCACCATGGCCGCCAGCGCGCTCGCACGCTGGTAGTCAGTGGAATGTGCCTCATACACCAGCGCGGGATGTTGGGGTAGCGCGGCGCACAGGGCACGGGCCTTCTCGGAATCATAGTCCCTTACCAGGTTGTCGCCGAACTCTACTCCCGGTTGTACCACCAGGCCGATAACCCGCTCCCACGTCGCCGCCAACTTGTGCTTGGAAAAGGCGCTGGCGAAAAGTTCAAGCGTGCTTTCAACCTCCTCGGCAGTGGTCAGAGCGGGAGGCTCGCCTTGACCGACCTCCCCTCCCGGAGCGGGCACTTCCGTGCCAATCACATAGAGCGGGGGCGGCGACCCGGCCGGCAATTGCTCAAAGGCCTGTTCGGCGGCAGAACACAGAATCGCGGCGCGATCCGCAATGACCTCTGGCCCCAGCGGAACCGGGTCGTCACCGCACGGCATGCTCGCATCCAGGTGAATCTTGTGATAGCCGGCGACCACGCACTGGCGCGCCAGTTCACAGCCTTTTTCCAAAGCGGTGGCCGCCTGTTCGCTTCGCCAGGGATAGGGCCCAAGATGGTCTCCGCCAAGCAGTACCCGCTCCTGCGGCAGTCCTGCCTGCTGCGCCGCAGCGTGGACACTTCGCGCGAACTGGCGCGGCGTCTGGCCGCTGTATCCCCCCAACTGGTTGACCTGGCTGGAAGTGGACTCGAGGTGTAGCAGGGAACCATCCTCCATGGATTTCCGAATGGCGGCCTCCATTACCCATGGATGGGCTGAACAGACCGCGTACGTCCCTACGGGGTCCCCGTCTCGATTGCGTTCGACGATGCTCTTGAACTGAGCGACGCTGAAGGGTTCCGGCATGGTTTGTTTTGCTGCCTCTTACGCGGGGGAAATCGCCCGCTCTTTCAGCTACATTTTGCCACGCTGTGGGAAGCGCCCCGGTGCGCCTCTTGACTTGGACCAGGCCCCCTGGTGCCTCCCATCGCCATGTCTCTTTTCCCAAAACGGGAGGCGTGTCCAAAGGTCAGTCCACTAGGCCAATGGGCGCGAACAGGAAAAAAGTGCCATTTAACCGCAAATGTAAAAACATTTCTTGACTCCGTATTCCGTACGATGGTATAGCAGCCGGACCAGTTGTTGAAAGGAAGGTTTCCATGGGTGCTTCGACGGTAGAACTGGATCTCGCTGGACCCCGCATTGCGATGAGAGCTCTCTGTGCCGTAGGAGTAGGCATTGCCTTTTTACTGGTGTGTCTTCCCATGCTCGGACAAACCGACCGGGGCCGAATCCTGGGCAATGTTCACGATTCCACCGGCGCCGTCATCGTAGGGGCCAAGGTCACCATAACCGACGTGCAAAGAGGCGTCTCCCGCAATCTGGTCACAGACAGTGCCGGAGCCTTCTCAGCTCCGGGATTAACCCCGGGAACCTATGAGGTCCGGGTGGAGTCCGAAGGCTTCAAAGCCGAGGAACGGCAGAACATACTGCTCGAAGTCGGTCAAGACGTGCGGGTGGATGTTGGCCTGCAGCCTGGGCAGGCCAACCAGACGGTGACGGTGAGCTCAGAGATCCCGCTGGTCAACACCATCAATGCCACCCTGGGCGGCACGGTGGACAATAAGACCATCAACGAACTGCCCTTGAATGGACGCAACTATCAGAACCTCTTGTCTTTGCGGCCGGGCGTCGTAGTTTACGCGGGGGGCGGCCCCTGGACCCAGGTAGCTAACGGCATTCGCCCCGAGGACACCGGCTACGTGGTGGATGGGGTGAGCGATGATGAGGCCTTTATGGGCCTGAGCGTCACTAATGCGGCCGCGGTCGCGGGTGACGCCGCAACTCTGCTGCCCATTGACGCCATACAGGAATTCAACGTCGAAGAGAATCCTTCCGCCGAATTCGGCTGGAAGCCCGGCGCCATCACCAGCGTCGGCCTGAAGTCCGGCACCAACCAACTGCACGGCACGGCCTACGGCTTTGGCCGCTCCGACTCCTTCGATGCCCGCAACTTTTTCAACCGCACTCCTGACCCCAAGACGCCGGTAAGCCTCGAACAGTACGGGGGCACGCTGGGCGGCCACATCGTGAAAGACAGGCTGTTTTACTTTGGCGCCTACGAGGGGCAGCGTTACACGGTGGGCAATGCTCTCAATTACAGCCTGCCCACGACCGCTTCCCTGGCCACGGCGCAGAATCCGGCCGGGGATCCAACGAGTAGCATTCCCGACGCCGAACGCGCTCTGGGCATGGCCAATGTGAGTCCGGTCAGCCTGAAGATCCTGCCCCTGTATGGCCCCAACGACACGCAGGGAACCTCCATCACCCGCGGTTTCAACAATGTGAACGCCTCCAATAACGCGCTGGGCAAGATTGATTACCACCTCAACGAGCGGCACACCTTGAGCGGTTCGTATTTCTTCGGCAACGACAAGCTGGTGGCCGAGGACTCCCCGGAAACCCAGGCTTTCTTCTTGACCCAGATCCACTCGCGGGCGCAAACCCTTTCGGCTCACGAGACCTGGGTGGCCAATTCCCGCCTGGTCAACGACCTGCGCTTTGGCTACACCCGCTACACTTTGAGCATCGCTCCCAGCGACCAGAACACGCCGCCCAGCGCCTACGGCTTGAACACCGGCATTACCAATCCAGTTCTGGGTGGACTGCCCGGCATTAAGGTTACGGGGTTCACGGAGCTCGGCGGCTTTCCCAGCTTTCCCAAGTACGTCGGCCCGGACAATACGCTTTCTTTCCTGGACAATATCTCTTACCTGCGCGGCAAACATGCGCTGAAGTTTGGCGCTGAGTTGCGCGACCTGCGCGTACACCAGGGGACGTGGCGCAAGGGCCGGGGCGAGTTCCGGTTTGGCTCGTTGGAGGATTTTCTCTCCGGCAATCCCAGCCGCGCCATCCTGCTGGCGGGTGTTCCCACACGCGATTTGTCGCAATGGGAATACTCGGGCTTCTTCCAGGATGACTGGCGGGCGACCCGGAAGGTAACCATCAACCTGGGACTGCGTTACGAATACGACGCGCCACCGACGGAGGCGCACAATCTGCTGGGCAACTTTGAGCCCGGCATCGGATTGGAGCAGGTGGGCAAGAACATCAGCTCCATCTACAAGCCTGACCACAAGAATTTTTCTCCGCGCGTCGGCTTCGCCTGGGACGTTACCGGCAACGGGACCACCGTGGTCCGCGCTGGCGGCAGCCTGATCTACGATGTGCTGACCATGAACTCTTTCCTCTCCCAGCAGAATACGCAGAATGCCATCACCCTGGGTCTGGGCGTAATCCCCACCGGCGCTCCCCAGGTAGTGAATGGGGTCACGCAACCCGGCCCGGGCAACATCCTGGCCAGCGCAGTGACCGTTCCCGGATCGTCGCTCAACTGGAACGGTTCCGCTCCCGGCGGGGCCACAGTATTCCCCAGCAACGTCACCAGCCTATTGCAGTGCGGCGATGGCCTGGGTAACGATCCCGGCCCCTGCGACATCATGGCCATGGATCGCAATTACCGCAGTCCCTACGTGACCAATTGGACCCTGGGCATCGAGCACGCCTTCTCCGGAAACGTCTCCTGGGATGTTTCCTACGTGGGCAATCACGGCTCCAAGCTGTCCGGCATCTACGACATCAACCAGATCAATCCCCAATCGCCCGCTGAACTTGCCTGCGGCCACTGTGAAGCCAATGCTGACCGGCCTTACGCGGCTCAGTTCCCCTACCTCGAGTTCATCAACTATCTGACCAACGTTTACCGGTCAAACTACAACGGCCTGCAGACCACGCTCAACGCGCGCAACCTGCACGGACTAACCCTCATCGCGGGCTATACGTACTCCCACGCGCTGGACAACATGTCCTACAACTGGAACCAGTACCTGCCGCAGAACAGCATGGCCCCCAAGGCCGACTACGGAAACAGCGATTTCGACCTGGCGCATCGTTTCACCCTGTCGCTCACTTACGCGCTGCCCAGCAGGAAGTCGCCCCTGCAGTTGCTGGAAGGCTGGCAGGTGAACTCCATCGTGACGCTGCAAAGCGGCATGCCGTGGCAGACATTCGATTCCGCCAACGACCTCAGTGCCACCGGCGAGTTCGCGGACCGCTGGAATTTTTCCGGCAATCCGGCGGACTTCAAATCGGGCGGTCCTAATCCCATTCCTTGTTTCGGGTTTGGCGGGACGACGGGCTGCTCGCCGAACATACCCGGGCCTTGCATGCAGGCGGCCCAAGCCATGGGGCCAGGCGCCGTCGCTTCGCTCAACAACCTGGGCTGCTACATGGCCGGCAACTCGGTCATGACCCCGCCGGCCCTGGGAACTTTCGGCAACCTGGGGCGGAACGTTTTCCGCGACACCGGCTTCCGCAACCTGGACCTCTCGATCGCCAAGAATTTCCGGTTGAAGGAACGATTGACCGCCCAGTTCCGGGCGGAGTTCTTCAACGTCCTCAACCATCCCAACTTCGCCAACCCATGGGGCGGGACCAGCGGCTATGGCCCTGGGGGCGGGTTCTCTGACCCATCGGCGCCGGGTTCGTTCGGCTGCGCTTGTGGCACGCCGGATACCGCCGCGGTCAACCCGGTGCTGGGATCGGGTGGGGCGCGCGCCATCCAACTCGGCCTGAAGATGATCTTCTAGGTTGGGCAGAGCGAAAACGAGCGAGGGCCGGACGCCGGTTCGGCCCTCACTTTTATCCACCAGCAAACTCTCAGCACTGTCGCAGCAAGTAGCGCCGAAAAAAGGGCCGTGCTGAGGCGGAGGGGGACTCGTGGCCAAGGCAACCCAGGCGCCGCGGCGCTACGAACGCATCGTGCAGCAGATCGAGCAATGGATCCTGGAGGGCAGCATGAAACCAGGAGATCAGTTGCCCGGCGAGCACGTTCTGGCCCAACAGTTTGGAGTGAGCCGCACGGCGGTGCGGGAGGCGGCCAGGACGCTGCGCGAAAAGGGTTTGATTGAGCCTTTCTCCGGGAGAGGCACGTTTATCACCCATGGCATGTCGCAGGTCATGCGTCAGTCCTTGGACCTGATGGCCAAAATGGGGCAACTGGACGGCAGCGCCCACCTGGGGGAGGTTCGGAACATCCTGGAGCCGCACATTGCGGCTTTGGCGGCCACCCGCGTGCAGACGCAGCATCTGCGCGCCATGCGCGAAGCATACCAGGCCATGGACCGCAACCTGGATAATCCGGACGGGTATATTGAAGCCGACCTGGATTTCCACCTCGCTCTCGCCGAAGCGGCGGGGAACCCTCTCATCCTGTCATTGCTCGATTCCATAGTCGGTCTGTTGCGCGAGGAGCGCATACGGTTATTTCAGATAAAAGGCGCTCCCCGGCGCAGCCAGTTGCACCACAAGCGGATTCTGGAAGCTGTCGAAGGGCAGCAGTCGGAAGCCGCGCGTGCGGCCATGCGCGCCCACCTGCAGGAAGTCCGTAAATATTCTTCGCATTAGCTTACCGGAGGCAGAAGTCCCAATGCATAACTGTGCTGAAAGTAAGCCGCAGCGCGGACTTCGCCGAGGCTCAGTGGGCGCAATCAGGTGGATGCTGGTGGCCGCGCTTGCCTTGGGGGGAGCTGCGGCGCGGGCAGTTCCGTCGGAGCAGGGTAAAGATCAGCAGGCGGTGTGGCGGGCTGACCAAGCCTTCGTCCGTGCCATGGGCAAGTGGGACAAGGCAGCCCTTCGAGACTCGATGGCCAGCGGCTTCGGCTGGACCGAGGCCAACGGCCGCACCTTGGACAGGCAACGGCTCCTGGATGGGCCGGCCCAGAGCGCACCCACCGAAACTGATACCAAGGTGCACGATTACGCCAATGTGATTTTTATAACCGGAGCGCAGAAGACGCCTGGCGCGCACCTGCGCTTTGTCAGGGTTTGGGTGAAGGAAGCTGGCAACTGGCGCATCCTGCTGGGCCAGCAAACCAACATCGAGGGCGGCGCGAAGCGGGAACAGGCCACCGTAGCGGCGGGAACGCCCTGCCGGAACCCGTGCCAGACCGTTCCTTACCACGGTTCTGCCGAGCAACAGCAAGTGGTCGAATCGTGGCAGGGGCTGGAAACAGCGGTCAACCAGCGGAACGCGGACGAGTGGGCCTGGCACGTGGGCGATGAGTTCGTGTTCAACATCAAAGAGAATGGCAATCCGCTGACCAAGGCTGACCGCGTGGCCACCATCCGCAAGCAGGCGCAGGGCAGCCAGGTGACGGATATTGGAGCGGTGGCGCCCAATTCCATGGATGTGCGGGTATTTGGCAAAACGGCGGTCATGCGGGATACGCAGCAGCCCACCACCCATGTCCGGCCGTACCGCGCCATGCGCATCTGGGTGAATCGTGACGGGCGCTGGCAGCTGGTTTACAGCCAGCAGACGACGATCGAGCAGTAACTACGGCGCTTTCATGTAGCGGTCGAAATACGCGATGGCATCTTTGACAGCCTGCGCCTGAATGGGATCGGGCGCGTAGACCCCCTCTGCATTGCGCTTCACAAAGATAAACCCGTGCTCGTTGTGGTCATAGGACTTCCATTGTGCATCCTTGCCCGCCTCTCGCAGCAGTTCGTAATTGAGCCGGAAAATGTCCTGGTGGTGATCTCGGTCGCGGCCCTGAATGAATATAGGCGTGGTGATGGCGTTGATGCGCTTCATGGCCACCGCCATATCAAGCTGGGTACGCGCTTCAGCCGTCGCCTTGCGCTGCATTTCTTCACTGTTTACCGGCAGCGTTTCGGGACCCCGCGGCGTGCCCGGCGCTGGGGGCCGCTTGGCCAGGTAATCCATGGAAGCGGGCTCGCTGGCGATGCCAGCGCGCAAGCCGTGATATTCGCTGGCTATTTTCATCAGCATTTCGCCGCCGTGGCTCAGGCCCAGGTAGCCGACACGGTGGGGGTCCACATAGGGAAGCGTCTTCACAAACTTAATAATGGAAATGGCGTCCTCGTACTCCAGTGGCCCGCGGCTGAAGATCTGCCGTCCTTCCTGCTTGCCCTCCACCAGCGGCTTGCCATAGGTGTCCTCTACTTCGGCGCGGTAGCGCATCCAGGCCACCGCGTATCCGGCTCTCAGAAATTGCTCCAAGGTCCAGCTGCCGTTCTGCGTCCACTCGCGAATCCAGCGCACGCCCATCCCGCCGTTCATATGCGCAAATAAAACGATGGGGAAGGGGCCCTTCCCCGGCGGCTTGCGCAGGCCGATCGGCGCGTAGAGCCCGTCCACCGTTTCCACGTAGATGATGTGCAGGGGAAATTCCGAGCCCTCCACCGGCTCCACGATTTCCGTGACCGGACTCGGTACCGGCATGGTGAAGAAAATGTGGTCGGGATCAATGCTGGCGTTCTTGCCCTGTTGAGCGAATGCGGTTCCAGCGAGAAGCGCTGTAGCCGCGAGAAGCACAAACCCTCGCACAAAACCTCCTGGGGCGTGGCTAACTTTTCCTGCTCACCACCGCCTCGATGCTGGTGCCGAAATCCTTGAGCATGACCACGGCGGCGTTGCGCCCGGGCGCGCCGCTCACCGAGCCGCCGGGATAGGTGCAGGCGCCGGTCTGATAGAGGCCGGGAATGGGCATGCGGTGCTGCGCCCAGCCCGGCATGGGACGCATAGGGCCGGTTTGGGCGGCATTCTGCGCTCCAGCGTGCGCGCTGCCATGCCAGAAATGGGGGTTCATGCGCTCAAAATCAATAGGGCTCTCAATGAACTCGGCGAGAAACTTGTCTGGCGTCAGGCTGGGGCAGAACCGCCGCAACTGCTTCAGGTTGGCCTCCGCCACCTGCTTCTTGATCTCGTCCCAGTGTTGCGGACCCTGCTTGATGTCGTAGGGATACCAGGTCACCAGCTTGAGGGTGTGCATGCCGGCGGGGGCGCGGCTGGGGTCGGCCACGGTGCAGCAAATGCAGTGCATGGGCGGGTCTTCGGTGTTGATGTTGCCGCAAACGTCGTCCAGGGCCACGCGCAAGGCGCGCTCGGGAGAAACCAACAGGCCGGTTTCAGCGGGGGAGATGGTGCCGCCGCCATCCAGGGGGAACACCGGCGCCGCGCTGGTGGCGTAATGGCTGACGAACATAGCCTCCTCTGCCTGCCAGGTGTCCACGCCATCGAGAAAATCCTGCGGCCAGAGTTCGTGCGGCGCCATATCCACCAGGTGTTTGATATGCAGGGTGGATATCACCGCCTTGCTGGCGCGGTAAGAAGTGCCGTCGCCGCACTCCACGCCCACGCAGCGGCCGTTCTCGATGATGAAGCGCTCCACCCATTTGTTGGTCAGGATGACTCCGTTATGGGCTTCAATGTAGCGGCCCAGGGCCTCGGCCAGTTTTCCGGAACCGCCCTTGGGCATGGGACGTCCGGAGTGCTGCTGCCCGAATGGCGAGTAAGCCACCCGCCCGGTGACGGGCGCGTCCGGCGCTTCCGAAGTTATGTGTGCCAGAAAGACCATGAAGGCGAGGGAGTGCTCGTCTTCGAAATTGGCGCGAATGATTTCCCATGCTGACATGGCCAGGCGGCGCTGCCACAGCTTGCCGCGTGGGTGCGCCGCCAGTCGCTCGGGAAGGGAAGGGCCGAAGCCAATGGGAGTGAAGGTGGCCTCGCGGAATATGGGCGCAACCGAGTTAAATTCCTCATACATGCGGCGGTACGCAGCCGCGTCCCTCTTCGAAAACTTGGCGAATTCGGCGATAGTGCGCTCCACATCGCGCCACTGCGTCAGGTGGCTGCCGTCAAGAAATGCCATGTGGAAGATGGGATCGGGATCAATGTATTCCAGCCCGTAGTCGCGCAGGGGAATCTCGTTGTTGCGCAGCATGGGATTGGACTGGATAAAGTACTGCGCGGTGGAGCAGACGTCGTCCTGGAAGCCGCGCAGTGTCAACTCCGCCGTCTTGACGCCGCCGCCGATAGTGGGACGGCCTTCCAGCAGCACGCAGCGGTAGCCGGCCTTGGCCAGGTAAGCGGCGGTGACCAGGCTGTTGTGCCCAGCGCCGGCCACAACAATGTCAAAGCTTTCAGCGCGCGGACCCTGCTGGCCGATGGCCGCCAGGGGCTTAAGGATCAGGGGCGCCACCGCCGCTCCTTTGAGAAAACCGCGCCGGGTGATGTCGCTCATGAAGTTGCTCCTATCGGTCGCTGGTCTTGCCTGCCGCCGCGGGCTGCGTGGTTGCCGCCTGTCCCCCCTGCAGCGAAGGGGCGGAGTGGCAGGTGCTGCAGACCGTTTTGGCGTGATTCTTCTCATGGCAGGAAATGCAGACAGCCATGGTGGTCACGCTGGTCTTCTCGAACATGGCCGGCATCTCCTGCACCGGGCCATGGCAGTTCTGGCATTTCAAGCCGGCAGCGAGGTGAAAGCGGTGGCCCCACTTCACCCCGGGCAGCACCTTGTACACCCGCACCCAGGGGATGGACTGATGGTTGCTGTCGTATTCCGCCAGCTTTTTGATCGCCGGCGAATCTGTGGCTACAGATTGGTGGCAGGTCATGCAGGTCGCGGTGGCGGGATAGGTCATCAGCTTGCCCGGGTCGGGATTGGTGTGGCAAAACTGGCAGCCAATCTTCAGAGCCAGATGTGTCTTGTGACTGTAAGGCAGCGGCTGTGTGGGTGCGGCGGGATGCAGGGGATTGTCAGGCACGAGCTGCGGCGGATATGCCGGCGCGTTCTGCGCTGGCAGCTTCATGCCGCTGACAAGCAAGACGGCTAGCACGGCGACGAATAGCGCGGGAATGGGCTTAGGTCGCACAACCGAACCTCCACTTATGTCTTTTTGCTGACCACTTCTTCAATACTGGTGCCGAAATCCTTGAGCATGACCACGGCCGCATTCCGCCCCGGGGCCCCGGTCACGGAACCCCCGGGATGCGTGGTGGCGCCCGTCTGGTACAGGCCGGGAATGGGCATGCGATGCTGCGCCCAACCCAGCATGGGGCGCATGGGCCCGGATTGCGCGGCATCCTGCCGCCCGCCGTGCGCGCTCCCGTGCCAGAAATGTGGATTCATGCGCTCAATATCGAGCGGGCTGGTGAGAAAGCGCGCCAGAATCTTGTCGTCGGTAAGGTTGGGCGAGAAGCGCCGCAGATAATTCAGGTTAGCTTGGTCCACCTGGTGCTTGATTTCGTCCCAATGCTGCGGGCCTTGCTTCAAGTTATAAGGCTGGAATCCGATGATCTTGAGTGTGTGCATGCCCGGCGGCGTGCGCGAAGGGTCGGCCACGCTGCAGCAGATGACCTGCAGCGGAGGCTGGTCCAGGTTGACCAGCCCCGAGGTGTCGTCAAAACCGAATCTTAAAGCCCGGTCCGCGTCGGCGATCACCCCGGCCTCTACGGGCGTCAGGCTGCCGCCATGGACGGTGTAAGTCGGCGCTACCGAGGTGGCGTAATGGCTCACAAACATGGTGCGCTCGCCCTGCCAGGTATCCACGCCGTCGAGGAAGTCCTGGCCCCAGAGCTGGGGCGGCGCCATCTTCACCAGGTGCTTGATATGAATGGTGGAGAGCACCGCCTTGGCGGCACGATAGGAACTGCCATCGTCGCACTCCACGCCGGCGCAGCGGCCATTCTCGATGATGAAGCTGCGCACCCACTTGTTGGTCAGAATTGAGCCATTGTGGGCCTCGATAAAGCGGGCGAGGGCCTGTGTCAGCATTCCGGAGCCGCCCTTGGGCAGCGGCCTCCCCCCCTGCTGCTGGCCGGCAAAGGCGTAGGCCATGCGGCCGGTAACGGGGTCGCTGGGAGCTTCCGACGAAAGATGTCCCATGAACAGCAAGGCTGCCCGGGAGTGGTCGTCTTCGAAAGTGTCGCGAATGATCTCCCAGGCCGACATGGCCAGGCGACGCTGCCACTGTTTTCCACGCGGAATTTTCGCCAGGCGCTCGTTCAGGGGCGGAACGAAGCCGATGGGGTTGAAACTGGCGCCACCGAAAACTGCTTTAACCGAGTCGAATTCCGCCAGCATGCGGCGGTAGGCAGCCGCATCCTTCCTGGAGAATTTAGCGAATTCTGCTGCGGTGCGCTCCAGGTCGCGCCACTGGGTGAGGTAAGAGCCATCCCCAAACACCACGTGGAAGATGGGATCGGGCGTTATGTACTCCAGGCCGTAGTCGCCCAGGTGAAGTTCGTCGTTCTTGAGCAGAGGATTGGCTTGGATGCCACTGTGGGCGGTGGAGCAGACGTCGTCGTGAAAACCGCGCAGAGTGAGTTGGGCGGTCTTGACGCCCCCGCCTACCAGCGGCCGGCCTTCGAGCACCAGGCAACGGTAGCCCGCCTTAGCCAGGTAGGCGGCGGTAATCAGGCTGTTGTGGCCGGCGCCAGCCACAACGATATCGAAGCGTTCGGGGGGAGCGCCCTGGGCATGCAAGGAAAGAGGGCCGAGGGCCAGCGGCGCCAAGGCCGCGCCTTTCATAAAACCGCGCCGGGTAATGGCGCACATGCCCATGCCTCCTGGGTGACAGGCGGAGTTCTGTACCGGTAAGCCGCGCATCATACCACAAAGCGGTCAGACCACCGTACAACCTCACCCGCCCGCCCTCTCCAGCCCTGCCCTAGGCGCTCTGGTAGAGCTTGGTCATCACGAACTCGCGATGGCCCAGCGCTTCGGCGCAGGTCAACCGCCCATTGCAGGTGCGCAGCATGAGCTCAATCAGCCGGTCGCCAGCCTGGTCCAGGTTCATTTCGCGGCGCAGCAGGCCGGAAACGTCCAGGTCAATGTGCTCGCGCATGGTGCGCGCCGTGCGCGGATTGGCGGTGAGCTTAATCACCGGTTCGATGGGATTGCCAATGACGTTCCCCTGGCCCGTCGGGAAGAGGTGGACCACGAATCCGGCGGCGGCCTGCAGGGTTACGCACTCCGCGGCCGCGGAGGATGTATCCATGTAGTAGAGCCCGGGCCCCTTTGCGGGGGGTTCGGCGGGTTGCAGAACGTCAATGTACTTGGTCTTTTTTCCGATTTTCTGCAGGTTGCCGAAAGCTTTTTCCTCGATGGTGGTGAGGCCGCCGGCGATGTTGCCTTTCGTGGGCTGCGACTCCGAGAGATCGCTGGTCTTGTAGCGGTCAATCACTTCCTGGTAGGTGTTGAACACCTGCATGAATCGCTCGCCGACGTCCTTGCTTGCAGCGCGGCTTGCGCAAACCACTTCTGCGCCGGTCAGCTCGGAGGTTTCCCCGAAGCAGGTTGTAGCGCCCAGGGGGTCCAGCTTGTCAATCAGGTTGCCGACGGTTGGGCAGGAGCCCAGTCCGGAGGTGGTATCGCTCTCCCCACATTTGGTGGAGACAAACAGGTCCTCAATGGAGCAGCGCTCGCGCTGCTTTTCCGTTGCCCACTGCACGAACTCCTGCGCCTTGCGCGAGGCCGCGGCAATAGTGCTGATGTCGCCATTGGTCTCGATGGCAAAACCGGCTACTGGCTTGCCGGTGGCGGCGATGCCCTCGACCACCCGTCCCGTCCAGCCGGGTTCGATGCCGATGACCACGCAGGCAGCTACATTGGGATTGCAGCCGGTGCCGATCAGGGTGCGGAAATGCAACTCCAGGTCCTCGCCGAATTGCAGGCGGCCGTAAGCATGAGGCAAGGCCAGGCAGCCCTTGATGTTATTAGCGACGGCTTCGGAAGCCGCGTTGGAGAGGTCGTCCAGGGGCAATATGACTACATGATTGCGAATTCCTACCCGCCCATTCTCGCGGCGATAGCCGTAGAACTCATAGCCTGCCATTCTCACCACCTCTTGGTCTTCAGGTTGTGAACGTGAACGTGGTGTCCCTTGCCGACATCAGACACGGCGCGGCCGACATCATGGCCGTATTTCAGGACGGTGTCGCCCGACTTGATATCGCGCAGCGCGATCTTGTGGCCGAGCGGAACCGGGTCCAGAGACTTGAGGGTGATGGTTTCGTCGGTCTCCATGATCCAGCCGGTCAGGTCCTTGCCCGGTTGGACATCTTCGACCACCACGACGCCGACTGTGTCAGCCTTGTCGTGGACGATAAAAGCGGTGGTCATCCTGTTCTCTCCTCATGAACGGCAAAATAAAGTGCTTTATGAAGCGTGCGGGGCGGGGGCAGGGGAGTCGGAGTTGCCCAATAGGCGCATGATTTCCATGGCTGCCCGGTTCACTTCTTCCCGCATGATCTTGTCGGCCTGTTCGGGGTCGCGCGCCTTGATGGCCGCAACTACAAACCGCAGGGCCCTGATGCTTTCCTGGGAGCGCCGCGGGGAACGCTGGGGGTGGGCCAGACCGAGGGCCCTCCAGCGTCTTATGCGGGCATGCAGGGTGGCAATCATGGACGACAGTGTCTCGCTACCCGCGCCCTCGAACAGCACATCATAGAAACGGTTCTTCGCTCCCAGGAGTACTTCGGGGTCAGCGGCCTTGTAAGCCGCGGCGGTCACGGTGAGCGCGGTTTGCAGTTTGCGCAACTTGCCCTCATCGGCGTTCTCCACGAACAGGCGTGCGGCCAGGCCTTCCAGGACGGCACGAATGGAGTACAGATCCTTGGCTTCGGCCAGGGTGAGTTCGCGCACCACCGGTCCCTTGTTGGGAATCATGGCCACCAGGCCTTCGGACTCGAGCTGGCGCAGGGCTTCACGAATCACCGTGCGCGAGACCCCCATCATGGCGATCAGCTCGCGCTCCACCAACCGGACGCCCGGCCTCAGCTTTCCGCTGATGATGGACTGGCGCAATTCCTCCACAACCTGGCGGCGTAAAGGAGCAGCCGCGCGAGGGATGGCGGAAAGGACGGCGCCATTGGAAGGAACATCGCTTGACGGACAAGTCATGCTGTAATACCGTACTACCACTCGCCTGCTTTTGTACAGCGCGGGCCGTATCGCGGTCAAGACATTCCATTGTGTAAGGGGCCATCATGAGCGCAGAGCCGGTCAAAGTTGGCATTGTGGGGTTGGGCCGCTGGGCCAAGGTCCTGACCCGCGCTGCCGCCAAATCCGACAAGCTGAAAATCGTCGCCGCCTACAGCCGTTCCGAGGAGAAACGCCAGAATTTTGCGCGCGAAACGGGAGTGGTCGCGGTGGCCGACCTGAAGCTTATGCTCTCCTCGCCGGAGATCAGCGGCGTCATTCTCACCGTGCCCAACGAGCAGCACCTGTCTGTGGCCCGCGAGGTGGCCAAGGCGGGCAAGCACGTCTACACCGAGAAGCCCATTGCCAGCACACTGGAAGAAGGCCTGCAGATCGCGGCGCTGGAAAAGCAGTTTGGCGTTACCGTCACCGTGGGCCACAGCGCGCGGCTCATGGCCGGCGCGCGCAAAATCCGAGAAGCCATTGACCGCGGCGAACTGGGCCGCGTGGCCTTTCTCGAGGCCAATTTTTCCAATGAACGGGCCCTGGAACTGACTCCCAATACCTGGCGCTGGTACAAGGACCGGGCGCCGGGAGGGCCCTTGTCGCAACTGGCGATTCACCAGTTCGACTTGCTGCATTATCTGGGCGGCGAAATTGCGGAAGTCGGCTCCATGGCGTCCAAGCTTTCGCCGGTTGGGGCGGAGGTGGACGACCAGTCCATGACGCTGCTGAGGTTTGCCGATGGAAAAATCGGCTACGTGGGCTCGTGCTGGACTTCGCCAGGGGTATTCGCGGTGCGCGTGTTCGGTTCCAAGGGGCTCATGCACTACGAGATTGATTTCGGCACTTGGGACACGCCCGATATGCTGCACCTTACCTCCACCCTTTACATCCAGCGTGGAAAAGATGGCTATGGCAAGCGCGAGGAGCTGAAGGTGCCTCCGAGTGACATGTTCCGCGCCGAGCTGGAGATGTTCGCGGAAAGCTGCCGCAGCGGCAAATCCGGCGAACTCAGCGCGAATAACGGCAATATCGCCGTGGCCGTGGTCTATGCCGCCCTGCGCTCGATTGAGAACAACGGCCGCTATACCCGGATCGCGGATGTGATGGAAGCGGCGCGCGAACGCCTGGCAGAGAGGAGCGCCATTGCCTAGCCGGTATTTTGTGGAGCTGGCGCAGCCGGAAATCGCCGCCCAGTTCAAAAAAAATCCACTGGTCATTCTGGCGGCAGGGAGCGTGGAGCAGCACGGTCCCCATCTGCCCAGCGGAACCGATATGTATGCCGTGGATGTAATCGCGGAGGCGGTGGCGGAGCGCATGGATGGCCTGGTCCTGCCGGCAAGCCCGGTGGGGGTAACGCCGCTGCACATGCCCTATGAGGGCACCATCACGCTTACCCCCGAAACCTACATGCGGGTGGTGATTGAAACTTGCGCCTCGACTGCCCGCCACGGAGCGAAATACCTGTTGATGATCAATTGGCATGAAGGCAACATCCCTTCCCTCGCCATCGCGGCGGAAGCGCTGCACCGCGAGCACGGCATGACGGTGGCGACGGCGCAGGCATGCTATGTGGCCGCCGACCTGTTTGGCCCGGAATGCAACGGGCTCACGCACGGTGGGGAAATCGAGGCTTTGGCCGTGCTGGCCCGGCGGCCGGAGCTGGTGCACCTGGACCGCATTGAGAATTCTTCCGAGCATGTTCACGCCAGCCAAATGGACAAGCTGCGGCGAACGCGCAGTTATCAGCCGGTGCTCACCGACATCCGCTCCATTGCGCCCACCGGCTGGTACGGCAGTCCGCAGCCGGCGACAGCGGAAAGAGGAAGACGCATGGTGGGAACCATCGCCGACGCGATCGCCAAGGAAGCACTCCAGATTTTTCGCCAACTGGACGCGGTGCAGGGCGGAGTGGGTGAGATCAAGAAATTGCATCAGGTGGGCTGATGGCGCGAGTTTGCACGCAGGCGGAGGCCAAACGGCTGGGGTTGCCGGGACGAACCGCCCTGGAAATTGTCTCCGGGGAGAAGGGAGCGCGGGCGATTACCCTGCGGCTGGTGGAAATACCGGTTCCCGCGCCGCTCGAGGCGCCGCGCGGACCGCATCATCACAGCGATTTCGAAGAATGTATTTACGTGCTGGCCGGCCGGGGCACCACTTATGCCGACAGCGGTACGTATGAGTTGAAGGCGGGGGACGCGCTGCTGGTTCCTCCCGGGGAGAAGCATGTAACCCGCAACACGGGAAGCGAGCCGCTTATGTTGTTGTGCTTTTTTCCGGTAAGTGACATCGCCGGCGGAACCAGGGAACCGGGAACTCGATCCTAGGCGTTCAGGGGCCATCGCATGGACGTGATCTGTCTGCGGCCGGAATCCGATTTTGCGCGGGTGGGGGCTTTGCCGCCGCCCTCGCTGAACGTCGTTTATCGCGCCCCCGACAGTTGCGATATCGGAAAAATGGTGAAGCAAGCGCGCGCCCTGGTTATTCCGGCGGTGGGTCCGCGCATTGCCCCGGCGCTTCTTGAAGGCAGCAGGCTGGAACTGGTCCAGGTGACGGGCGCCGGACTGGACCGGCTGGATGAAGCGGCGTTGAAGCGGCTTGGCATCCCCGTCGCCAACGTGCCCGCCGCCAGTAACAGCGCGGTGGCGGAATATGTAGTGGCCGCCGCCGTGGTTCTGCTGCGGCGCTTGTGCTGGGCCGACAGCGAAGTTCGCAAAGGAAATTACGCTCCCAGCCGTGCGCACCTTGTTTCGGCAAGCCTCAGCGGTCTGGAGGGATTGCTGGCCGGGGTGGTGGGCCTGGGCACGATAGGGCTGGCGGCAGCGGCCGCATTTCACAAAATGGGCTGCCGCATCTGCTATTACGATCCCGCGCCGCGTGATCGCGCCGCTGCGGAGTCATGGGGCGCCCGTCAGGTGTCTCTGCATGAACTCCTGGAAACCGCCGATGTAATCAGCCTGCACGTGCCGCTTCTGCCGGAAACCCGGGGCATGATAGGCGAACGGCAACTGGCAAAAATGAAAGCCGGAGCGGTGCTGGTGCAGGCGTCACGGGGCGGGGTGGTGGATGAAGTGGCGCTCGCCGGCCACCTGCGGTCTGGCCACTTGGGCGGCGCCGCTGTGGACGTTTACTCCAGCGAGCCGCCTTCCGCTGACAACCCGCTGCTGATGCT